>NZ_JAHBDB010000031.1:0-62622 GCF_019956105.1 Pseudomonas sp. BF-RE-25
CGCGAAGGCGGTGTATCAGGCAACATAATTCTGCCTGATACACCGCCTTCGCGAGCAAGCCCGCTCCCACATTTCGTTTTGTGACCTTACAAATCCGCCAGCGGATGCCGACCTTCCCAGACCTTGCGAAAATGCGCCTCCACCACCGCATCCGGCACGTGATTGATATCAGGCCAATGCCAATGCGGTTTCTGGTCTTTGTCGATCAACCGCGCACGCACGCCTTCGCTGAACTCCGGATGCCGGCAGCAGTTGAGGCTCAAGGTGTATTCCATCTGGAAAACCTGAGCCAGCGACATATGCCGGGCGCGGGATATCTGTTGCCAGACCAGATGAGCGGTCAGCGGCGAACCTTCACTCAGGGTCCGCGCCGCGCGGCTAAGTACCAAGTCCGTGCTATCACGCTGTTGGCTGATGGCTTTCCAGGCGCAGCGTATATCACTGACGTCCAGCAGTTCATCGATCTGCTGGCGACGCGGCAGCCATTGCGCTTCGGGCATTTGCGCCAGCGCTTCTTGCTGCAAGGCCTTGAGCAGGCTGTTGAGCTGCATCGGCGTCTGTTCCTGCCAGTTCAATTGCAGCAAGCCTTCGATCAGCTCTTCTTGCTGTTCATCGAGCAGGAAGCGGTCGGCCAGGCCCAGATCGATCGCATCGCGCCCGTTCATGTGCGCGCCAGTCAGGCCGAGGAACAAGCCGAGCTTGCCGGGCAGGCGCGACAGAAACCAACTGGCACCGACATCCGGATACAAACCAATGCTGATTTCCGGCATCGCCAAACGGCTGCTCGGGGTGACAATGCGGATGTTCGCGCCCTGCAGCAGGCCCATGCCGCCGCCGAGTACATAACCGTGACCCCAGCAGATCAGCGGTTTCGGGTAGGTGTGCAGGCTGAAGTCCAGCCGGTATTCCGCTGCGAAGAAAGTTGCGGCCAGCGGGGGCACTACGCCGGGGTGCGCGCGACAGGCTTCCACCAGGCTGCGCACTTCGCCACCGGCGCAAAAGGCCTTGGCGCCATGACCGCGCAATAGCACGCAGACGATTTGCGGATCCTTGGCCCAAGCGTCCAGTTGATCGCGCAGGGCGTTGATCATTGGCAAGGACAGGGCGTTCAGGGATTTTTCGGCATCCAGGCTGGCAACGCCGATGCGGGCGCCATCGGTGCCGGTGAGTTCTTCGAAGTGCAGATTCATCGTGACCTCGATCGGGAATTTGAGCGTTCAGTATGATCGCAATGCAGGAAAGTGCCGGATCTGCGTCAGATCAATTGACAAGCGTGATGGGCTTTCCTAGGGTTCGCCCCATTGTTTTTGCCGGATGTAACCATGACTGCTGACGACCGTATCAAACTCGAACCGAGCTGGAAGGAGGCACTGCGTGCCGAATTCGACCAGCCCTACATGGCAGAGTTGCGCGATTTCCTGCAACAGGAGCGTGCGGCCGGCAAGGAGATTTATCCGCCGGGCCCGATGATTTTCAACGCGCTCAACTCGACGCCGCTGGACAAGGTCAAGGTCGTCATTCTCGGTCAGGATCCGTATCACGGGCCAGGCCAGGCCCATGGATTGTGCTTCTCGGTGCAACCGGGCGTGCCGGCGCCGCCGTCGCTGGTGAACATCTATAAGGAGTTGAAACGCGACCTGAACATCGACATTCCCAATCACGGTTATCTGCAGAGCTGGGCCGATCAGGGCGTGTTGATGCTCAATACCACCATGACCGTCGAGCGCGCCAACGCCAATGCGCACAAGGACAAGGGCTGGCAGTTTTTTACCGACCGGATCATTGAAGTGGTCAGCCAACAGCAACCGCATCTGGTGTTCATGCTGTGGGGCGCCCATGCCCAGAGCAAACAGAAGCTGATCGACGCGACCAAGCATCTGGTGCTGACGTCGGTGCACCCGTCACCGCTGTCCGCTTATCGCGGGTTTCTCGGGTGCGGGCACTTCAGCCGGACCAACAAGTTTCTTGAGCAGAATGGCGAGACGCCGATTGATTGGCGGTTGCCGCCAGTCTAAAAAGCTTCGCGGGCAAGCCTCGCTCCTACAGGATTTGTGTCGAGCATATAATTCACAAACGACACAAACCCTGTAGGAGCGAGGCTTGCCCGCGAAGGGAGCGACTCGGTCTATCAGACCGAATCCGGATTCCGATTCCAATACTTGAACAACGGCTCCGCCAGAAACAACACAAACAACAACCGCATCACCTGCATCGCCGTCACCAGCGGCACCGACAATTGCAGGGTCTCCGCCGTCAGGCTCATCTCCGCAATCCCGCCGGGCATCATGCCCAGGGTCAGCGAACGCAAATCCAGATGTGTCAGCGCACTCAATCCCAAGGCTGCCGCCGTGGCGATCAACATGGTCAACACCGTACCAATCAACGTCCGCCCCATAAACGAAGGCGCACGCCGGAAAAACTGTCGATTGAAGTGGCAGCCCAATCCACTGCCGATCAGCCATTGGCCAATCTGGCTACCGCCGTTGGGCAAACCAATGTGCAGATCCCAACCAATGCTCACCGCCGCACTCACCAGCAACGGCCCGAACAGCCACGGGTTGGGTTGACGCAAACGTTCCCAAATCCACGCTGCCAAGGCGCCCGCCGGAAATAGAAGGGCCAGCCACCACCAGTTGACGGCCGTCGGATGAAAAACCGGTGCACCGTCGCCCAGCAAATACTTGAACGCCGCCGGTACGCAAAGCACCACCACCAGCACCCGCAGGCTTTGCCCGGCCGCTACGCGACTGAGCACCGCGCCATTGCGTGCGCCGAGGTTGACCATCTCCCCGGAGCCGCCGGGCATGCTGGAAAAGAATGCGGTGGCGCGATCCTCACCGGTGCGGCGCATCAACCAGACCCCGACCACGGCGGACAGGCTGGTGATCAACGCACCGAAGAAGATCAGGCCAAAGTGGCTCAACACCTGCTCCATCACCACCGGGGTGAAGTGCAGGCCGATGCCGATGCCGACGACCCACTGGCCGACCTTGCGGCCGCCAGGGATTTCGGCCAATTGCCAGGGCGTCAGGCAACGCACGAGGATGATCGCCAGCAACGAGCCGACCATCCACGGCAGTGGCCAGCCGATCTGGCTGGCCAGGTAACCGCCCAGCGCGCCGACCAGCGGCGTACCCCACCAGGCCTTGAAGGGTGTTCGATCAGACATCGGCGACCGCGCGACGAGCGACCGAACGTTTGCGCCAGATCCGCAGGATCGGCACCAGCAACATCACCACGATCAGCGCCCAGACACCCAGCGTGATCCCGCTCGACCAGAGAATCTCCAGCGAACCGTTGGAGATCGACAGTGCGCGGCGCAGATTCTGTTCCATCAAACCTCCGAGAATGAAGCCCAGCAAAACCGGCGACAACGGGAAATCCAGCTTGCGCAGAATGTAGCCGAAGATGCCGATGCCGATCATCAGGAACAGGTCGAAGGTGGTGGCATGCACCGCGAACACGCCGATGGCGGTAATGATCGCGATCATTGGTACCAGCGCCCAGTTCGGTACGGCGAGGATGCGGGTGAAGATGCGGATCATCGGAATGTTGAGGATCACCAGCATGATGTTGGCAATGAACAACGACGCGATCAGGCCCCAGACGATGTCCGGTTGCTGTTGGAACAACAGTGGGCCCGGCGTGATGTTGTACAGCGACAACGCACCGATCATCACCGCCGTCGTGCCCGAACCGGGAACGCCCAGGGTCAGCATCGGCACCAGCGCGCCGCAGGCTTCAGCACCGATGGCGGTTTCCGGAGCGGCCAGGCCGCGCTTGTCGCCCTGTCCGAATTTGCCGCTTGGGCCAGCGATACGTTTCTCGGTCATGTAGGCCACGGCGCTGGCAAGTGTTGCACCGGCGCCAGGCAAAACGCCCATGATGAAACCCAGCACACCGCACCGCATGTTCACCCAGAACACCGACGCAGCTTCCTTGAAGTTGAACATCATGCGGCCGGTGGCTTTGAACGCTTCCTGGCCACGATGGGTTTTTTCCAGCAGCAACAGGATTTCGCTGATGGAGAACAGGCCCAGCACCAACACCACGAACTGAATGCCGTCGGTGAGGTGGATGTTGTCGCCGGTGAAGCGGTAGACACCACTGTTGGCGTCGATGCCGACGGTCGACAGGAACAGGCCGATCAGCGCCGCGATAAAGGTCTTCAGCGGTCGATCACCGGCCATGCCGCCGAGGCAGACAATCGCGAACACCATCAGGACGAAATATTCCGCCGGACCGAAGGCAATCGCCCATTTCGCCAGGATCGGCGCGAACACCACCATCCCGCACGTGGCAATAAAGGCGCCGATGAACGAACTCCACGCCGACAGCGACAGCGCGACACCGGCCATGCCTTGACGGGCCATCGGGTAGCCGTCGAGGGTGGTCATGACGGTGGACGCTTCGCCCGGAATGTTCAGCAGGATCGAACTGATCCGGCCGCCGTACTCGCAACCCAGGTAAACAGCAGCCAGCAGGATCAGTGCCGATTCCGGTGGCAGCCCGAGGGCGAATGCAATCGGGATCAGCAACGCGACGCCGTTGATCGGACCGAGGCCGGGCAGCAGGCCGACGACGGTGCCGATCAGCGTGCCGCTGAGTGCGGTGACCAGGTTGTAAGGGGTCAGTGCGACGCCGAAGCCGTGACTCAAATAACCAAGCGTATCCATTTCAGTTCTCCAGAACGTCGAGCAGGCCCAGAGGCAGCGGCACGTCCATCACTTTGTCGAACAGCAGGTACAGACCGATGCTCATCAGGCTGATGATCACTGCGCTTGGCAACCAGCGTCCGCCGTACAGGCGCGCCATCGGAATGCCGATCAAAATGCTGCTGAGGATGAAACCCAACGGTTCGAACAGGCCGGCGAACACCAGCAGCAGCACCACGCAGCGGCCGATCTTGTGGAGGGTTTCACGGTCCAGCGGCGGGTCTTCTTCGGAGTGTTTAATCGGGGACGGGCGAAACACCATGTAGATCAGGCCCATTCCCATCAGCCCCAGCATCAGCAAGGGGAAGGCGCGAGGGCCGATCGGTTCGTAGGAAAAAGGCGCCTGGTAGGGCCAGGCCATCAGCACCAGGCTGGCGCAGGCCAGCAGCAGCACCGATGCGAAAATGCGTTGTACGAGCATGGGGAACTCCTGTGCCGCGACCCCGCAGAACGGGGCCGCAGCCGCTAGACAGAGGCGATCACTGAATCAGGCCGAACTCTTTGGCCAGCACTTTGTAGTCCGCGACCTGTTTCTTCACGTAGGTGTCCAGTTCCGGGCCGGTCATGGCGAACGGAAAGAGTTCACGCTGATCGCGTAGCTTGGCGAAATCATCGGAAGCCAGCAGTTTGTCGAAGGAGTCTTTCCACCAGGCGTAGTCTTCATCGCTGACTTTTGGCCCGAGGTAGAAACCGCGAACCACTGGCCAGACGATGTCGTAGCCTTGCTCTTTGGCGGTCGGAATGTCTTTCATTTCCGGCTCGTCCAGGCGCTTATCGGAGAACACCGCCAGCAGGCGCATGTCGCCGCTCTGGATGTGCGGCATGGAGTCGGAGATGTCGGTGCTGCCGACCTGGATGTGGCCGCCTAGCAGAGCGGTGGCGATTTCGCCGCCACCTTCGAGGGCGACGTAACGCAGATCGCGCGGGTTGATCCCGGCGGCCTTGGCGATCAACGCGGTTTGCATCCAGTCCTGGCTGCCGACGGTGCCGCCGGAACCGATCACCACTTTGCTTGGATCTTTCTTCAGCGCCTGAACGAGATCGTCGAGGGTCTTGTAAGGCGAATCGCTTTTAACCGCGATGGCGCCGTAGCTGGTGCCGACCGCTGCCAGCCAGCGAACGTTGGTTTCATCGAAACGACCGAACTTGCCCTGGGCCAGGTTCAGCAACGAGCCGCTGGACCACGCCACGAGCGTGCCGGCGTCGGCCGGACGCTGAGCGACCACCGCGTTGTACGCCACTGCGCCGACACCGCCGGGCATGTAGGTCACGCGCATCGGTTTGCTCAGCAGTTTCTCGTTCATCAGCGCGCTTTGCGCCAGTTTGCAGGTCAGGTCGAAACCGCCGCCGGGCGAGGCCGGGGCGATGCATTCCGGGCGCTTGGGCTCGGCCATCAGTTGGCCGGCAAACAGCATGCAGCTGGCGGCGAGGGCGAAACGGCGCAGTGATCGATTCATTGTTGTCTCCACGGGAGTTGTTGTTTTTGGGGATGTTTCAGGTGCGGCAGTTTCGCGTCGCGCAGCCGTTGATGGCGCTGACAAACGTAAACGACGGGAATTGAAAAAAGAGATGAGGCGGGCAAACCTGGAGCTGTGTGGACAGCATGGCGAAGTACCTCGTTATTGTTCTTATTGGCGAAAACGCATCGAGGCGTTTTTCGGGAGCTACATTTCAAAGCACGATCGATGGCTTTCAGTCGAAACCATCCGTGGGCCGACTCTAACGGTCGAACCTTTCACTAACCTTTCAGCGGACTTTCACGGTTTTCGGGCTTCACAGCGGCGGATGCGGCTGTAAACTCCGCGCCAAAGAATGGCGTCGAACATCCCTGAATGAGGTAAAGATCCATGCGTGTTCTGCTCGTCGAAGACCATCTGCAACTCGCCGACAGTGTCGCCCAGGCGCTCAAGAGCACCGGGCTGACCGTGGATGTGCTGCACGACGGCGTGGCCGCCGACCTGGCGCTGAGCAGCGAGGAATACGCCATGGCGATCCTCGATGTCGGCCTGCCGCGCATGGATGGCTTCGAGGTGCTGGCGCGCTTGCGGGCCCGGGGCAAGAACCTGCCGGTGCTGATGCTGACCGCCCGCAGCGACGTCAAGGATCGCGTGCATGGCTTGAACCTCGGCGCTGACGATTACCTGGCCAAACCGTTCGAACTGACCGAGCTCGAAGCCCGGGTCAAAGCCTTGCTGCGTCGCAGTGTGCTCGGCGGCGAACGGCAGCAGACCTGCGGTGTGCTGGCTTACGATCTGGACACCCGACGCTTCACCCTCGGCGATGAATTGCTGACCCTGACATCCCGCGAACAAGCGGTGCTCGAAGCGCTGATTGCGCGTCCCGGTCGGGTGATGAGCAAGGAACAACTGGCCGCCCAGGTGTTCGGTCTCGACGAAGAAGCCAGCCCCGACGCCATCGAAATCTACGTCCACCGCTTGCGCAAGAAACTCGACGGCCAACCGGTCGCCATCGTGACGTTCCGCGGCCTCGGCTATTTGCTGGAAAGCCGCGATGCATAAGCCCAGCAGCCTGCGCTGGCGGTTGCTGTGGAACCTCGCGCTGTTGCTGGTGGTGTTGATGCTGGCCAGTGGATTGAGCGCGTACTGGAATGGTCGCGAAGCCGCCGACACCGCGTATGACCGGACCTTGCTGGCTTCGGCGCGAACCATCGCCGCCGGGGTGTCCCAGCGTGACGGAACCCTCAGTGCCGATGTGCCTTACGTAGCGCTGGATACGTTTGCCTACGACAGTGCCGGGCGAATTTTTTACCTGGTCAACGACATTCACCAGAACCTGATTTCCGGCTACGAAAACCTTCCCGCTCCACCACCGGGAACGCCGCGCACCGATGACTATCCGGCGCTTGCCCGTTTCTACAACGCGACGTATCGGGGGCAGAACGTGCGGGTGGTCAGCCTGCTCAAGCCCGTGAGCGAGCCGAACATGAACGGCATGGCGGAAATTCGCGTGGCGGAAACCGACGAGGCACGCGTCAGCATGGCCCGTAGCCTGGCGGCAGACACGTTGTTGCGGCTGGGCATGCTGGCGGTCGGCGCGTTGCTGATGGTGTGGTTTGCGGTGAGTGCGGCGTTGCGTCCATTGGAACGCTTGCGCACGGCGGTGGAAGAGCGCCAGTCCGATGACTTGCGGCCGCTGCCGCTGGTCGAGGTGCAGCGAGAATTGTGGCCGTTGGTGCGTGCGCTCAATCACTTTACCGAGCGTCTGCGCGGGCAGTTCGAACGTCAGGCGCAGTTCATTGCCGATGCTGCGCATGAACTGCGCACGCCACTGGCGGCGCTCAAGGCGCGACTTGAACTCGGCTTGCGTTCGGGCGAACCCGAAACCTGGCGCAACACGCTGGAAACGGCAGCGCAAGGCACGGATCGTTTGACCCATCTGGCCAACCAATTGCTGTCGCTGGCGCGTGTCGAAAACGGTGCCCGGGCGATTGCCGAGGGCGGTGCACAATTACTCGATCTGAGTCAGCTGGCCCGGGAACTGGGCATGGCGATGGCGCCGCTGGCCCATGCCCGCGGCGTGGCGCTGGCGCTGGAAGCCGACGAACCGGTGTGGCTGCGCGGTGAGCCGACGCTGCTGAACGAGCTGTTGAGCAATCTGGTGGACAACGCGCTGGCCCATACGCCGCCCGGCGGCAATGTGATCCTGCGGGTTTCGGCGCCGGCGGTGCTGGAGGTCGAGGATGATGGGCCGGGGATTCCGCTGGAAGAGCGTGATCGGGTGTTCGAGCGCTTCTATCGGCGCAACCAGCAGGTGGCCGGGTCGGGGTTGGGGTTGGCGATTGTCGGCGAGATCTGCCGCGCGCATCTGGCACAGATCAGCCTGCACGATGGCGAGCAGGCGGGGTTGAAGGTGCGGGTGAGTTTTATCGCGGGGTAGTTTTGCGCTGTTAGGGCTGACCCCATCGCGAGCAGGCTCGCTCCCACAAGGATCTATGGTGCTGCATCGATCCAGTGTGGGAGCGAGCCTGCTCGCGATGGGTACGATGCGGTTTCCGCTAGTAAAACATCGACCGCGATTCTTCCAGATCCCTGCACATCGACTCATTCTCCGGGTCGATTCCCAGCTTCTTGAAGGCCGGCACGCCGAGCGGGTCGATACGGGCGATGGGGTGGTCGGTGTCCTTGTGGCAATACAAACTGGCCACTTGCACCAGATCCACATAGTCGACGCGCTCGGACTCGCGCTTGAAGTCCAGATACAGCCCCGGCACCTGTACCAGCATTTCCGGAAACTCCCAGACCCTGAGCAGTTTGTCGCCGAGCAGCGGGTGAATGTGGTCGATCACATGGTTCAGGCTGACCGGGTCCGACAGCAGCTCGTAGTGGTCTTCGGCGTAGGTCAGGATCGGCAGTACACCAATTTGATGCACCAGTCCGCCCAGCGCCGCCTGATCGGGCTTGAGCTGCGTGTAACTGCGGCACAGCGCGTAGCTGACCCCGGCGATTTCCAGGCTTTTGCGCCAGACATCGCGCATCTTTTTCTCCACCACGTCAGAGCGCGCATGGAAAATCTGCTCCATGACCAGACCGATGGCCAGGTTGCTGCTGTAATTGACGCCCAGGCGCGTGATTGCCGTGTGCAAGTCAGTGACTTCCTGGGTCGCGCGCAGCAGCGGGCTATTGACCACTTTGATCAGGCGCGCCGACAGCGCCGTATCACGGCCAATCACTTTACTCAGGGTGCTGACACTTATTTCCGGGTCTTCAGCGGCCTTGCGAATCTGCAGGGCCACTTCCGGCAACGTTGGCAGAACCAGGTCATCGTTATCGATGGCCTCAACCAAATCCTGTTGGACCTTATCCGCCAAATCGCTCATTTCTTTTCTCTAGGGTGTTGCAACAAGTACTGCTGTTAACGCTGGATCTCGCGATCGCGATCCAGTTCATAAGGCAAGTCAAGCAGATGCAGGGCCGGCCCTTCGATCGCGCCCAGATGGACTTCGCCACCTTCCGCCGCTTCGGCTTGCAAGACGGCCAGGAGTTCAATGTTTTGTCCGGCGTGCGCGGCAATCACCACTTCGCCGATGGAACTGCCGTGTGTCGGGGAAAACAAGGGCGTGCCGGGTTCAGGCAATGCACTGGCGTCCAGCTTCAGACGATACAAGCGGCGCTTGAGTTTGCCCAGGTACTGCATCCGCGCAACGATTTCCTGGCCGGTGTAGCAACCTTTCTTGAAGCTCACGCCGCCGACGGCCTGCAGATTGAGCATCTGCGGAATGAACAATTCGCGTGTGCCCGGCATCACCTGGCCGATCCCCGCGCGGACCTGGCCCAGCAGCCATTGATTGAGATCGCCCTCGGTCAGCAAAGCAGATAACCGGCCCTTGATGACGTCGGCCTGATCGGCGGCAACCCAGAGTTCGGCGCGGTCCGGTGAAACGCGGATGGCGATCAGCCCGTCATTGCGCGCCACGCTGTCGGTGTCCGCCGGCAGTTCGAGACCCAGGCCGATCAGGGCGGCATCGCCATGGTCAACGCCGAAGCGGACCCAGGCAGCGCTTTCATCGGTCAATTTCGATTTGGAGAACACCGCGTACTTCTTCAAGTCCGCCAGTTGCGGCTCCAGCAGCTCGGTGGCCATGGCCATGAGCACGCCATCACCTTGCAGCAGAATGCGGAAGCTCGATTGCATCCGGCCTTTCTGTGTGCAGCGCGCGCCGAGGCTGGCCTGGGTGTCGCTCAGGTAATTGAGGTTGCAGGTCAGTTGGCCTTGCAGAAATTTGCTGGCATCCGCGCCGCGGACCGCGAGAACGCCTTCATGAGACAGGGTGCAGAAAAAAGCAGAATCGGCCATGGGAGATCGCAGGGTAAAAGAGTCTGGGGGACATCATAAGGGGGCGCCCATGAAATGGGTAGTTCACAAAAGGTCGACAGTGCCCGACCAAAGCCGACTGTTCGATGGTGTCCGGGGCTGTATACTTGCCGCCTATTTGAGGAGCGCTCCATGGTCGAAGATGTTGAACTGAATCGCCTCTACTGGCACAGCCGCCGCGGCATGCTTGAACTTGACGTGTTGCTGGTGCCGTTCGTGAAAGAGGTCTACCCGCACCTCAATGATGTCGACCGCGATTGCTACCGCAAGCTGCTCGAATGCGAAGATCAGGACATGTTCGGCTGGTTCATGGAGCGCGCCGAGTCGGAAGATCCGGAGCTGCAGCGCATGGTTCGCATGATCCTGGATCGTGTCCAGCCCAAGTAATGCGTTCGAATGCCGCTGGCATGCCTCACGGCAGTTGCTGGCGGCGTATCTGTTGGCCCAACTGTTCGCGCTGGGTGCGTTGTTTCTGCTTGCCATACCGGTCTGGGCCAGCTTGCTCGGCGCTGTTTGCTGCCTGGCTCATGGCGTTTGGGCATTGCCACGCCAGATTTTGCTGATACACCCACAGGCGTTTCGCGGCTTGCGTCGCGATGCGGATGGCTGGCAGTTGTGGAATCAGGTGGCGGGTTGGCAGGCGGTTCAGCTACGGCCGGACAGCCTCGCGCTGCCGCTGGTCGTAGTCCTGCGTTTTCGCCTGCAGGGCGAGCGTCGGGTCCGGGCGATCTGTGTGCCCAGGGATTCGCAGGCGGCGGATGTGCACCGACGCCTGCGGGTTCGGCTCACGTTCAGTCGGCGTAGGTGGGCGGCACCAGAATAGTGTCCAGCGCCTCCGGCAGCAGGTTCGGGTAGTCGAGGGTGTAATGCAGGCCGCGACTTTCCTTGCGTTCCATGGCTGACTGAATCATCAGTTCCGCCACTTGGGCCAGGTTACGCAGCTCGATCAAGTCCCGGCTGACCTTGTAGTTACTGTAGAACTCGTCGATTTCGTCCAGCAACAGCCGCACGCGGTGCTGCGCACGTTGCAGGCGCTTGTTGGTGCGCACAATGCCGACGTAGTCCCACATGAATCGCCGCAGTTCATCCCAGTTGTGCGCAATGATCACGTCTTCATCCGAGTCGGTGACCTGGCTGGCATCCCAGACGGGCAGGGCGACCGGAATCGAAACCTGCGGCAGTTGCTCAAGAATGTCTTCCGCTGCCGAGCGTGCGTAAACGAAGCATTCCAGCAGCGAGTTGCTGGCCATGCGGTTGGCGCCGTGCAGGCCGGTGAAACTGGTTTCGCCAATTGCATACAGCCCCGGCACGTCGGTGCGGCCCTGCTGATCGACCATCACGCCGCCGCAGGTGTAGTGCGCCGCGGGAACCACCGGAATCGGTTGCTTGGTGATGTCGATGGAAAACTCCAGGCAGCGCTCGTACACCGTCGGGAAGTGCGTCTTGATGAACGCTTCCGGCTTGTGACTGATGTCCAGATAAACGCAATCGACACCCAGGCGTTTCATCTCATGGTCGATGGCCCGAGCGACGATGTCCCGTGGCGCCAGTTCGGCGCGCGGGTCGAAACGCTGCATGAAGCGTTCGCCATTGGGCAGCTTCAGGTGCGCACCTTCGCCGCGCAGGGCTTCGGTGATCAGGAAGCTCTTGGCTTGCGGGTGATACAGGCACGTCGGGTGAAACTGGTTGAACTCCAGGTTCGCCACCCGGCAGCCCGAACGCCAGGCCATGGCAATGCCATCACCGCAGGCGCCGTCGGGGTTGCTGGTATAGAGGTAGACCTTGGCGGCACCGCCGGACGCGAGGATCACGAAGCGTGCGCCGTAGGTGTCGACTTCCCCGGTGCCGCGGTTGAGCACGTAGGCGCCGAGGCAGCGGTCGCCTTCAAGGCCCAGGCGCTTCTCGGTGATCAGATCGACGGCGACCCGCTGTTCCAGCAACTCGATGTTGGGCCGTTGTCTGGCTTTGTCGAGCAGGGTTCTGAAAATCGCTGCGCCGGTGGCATCGGCTGCGTGAATGATGCGCCGATGGCTGTGACCGCCTTCGCGGGTCAGGTGAAACTCGAAACCGCCATCTTCGGTGCCGGATTGTTCATCGCGGGTGAACGGCACGCCTTGATCGATCAGCCATTGAATGGCCTCTTTACTGTGCTCGACGGTGAAGCGCACGGCGTCTTCGTGGCACAGGCCACCGCCGGCATTCAAGGTGTCATCGACGTGGGATTCAACGGTATCGGTGTCATCCAGCACGGCAGCGACACCGCCCTGGGCCCAGAAGGTCGAGCCATTGGCGAGGTCGCCTTTGCTCAGTACGGCAATGCGCAAATGATCGGGCAAGGTCAGCGCAAGGCTCAAACCGGCAGCACCGCTGCCAATCACCAGAACATCGTGTTGAAACTGTTGGCTCATTTCAGGATTCCGCTCAAAGCGACCCGGGTCGGGGTTGGCGCATGACTCCCGGAACGGCGAGTCAAGGCGGCCACACAGCGCACTAGTATATAGAGGGGGGGAGCGGCACAATAGCCGAGGTCACATGGCATTGTGAAACTACTGTGACGGAAAAGACTTGACGCTTCGTCGGATGATTTTCCGACCGGTTCGGCGACAAGAAGACTGTATCGTCGATTTAACAGTCTTTTTCCATTCACGGTTGCACAATGTCGGTCTTGCACAGCTATAAATATTTGGAACTTTTGCCAAAGGCCCAAGATCAATAGACCGTTGCCTGAATCAAGGGACAGTGTCGGCTTCAATGCAGGATTGCGGTTTGATCCTTGCCGGCGAATCCGATGACAAGATTATTCGCGCAGCCGGGTTATGCCGAGCTGCGCTTTTCGTGCGTGCCAAATCAGAGCCCGCAGGAAACTTGCTTGGAGGGGGAGAACTTTTGCGAAAAGCCCGAGTCTATGTTTGCAAGTCTGGTCGTTTAGTTATGCAAGCTTCCTCCGAGCTTATCGAGGAGAGTTCATGCTAACCCAGGAAGAGGATCAGCAGCTGGTCGAACGCGTTCAGCGCGGCGACAAGCGAGCTTTCGATCTGCTAGTGCTGAAATACCAGCACAAAATTCTCGGGTTGATCGTGCGTTTCGTGCACGACACCCATGAAGCCCAGGATGTGGCACAAGAAGCCTTTATCAAGGCGTACCGTGCGCTTGGAAATTTTCGCGGGGACAGCGCGTTTTACACGTGGCTTTACCGCATCGCCATCAACACGGCGAAAAACTATCTGGTTTCACGCGGCCGTCGGCCGCCGGATAGCGATGTCAGTTCCGAAGATGCAGAGTTCTACGATGGCGATCATGGCCTCAAGGATCTCGAGTCGCCTGAGCGTGCATTGCTGCGGGATGAGATCGAAGGCACCGTCCATCGAACCATTCAGCAACTGCCGGAAGATTTGCGTACGGCTTTAACTTTACGTGAATTCGATGGTCTGAGTTACGAGGACATTGCGGCAGTCATGCAGTGTCCGGTGGGTACCGTGCGCTCCCGGATTTTCCGCGCTCGGGAGGCCATCGATAAAGCCCTGCAGCCGTTGTTGCAGGAAAACTGAGACAGCGGCGACAGCCAAGAGAGGAACGCCATGAGTCGTGAAGCCCTGCAGGAATCGCTGTCCGCAGTGATGGATAACGAAGCGGACGAACTGGAATTGCGTCGGGTATTGAATGCCTTTGACGATGTTGAAACCCGTGATACATGGGCTCGTTATCAAATCGCTCGGGCAGTGATGCACAAGGATCTGCTGCTTCCACGTCTGGACATTGCAGCGGCCGTTTCTGCTGCGCTGGCTGATGAAGCCGTACCGGCGAAAGTCTCCCGTGGTCCATGGCGCAGCCTGGGTCGCCTCGCTGTAGCCGCTTCGGTTACCGTCGCCGTGTTGGCAGGTGTTCGTCTGTACAACCAGGACGAGATCGCGGGTGTCGAGTTGGCTCAGCACTCCACTCAACCGGGTCTGGCCGTTCCTCAGGTCAAGGGTCCAGCTGTTTTGGCAGGCTATAATGAGAGCTCGGAAGCCACTGGTCCTATGGCCAACGGCGTATTGCAAGCTCAGCCGGGCTGGCACGATCAGCGTTTGCCAGGCTACTTGCGCCAACATGCTCAACAGGCTGCACTGAAAGGTACTGAGAGCGCTCTGCCTTACGCTCGTGCAGCGAGCCTGGAAAACCGTTAAGGAGGATCATGCGCGCCATACCTCTACTTTCGCTTCTGCTTAGTGGCTGGTTCATTGTTCCAGCCCATGCCGATGAGGCACAAGACTGGTTGACCCGTCTTGGCCAGGCCGAGCAGCAGCAAAGCTTTCACGGTACTTTTGTCTACGAGCGAAACGGTAGTTTTTCTACCCACAACATCTGGCACCGCGTCCAGGATGGCAAGGTCCATGAGCGTTTACTCCAGCTCGACGGCCAGGCTCAGGAAGTTGTGCGCATTGATGGGCATACTCAATGCGTCAGCGGCCTTCTGATTGCAGGGCTTGGGGATTCCCCCAACTCCGCTGCTCGTACACTCGATCCACAGAAGCTCAAGAATTGGTACGACCTTGCCGTCATCGGCAAGTCGCGTGTGGCCGGACGTGCGGCAGTCATCGTTACCCTGACGCCTCGCGATCAACATCGCTACGGTTTTGAATTGCATCTGGATAAAGAAACCGGCCTGCCGCTCAAATCATTGCTTTTGAATGAGAAAGGGCAGTTGCTGGAGCGGTTCCAGTTCACGCAGCTGGATACCTCCGATTTGCCCTCCGACGACGATTTGCAGGCAGGCCCGGATTGCAAAGCCATCACCCTCGACAGCGACAAGGCTTCAGCCGTCAAGTCTGCGCAGACGTGGCATTCGGACTGGTTGCCTGCCGGCTTTGAGCTGACCAGCAGCACTTCACGCAAGGATCCCGAGACCAAAACCCAGGTCAGCAGCCTGATGTATGACGATGGTCTCGCACGTTTTTCGGTGTTCCTTGAGCCGCTCAATGGTGCCCCCGTCACCGATACCCGCACTCAGTTGGGCCCAACCGTCGCTGTATCCCGGCGCTTGACCACCCCTCAGGGCGAGATGATGGTCACCGTCGTCGGTGAAATCCCGGTAGGTACCGCTGAACGGATTGCGCTGTCCATGCGCTCCGATGCCACTGCAACCCAGTAGTGAGCTGAAACCGAAATGTTTGGTGAGCATTTCAATTTGCAAATATCCCCGAATTTTTTTATAGGTCAGAGCCCCTCGGCTCTGGCCTTGTTTGTTGTTCCCGGAACAAAAATACCGGCGTATCGTTCCCGGTGTTCCTTGCTCCATATCGCTTAACCATGCTCGTCGTAACGGGAGCCGTATGTCGATACCACGCTTGAAGTCTTACCTCTCCATATTTGCCACCGTGCTGGTGCTCGGTCAGGCGGTCGCTGTACAAGCGGCCGAGTTGCCTGACTTCACGCAGCTGGTCGAGCAGGCCTCGCCCGCGGTGGTAAACATCAGTACCACGCAGAAACTGCCGGACCGCAAAGTGTCGAGCCAGCAGATGCCAGACCTTGAAGGCTTGCCGCCGATGTTGCGCGAGTTCTTCGAGCGCGGCATGCCGCCACAACCGCGTACGCCGCGCGGTGATCGTCAGCGCGAAGCCCAGTCGTTGGGGTCGGGTTTCATCATCTCGTCTGACGGCTACATCCTGACCAACAACCACGTGATCGCCGATGCCGACGAAATTCTCGTCCGTCTCGCTGACCGTAGTGAGCTGAAAGCCAAACTGGTCGGCACCGATCCACGCTCCGACGTGGCGCTGCTGAAAATCGAAGGCAAGGATCTGCCGGTCCTGAAACTGGGTAAATCCCAGGACCTGAAGGCTGGCCAGTGGGTCGTGGCCATCGGCTCGCCATTCGGTTTCGACCACACTGTGACCCAAGGCATCGTCAGTGCCATCGGTCGCAGCCTGCCGAACGAAAACTATGTGCCGTTCATCCAGACTGACGTGCCGATCAACCCGGGTAACTCTGGTGGTCCGCTGTTCAACCTGGCGGGCGAAGTGGTGGGGATCAACTCTCAGATCTACACCCGTTCCGGTGGTTTCATGGGCGTGTCGTTCGCAATCCCGATCGATGTGGCCATGGACGTTTCCAACCAGCTGAAAAGCGGCGGCAAGGTCAGCCGTGGATGGTTGGGCGTCGTGATTCAGGAAGTGAGCAAGGATCTGGCCGAGTCGTTCGGTCTTGATAAACCGGCCGGTGCACTGGTGGCGCAGATCCAGGATGACGGTCCGGCGGCCAAGGGTGGCCTGCAAGTGGGTGACGTGATCCTGAGCATGAACGGTCAACCGATCGTCATGTCTGCCGATCTGCCGCATCTGGTCGGCGCGCTGAAGGCTGGTGCCAAGGCAAACCTCGAAGTGATTCGTGAAGGTAAGCGCCAGAATGTCGAGCTGACGGTCGGCGCCATCCCTGAAGAGGGCAAAGAGCTGGATGCCCTGCCAAAATCGACCACCGAGCGCAGCAGCAATCGTCTGGGTGTTTCCGTGGTCGAGCTGACCGACGAACAGAAGAAAACCTACGACCTCAAAGGTGGCGTGGTGATCAAGGAAGTTCAGGACGGTCCTGCATCCCTGATCGGCTTGCAGCCAGGCGACGTCATCACTCACCTGAACAATCAGGCGATTGGTTCCGCCAAGGAGTTCACCGATATCGCCAAGGCGCTGCCGAAGAACCGCTCGGTATCGATGCGGGTTCTGCGTCAGAATCGCGCCAGCTTCATCACCTTCAAACTGGCTGAATAAACCGGTTGTCGGCTGAATAAAAAACCGCCTCGAAAGAGGCGGTTTTTTTATGCCTGATGAAAAGCCTCAGCCCATCATGTCCTTGATCATGCGCTCCTGCTCCATCAGCTCCCGTTGACGGGCGTCGATACGCGATGACAGCGGGAAGTTGGTCCCGGCCTTGCGCTTGGCGAAGTCCAGTTGCTGAATGGCCTGGCGGTAGTCGCCAACCAGCGCAAAGTACTCGGCGCGCGCCTGATGCAAGCCGATGATGTTGCCTGAAAGGCCACGGGTTTCCGCCACCATGTACCAGACATCCGGATCATCGGGACGGCTTTTGAGCAGGTTCTCCAGCGCTTTTTCCGCTTCGGGCGCCCGGTTTTGCTTGAGCAGCAAATCGACGCGCACCTGATTCAGTGGATAGTTGCCCGGATACTGAGTGAGCATCCGGTCCACCCGGGTTTGGGCGTCCGGCAGGCGATTGTTGGTGATGTCCAGATCGATCTGCGCCAGGTTGTAGATGATCTCGTTCGGCGACTTGGCCAGCAGCAACTTGAGATTTTCCCGTGCTTCGTTCAGTTGGCCGCCCTTTATCTGGGCGATCGCCAGGCCATAACGCGCAACGTCGTTTTTCGGGTTTTCATCCAGCTGTGCGCGGAAGCGTTTGGCGCCCAGGCCTGGGGTTTCTTCGTAAATCAGCTGGACTCGCGCACGGATCAGCTGATAACGCATGCTGTCTTCAATGCCGCCGGGTTTGGCCTGCTCGGCGCGGTTGCGGGTGTCGGCGATACGCGATTCGGTCACCGGGTGAGTCAGCAAGAACTCCGGTGGCTTGGCGTCGAAGCGGTATTGGCGCGCCAACCGCTCGAACATGGTTGGCATCGAGCGTGGGTCGTAACCGGCTTTTTCAAGGTTGAGGATGCCGATACGGTCGGCCTCTTGCTCGTTCTGGCGCGAGAAACGTCGTTGTTCCTGAATCGCTGCCGCCTGCGTGCCCGCAATGGCCGCGATCCCGGCATCGCCGGCACCGGCAGCGGCAATCACGATCCCGGCCAGCAGTGCGGCCATCATCGGCACCTGCATGCGTTGTTGCGCTTCGACACCACGGGCAAAGTGGCGCTGCGACAAGTGAGCCAGTTCGTGAGCGAGTACCGAGGCATATTCGCCTTCGGTCTGTGCATTAAGGAACAAGCCACCGTTGACTCCGACAATCCCGCCCGGCGCCGCAAAGGCGTTGAGCTGCGGGCTGTTGATCAGAATGAACTCCAGACGCCGGTCATTGACCTGGCTGGTCTCAACCAACCGGTAGACGCTGGATTCGACATAGTCCTTGAGTTGCGGGTCATTGAGCTGGTCAACCTGACTGCGCAGCAGCGCCAGCCAGGCGCGGCCCAGCTGATATTCCTGTTGTGGCGAGACGATTGCAGAACTGGCGTCACCGAGTGACGGCAGGTCGTCGGCGAAGCCCGGTGAGGCGAGCAGGCAAGCGAGCGTCAGCAGGGTAGGGCGCAAAAAAGTCATGCACAAAGCCTTAGTCGACAAAGACCTTACTGTAGCCGGACAGTACGCTTCGGACCAGATATTCTAAGCCGCTCGACCACCTGACCCGGAGTAACGCAATGACCGACGCTGTAGCCCATGACGCCGAACTGGACGCCAGCGGCCTGAATTGTCCGTTGCCGCTGCTCAAGGCCAAGATGGAACTCAACAAGATGGCCAGCGGCGCAGTACTCAAGGTGATCGCCACCGATGCGGGTTCGCAGCGCGACTTCCGCACCTTTGCCCGTTTGGCCGGTCATACGCTGCTTCGCGAAGAAGATGAAGCGGGTGTTTACCGCTATTGGCTGAAAAAAGCCTGAAAATTGCTGCGTTCGTTTCTAAGGATTATTGATGTTCAAAGTGTTACGCGACTGGATTCAGCGCTATTTCTCCGATGAAGAAGCGGTGGTGCTGGCGGTCCTGCTGTTTCTGGCGTTTACCGCCGTGCTCACCCTTGGCGGCATGCTTGCGCCGGTGCTCGCCGGGATGGTGCTGGCGTATCTGATGCAGGGATTGGTGGTGACACTTGAGCGCCTGCGGGTGCCGGGCGGGGTGGCCGTCGGAGCGGTCTTTGCCTTGTTCATGGGCGTTTTGCTGGTGTTCATTATTGTCGTGGTGCCGTTGCTCTGGCACCAGTTGATCACCTTGTTCAACGAGTTGCCCGGCATGCTCGCCAAGTGGCAATCACTGTTATTGCTGCTGCCCGAGCGCTATCCGCATCTGGTGTCCGACGAGCAGGTGTTGCAGGCCATCGAGGCGGCACGCGGTGAGATCGGCAAGTTCGGCCAGTGGGCGCTGACGTTCTCGCTGTCCAGCCTGCCGCTGTTGGTCAACATCATGATTTACCTGGTGCTGGTGCCAATCCTGGTGTTCTTCTTTCTCAAGGACCGGGAAATGATCGGCCAGTGGGTTCGCGGTTATCTGCCTCGTGAGCGCGCGCTGATCACCCGTGTTGCCCACGAAATGAACCGGCAGATCGCCAACTACATTCGCGGCAAGGTCATTGAGATTTTCATCTGTGGTGGCGTGACCTACATCGCGTTTGTCGTGTTGGGGCTCAACTACGCGGCACTGTTGGCGTTGCTGGTAGGCGTGTCAGTGGTGGTGCCCTATGTCGGGGCCGTGGTGGTGACCGTGCCGGTGCTGCTGATTGCGTTGTTCCAGTGGGGCTGGAGCGATCAGTTCATCTATTTGATGGCGGTCTACGGAATTATTCAGACGCTGGATGGCAATGTGCTGGTGCCGCTGCTGTTCTCGGAAGCGGTCAACCTGCATCCGGTGGCGATCATCTGCGCGGTGTTGTTGTTTGGCGGGTTATGGGGGTTCTGGGGGGTGTTTTTTGCGATTCCGCTGGCGACGCTGTTCAAGGCCGTGCTGGATGCCTGGCCTCGGAAGGAGCCGGTGGTGGCACCTCTGCTTTAGCGGTCGAACTCTGCGGTGAGGCGCAAGGCCTCATCGCTGGCAAGCCAGCACCTACATTAGGCAGCGTCCGTCTGGACAGCTCGATCAACTGTAGGAGCTGGCTTGCCAGCGAAAGCGTCCGACAGGACGCCAAACAATCAGGCATTGTTCAATGCCTGCGCAGCAGCCAAAACAGCATCCACATGCCCCGGCACCTTCACGCCGCGCCATTCCTGACGCAGCACACCGTTCTTGTCGATCAAAAACGTGCTGCGATCAACACCCATGTATTCCTTGCCATAAAGCTTCTTCAGCTTGATCACATCAAACAGCTGGCACAGCGCCTCTTCCTTGTCGCTGATCAGCTCGAAGGTGAACGCTTGCTTGGCCTTGAAGTTCTCGTGAGATTTCAGGCTGTCGCGGGACACGCCGAAGACTTCGGTGTTAGCCGCTTTAAAGGCATCAAGCTGATCGCGAAAGCCCTGACCCTGGGTCGTGCAGCCTGGCGTGCTGTCCTTCGGATAGAAGTAGATCACCACTTGCTTGCCTTTAAGGCTCGCGAGGCTGACGGTCTGTCCGCTGGTGGCGGGTGCTTCGAAGTCGGCAACCGGTTGGTCGATGGCTACGGCCATGAAAGCTTCCTTACATTGGGTTTTGTGGGCGCCACGGTTCGATCAGGGCATCCAGGTTCAGCGCGTCGGCGAAATCCAGGAACTGGTCGCGCAACCAGCTGATCTGTACGCCAGCCGGCAAGGTCACAGTGAACGTGGCGTTGAGCATGGTCCCGCCGGTTTGCGGCGCCTGATAGGTGTCGCAGGTCAGGTTTTCCAGCTCGACGTTATGGTCCATGAAGAACTGGCACAGCTCGTTGATGATGTCCGAGCGGTAAGCCGAGCTGACATAGGCAACGTACGGCAGGGCCTGGGGACGGTTCTCCAGCGCCGCGCTGCGCACCACGTTGACCGTGAAGGCGTGCTTCTTGGCGAGGCTCGGCAGGCTGCCTTCCAGGCGCGCCAGGGCGTCCCAGCTACCGGAGATCTCGAGGATCAACGCACTGCACTCGCCATGACGGGTCAGGCGAGAGGTGACCACGGCGCAGCGATTTTCATGGCTGGCGCGGCACAGGACGTTAGTCAGCTCCATGGGGTTGGCGCCGAGGGCACTGATGACAAGGAATTGTTCGCGAACTGTGGGGGTGGACATGCAGCATTCCTAAAGCGATGAGCGGTCGATACTTCTACGGGCTTTTATTGCCGGGGGCGAGCCTGCGGATGCGAATTCAGAAAACCCGAGCCGGAAGGTTGCAACGTGCTCCATTAAGGCAAGAGCGAAGGGTGGCAACGCTGGATCGGGGCTTGTGATGCCGAAAATGGAGGCTGAAACCCGGCGTACGAGCTTGTCAGTACCGATCAAAGTCTGAAGGGTAGCGAAAAGCAGCGCCAAGGGGAATGGCAGCAGCGCAGTACTTCGCTTGTACAAGCATCTTGGCGCCAGTACCATTACGGCTCTCTTTTTCCGGCAGGAGCGGTTGCATGATTGCGGGCAGTATGGTGGCACTGGTCACACCCATGGATGCACAGGGTCGTCTCGACTGGGACAGCCTGAGCAAACTGGTGGACTTTCACCTGCAAAACGGCACCCACGCCATCGTGGCGGTCGGCACGACAGGTGAATCGGCCACGCTAGACGTGAACGAACACATCGAAGTGATTCGTTACGTGGTCAAGCAGGTTGCAGGGCGCATTCCGGTGATCGCCGGTACCGGCGCCAACTCGACCCGCGAAGCCATCGAGCTGACCACCAATGCTAAGACCGCCGGCGCCGATGCTTGCCTGCTGGTGACGCCGTACTACAACAAGCCGACCCAGGAAGGCTTGTACCAGCACTTCAAGGCCATCGCCGAAGCCGTCGACATTCCGCAAATCCTGTACAACGTACCGGGCCGTACGGCGTGTGACATGCTGACCGAAACCGTGATCCGCCTGTCGACCGTGAAAAACATCATCGGTATCAAGGAAGCCACTGGCGACCTGGCCCGTGCCAAAGCGATCATCGACGGCGTCAGCGAAGACTTCGTGGTGCTTTCCGGCGACGACGCGACAGCGGTCGAGCTGATCCTGCTCGGCGGTAAAGGCAACATTTCGGTGACCGCCAACGTTGCCCCGCGCGACATGGCCGACCTGTGCAACGCTGCTCTGAAAGGCGATGCCGTCACGGCCCGCGCGATTCACGAAAAGCTGATGCCGCTCAATAAAACCCTGTTTATCGAATCCAACCCTATCCCCGTGAAATGGGCGCTGCATGAAATGGGCTTGATGCCGGACGGTATCCGTCTGCCGCTCACCTGGCTCAGCGCTGCCTGTCACGAACCGCTGCGACAGGCCATGCGCCAGTCCGGCGTACTGGTTTAATTGAGGAAGCACTACGCATGAAGCGATTGGCCGGACTTTCCGCACTTGCCTTGATTATCTCCAGCACCAGTGGCTGCGGATGGGTCTGGGGCCCGGAAGGTTATTTCCGTGACCGTGGTAGCGATTACCTGGAAGCGCAACAGACTGCACCTATGCAATTGCCAACGGACGTCAGCACTGCCAAGCGTCTGGATCCGCTGCTGCCGATCCCGCGCAACGTGGCCGATGACACCGTCAAGGGCGAATACATCGTGCCGCGTCCACAGCCGCTGTCCGCTGCTGCCGATGCCAGTGCCTACTCGCTGCAGAAGAGCGGTGATTCGAGATCGATCCTGGCCCAAAACCCGCCAGCCGAAGTCTGGCCAGTGGCTGTGCAGTTCTTCCAGGACAACGGTTTCCGTCTGGATGAACAGCGCCCGCAAACCGGCGAATTCACCACCACCTGGCAGCATTCCGACGAACTGTCCGCAGCGATGGCCAAGCGCCTGAGCGCAGCCGGTGTCGGCGCCGACAGCGAAACCCGCGTGCGGGTCCGTATCGAGCCAGGCGTGCAGCGCAACACCAGTGAAGTCTATGTGGTCAGCGCCGAGCGTCCTGCCGGCAGCACCGCCGATGTGGCCTTCACCAACCGTTCGGTCAACACTGGCCTGGACGCGGCGCTGGTCGACGACATGCTGGCAAGCATGAGCCGCACGTCGGAGAAGGGCGGTTCGGTCTCCATGCTGGCCTCGCGTGATTTTGATGCGCCAAGCCGTGTCAGCCTGAGCGAAGACGGCAGCGGCAACCCGGTTCTGAACGTCGGCACCGACCTGGATCGTGCCTGGTCGAGCGTCGGTCGTGCGCTGGAGCAGGGCGAATGGCGCGTTGAAGACATCAACCGCAGCCTGGGCCTGTACTACATCAACCTGGCCGAAAAAGCCGAGAAGAAAGACGAGAAGCCTGGTTTCCTCAGCGGTTTGTTCGGCAGCAAGCCGGACAAGGAAGAAGTTGAAGCCCGTGCCGAGCGTTATCAGGTTCGCCTGAGCAAGGTAGGCGATACCGTTCAGGTCACCGTCGAGAAAAACATCAACACCGTGGCGCCGGCTGACGTGGCGCGCAAAGTGTTGAGCGTGATTCAGGACAACCTGGGCTGATCACATGCGTTTTGCCGTTCTCGGCAGCGGTAGCCAAGGGAACGGCACGCTGATAGCCAGCGCTGATACGTATGTGCTGGTGGATTGTGGTTTCTCCTTGCGGGAAACCGAAAAACGCTTGCTGCGCCTGGGTGTGAACCCGGCGCAGTTGAGCGCGATACTCGTGACCCACGAACATGCCGACCACGTGCATGGCGTGGGTTTGCTGTCTCGGCGCTACAATCTGCCTGTCTACCTCAGTCGCGGCACCCTGCGCGGGATGCGCAAACCGATTGAACCGGCTGGCCTTCTGGCTGGCGGCGAGCAACTGCAGATCGGCGCACTGAGCATCGGCGTCATTGCCGTGGCCCACGATGCACAGGAGCCGACGCAATATGTGTTCAGTGACGGTGAGCGGCGCTTCGGCCTGTTGACTGACCTGGGCTCGTACTGCAACAAGGTGCTGGACGGCTATCGTGACCTCGATGCGTTGATGATCGAGGCCAACCATTGCCGTGACATGCTGGCTCGCGGTCACTACCCGTACTTTCTCAAGCAGCGGGTGGGTGGTGAACTGGGACATTTGAACAACCACCAGGCGGCATTCCTGGTGTCCGAGTTGGGCTGGCAAGGCCTGCAACACCTGGTCCTGGCCCATCTGAGCAGCAAGAACAACCTGCCGCAGCTGGCCCGGCAATGTTTTGTCGACACCCTCGGGTGCGACCCGGACTGGCTGCAACTGGCCGATCAAGATTCAGGGCTCGACTGGCGACACATCGCCTAGCCCACCTACTTAGCAAGCGGAGCCCATCATGGAAAAACGTGAAGAACTCTACCGCGGCAAAGCCAAATCGGTTTTCAAGACCGATGACGCTGACCGCTTGATCCTGCTGTTTCGCAACGACACCTCGGCGTTCGACGGCAAGCGCATCGAGCAGCTCGACCGCAAAGGCATGGTGAACAACAAGTTCAACGCCTTCATCATGCAGAAACTCGAAGCAGCCGGCGTGCCGACTCAATTCGACAAACTGCTGGGCGACAACGAATGCCTGGTGAAAAAACTCGACATGATCCCGGTCGAGTGCGTCGTGCGTAACTACGCCGCCGGCAGCCTGGTCAAGCGCCTGGGTGTCGAAGAGGGCATGAAGCTCAACCCTTACACCTTCGAACTGTTCCTGAAGGACGACGCCAAGGGCGACCCGTTCATCAACGAATCCCACGTCGTGGCGTTCGGTTGGGGCACCGCCGAGCAACTGGTTCGCATGAAAGAACTGTCGCTCAAGGTCAACGAAGTCCTGAGCAAACTGTTCGACGACGCCGGCCTGCTGCTGGTCGACTTCAAACTTGAATTCGGCGTGTTCTCCGACGGCTCCATCGTCCTGGGCGACGAGTTCAGCCCGGACGGCTGCCGTCTGTGGGACAAGGCCACCGGCAAGAAAATGGACAAGGACCGCTTCCGTCAGGGCCTCGGTGACGTCATCGAAGCCTACGAAGAAGTCGCCAATCGTCTGGGCGTACCGCTTTAATCGACGCAAGCATCTGATAGCACGGAAAAAATTTCGCTTTGGGGGTTCGCTTCCGGCAAAAGTGTTGTTATGATGCGCGCCGTTGGAGAGATGCCAGAGTGGCCGAATGGGACGGATTCGAAATCCGTTGTACCTTCACCGGTACCTAGGGTTCGAATCCCTATCTCTCCGCCATTACATAGAAAAAGCCCCGTAGCTGAATAAGCTACGGGGCTTTTTCGTTTCTGTAGATTTTTTAGTGCGTTTTTAGGGGGGGCACTTACAAAAGTAAGTACTAGGCGTCGGTATTTACCGGTGGCCGCCTCGTCGACACCTAGACAGCAGATGTACGTTCGTACGCATCTCTCGGATTTTGCCTACAACTGCGCCGAGAGTCCCGCCGATATTCTTGTGGCCGTACAAAAACAGCTGAGTCCCGGATGTGAAAATGCCGCTTGAACAAGCAGGAGTTATTCCGTGAACGTTATGAATTATCAGGGCTACGCCGCCCGGATCGAATACAGCGATGAAGACGGCCTGTTTGTTGGCCACATCGCGGGTATCAAGGATGTCGTTGGGTTTCATGGCGAGTCAGTCAGCGAGCTCCGCGCAGCATTTGAAGAGGCCGTCACAGATTATCTGGAGACGTGTGCCAAGCTCGGCCGCTCCCCGCAAAAACCCTATTCGGGCAACCTCAGCCTGCGTCTCGCACCAGCACTTCACGCAACAGTCGCTGTTAAAGCACAGCTCGCTAACAAGAGCATTAATCAGTGGGTGGCTGATGTTCTTGATCGTGAGGTACATGCCTGACGAGTTCATGCGGTGCTGAGCTCTATTCTGTGCAATTGGGGTGGAGCTTAAAAACAGCCGTGAAGCTGCTCAATCAGAGCAGCTTCGTATTAGCCCGCCAAACTTACGGCTGCGAGTAACCCAGTTTCCTCTTGATCAGCTCGTAGACATCCCTGTGTGTGGAGTTGTGCAAGGTTTTGTCCTTGCAGGCGGATGCCAGTAATGTTTTGACCTCTTCCTTCGCGTGAGGGTAAAGGCCTGCGACGTAGTCGGCTTCATGGGGTTGGGTACAGTTGAAGTGTTTGTCGTCTTTTGCTTTATCTCTAGCCATTGGAGAGGCTCCTTTTGAGTTCGCATGATTGTCGATGGTCAGGGCCTTTTCGCCCCGCACGTCGCAGAGCTTAGGGGCCAAGCCTGATGCCGCCAGGGGCTTGGACAAATCAGGAAGGGGCTGTCAGACGATGCCAGAATATGCTTTTGCACTAAACGAAAAAGCCCTGCAGGCGTAAACCTGCAGGGCTTCTCGGTCAGACTGACCATCTTATTAAGCCCCGTAGCTAAATACGGGGCTTTTTCGTTTCTGGTCGTTTTGTTTTGGCGATTTTGGTGCGAGGTAGCAGAGCCGCAAGTAGTCGCAATGGTCTGGACACCGCAAGGTGTTCAGTTTTTTTGCGTGGGAACCGTCAACGGGCTGAAGTAAGAAAAATAAGCCCGTTCACAAGAAAAGTTACTCAACCACGTAGCTCGAATTACCACCCCTCGTATCTACTGGCTGCCGCCCCAATCAAGGGTTTTCCCTCGAAATATCTCCTGACATTGCAACACCTCTCCGCCCAAAAACCTCATCTACTCTGGTTTCGCAGGTCACTGACCTGCCGTTATCAGTCATCGCAAGGAGCGATCAATGTACTTCGAGATTTACAGGCAAACCCGTGGCACCCCGCACACCGGCAAAGGTCAATGGCGGTGGCGTTTACGGGCGGGGAACAATGAAACGATTGCCAGCGGGGAGGCTTACGTCAACAAGGCGGATTGCGTGCATGCCATCAGCCTGATCAAGGGCACTCAGGATCAGACTCCGGTGAAGGAAATCTAGGCCTCCAGCGGTGAAGCTGCTCAATCAGGGCAGCTTCGTTTCAAGCAGCCTTGCAGCCCGATCAAATGCAAACTGCTTGAGTCGCATAGACGCCCGTTGCGACAGCTACCTAAACTGTCAGCAGATTTGGGGATTGGGGGCAGTGGATGAATCGCAACGAACTACGCAAGGCGGATATCAACCTGATGGTGGTGTTCGAAACCTTGATGCTCGAACGCAACGTTACCCGTGTGGCGGAGAAGTTGTTTCTCGGGCAGCCGACCATCAGTTCGGCGCTCAACCGCCTGCGCACGATGTTCAACGACCCGCTGTTCATTCGGGTTGGCCATCGAATGGAGCCGACCGCCCGGGCCGAGGAGCTGATTCAGTATTTGTCGCCGGCGCTGGACTCGTTGTCGGTGGCGTTAAGCCTGACCCATGATTTCGACCCGACCGTCAGCACCATGACGTTTCGTATCGGGCTGTCGGACGATGTCGAGTTCGGCCTGTTGCCGCCGTTGCTGCGTGCCTTGCGTCAGGAAGCACCGAAGGTGGTGTTTGTAGTGCAGCATGTCGATTACTGGCGAATTCCCGATTTGCTGGCATCCGGCGACATCACGGTGGGTATCAGCCAGACCCGGGGTCTGCCGGCCAATGCCAAGCGCAAATTGTTGCGGCACATCCAGCCCAGGATCCTGCGCGCCGATGCGTCCGACACGCCGCTGACCCTCAATGAATATTGCTCGCGCCCGCACGTGCTGGTGTCTCACACCGCCAACATCAGTGGTTACGCTGACGAGTGGCTGGCGGAGATCGGGCGTACACGCCAGGTAGTGTTATCCGTGCCGCAATACAGTTCCTTGCCAGCCTTGCTCGCCGGAACCGATCTGATCGCCAGCCTGCCGGATTACACCGCCGAGGCGATGGCGGCGTCCGGACAGTTGTTCATGGAGCCTTTTCCGTTCAAGACACCGACGCTTGACCTGTCGATGGTCTGGCTCAGCCACGTCGACACCGACCCCGCCGAGCGCTGGTTGCGCTCGCGACTGGAGGCGTTCATGAGTGAGCGATTAGCGTCGCCGCCGTCCCGGTGAGCAGGACCACTCTGTGTTATATGTACGACCTTTCCGCCTACTTTCAGGAGCCACGTCATGCCCCACCTGCACATGGAGTACACCGCCAACCTGCCTGATTTGAACGCCGACGTGGCGTTGATCCGGCTCAACAATACGCTGGTGGCTTCCGGTCAGTTTGCTGCCGAATACGACATCAAAAGCCGAGCCGTGAAGGTTGAAACCTTCAAGGTCGGTACTGCATTGGCTGAGCGGGCATTTGTGCACGTGAAACTGGCGTTGTTGAGTGGCCGCTCGCCGCAGATCAAAAAGCAGTTATCCGAAAGCCTGCTGGCGGTGGTGCAGGACTTGTGTGAATGGCCGGCGGGGGTTGAGGTGCAGTTGGCTGTAGAAATCCTCGACATTGATCGGGAGTCCTACAGCAAAGTCGCCATCAACAACTGAGTCTCAGGCAGTGGCCTGTTCAGTGCAGGCCCTGACCACTTGTTCACGCAGCCAGGTATTGGCGCTGTCCTGATCGGCGCCTTGACTCCATTGCATATCGAGGGTGAAACCCGGCAAGCCGTTGGGCGCTTCGCAGTGATTGAAAATCGCCTCGCTGGCCAGTAAATGCTGGATGCGTCGGGGCAGGGTAACGATGAAGTCGGTGCCTGTGATCATTTTCAGCGCTGCGCTGTAGCTGTTGGAGCGTGCGACGATTTGCCGTTTTTGCGCTTGCTGCGCCAGCCAGCCGTCGACCATGTTGGTGGTTGATGTCCAGGGTGTAGGAAACACGTGCCGGCGTTCGGTGAAGGCTTGCAGACTTAAACGGGGCTCCAGCGGCGTGGCGCGTTTATCGAAGACGCAGACCAGATCGTCCTCCAGCAACATGCGGGATTTGAAGTCGGTGTGACTGCGATGAAAATTCGGGCCGAAGCAAATCACCAGGTCGAGACTGCCGTCGCGCAGTTCTTCGGCCGGGATGTCGGTTTCGAACTTGTGCATGTTGACCATCACCGGTAAGTCGGCGAAATCAAAGCTTTTCAATAAACGCGGCAGGATTAACTGCTCGAAGTATTCCGGTGCGCAGATGTTGAAGGTGACCGGTTGCAGGGTAGGGTCGAACGCCTGTGCCCCGGCGTGACAGAGGTTGATGCTGTCGAGGATTTTCAGCACGTGGGTGTACATGGTGCTGGCTTTGTAAGTAGGGCGCATCCCCGCGCGGGTGTTGATGAACAATTCGTCTTCGAATCCGCTGCGTAGCTTTTTCAGGCAGTAACTGACGGTGGACTGACTGACGCAGAGTGTTTCGGACACTCCGGTGACGCTGCTTTGTTCATACACGGCGATAAACACCATGAGGTCCTGCATGTCGAGTTTTCTAAGCAAGTTACTGTTCAGCATCCATTCCATCTCGCTGTGATCCTTGCGCTGACTGAGCGCAAACTCGTGCGAATGATCCTAGCGGAACGATGGTCCCAGGAGAATGCCTTGTGGGAAGTTTCCCTTTTAGTTGTGAGGCAGTGCCAAATGCACAGTGCGACGACTGGACATCAATAACGTCAGCATGCCGATGCCTACGAGTACCGCACCGACGATTTCCAGCGGCATCGGCGATTGACGCCACCAGAACCAATGAAACAGCGTGATGAACAACGTACTCAGGTAAATGTACGAAATGACCGAGGAGGGGGCGATGACACCGATGGCCCGGTGCAGCAACCAGAAGGTCGCCAGGGTGGCGAACAACGCCAGGTAAATCAGCCAGTAAAAATCGTTCAGGGTCAGCAACGATGCCGATCGCCAGCCTCCACTGACCCCACAGAACACCAGCAGGAACAACGCACCGAACAGCATGTTCCAGAAGGTCATGCCTACCGGGCCACGACCCTTGAGGCTGCTGGTTTTCAGCCGCTGACTCAGGGGCGAATAGAGCGCCATCGCCAGGCAACCGAGCCCGTACACCGACACCGCATAGAACGACGGCAACTCGCCGGGCCCAGTGCCTTTCAGCACCAGCATCACGGCCCCGGCGGCCGCAATCAACATCGGCAATACCCGTTGTTTCAGGCTGCTGTCCGGCATCAACACGGCTTCGAAAAGCAGGGTCAACAATGGCACCAGCGTGAACATCGTGCCGGTGTTGACCGCACTGGTGTAACGCAACGCTTCGAACAGCGAGCCAAAATAAACCGCCAGCAGCAGGCCGAGGACGGCATGGCCGAATAACCCGCGTCGGTTCATGGCGGTGTCGCCCTTGATCAGCAACAGCGGCAAAAACACCAGTGCGCAAAACAGCAGGCGCAAGCCGGTCAGCAGGACCGGATCAATAGCCTGACTGACCTGTGCCGCTGCGGAAAACGAAGCAGCGATCAACAGTGCCCAGAGCAGCATGCCAGCGTGGGCGGCGGCGAAACCGGTGTGTTTCATGAGGGCGCTTCCGGGTCAGTGAATGTGGCGGGCGTAGTGCCGCGGGTTGAAGCGCAGGACCATCAACATCATCAGCGCCATGACGCCGGTGAGTGACCACCAGGCCCATTCGAAACTGCCGAGTTGATCGCGGATGATCCCGGCAATCAGCGGCGAGAGGCCGGCGATCAGGTAGCCGATGCCTTGGACGAAAGCCGTCAGCCCGCCCGCACGTTGCGGGTTGTCCAGATGATCCAGCGACACGATCAGGCTCATCGGGAACAGTCCGCCGATGCCCAGCCCCAACAGGCACGGCCACAACAGACTCAGGTGTTGCGGGCTCACTATCAGCCCACAGAAACCGGCCATGATCAGCGCCAGCAACACCACCAGCACCAGGCGACGGTCACGGCTGCGGTTGGCGATCGCAGGCGTCACCAGGCCGGACAGTACTTCCATGGCCGTGAGGAAACCTAACAACAAACCGGCGTTTTGTTCGCTCCAGCCTTTCTCCACGTAGTACGGCGCCAGCCAGGCCAGCACACAGGTGTAGGACGCTGTGCCCAGACCAAAGAAGATGGCGAGTAACCAGGCGCGGGAATTGGCGAAGAACGACCTGTTTCGTTGCGCTTGAGCGGGCAGTGCCGGCATCACCGCACGTTGGCCGAGCCAGAAGAGTAGCGCCACCAATGCCAGGATCGACCAGATCGCCAGTCCTCCCCGCCAACTGCCGGTGCGCATCATCACCAGCGGCGCGAAGGACGCGGCAAGGGCGGCGCCACCCATGATCGACGTGACGTAGAGGCCCATGCACACGGAAACGTTGTCGCTGAATCGCGACTTGATCAGCGTCGGCATCAACGCCTGAATCAGCGCGATACCGACACCTGCCAGAACGGCGCTGAGGATCAGTTCGGCCGCGGAGTCGAGGAACAGGCGCGACACCGTCGCCAGTCCGATGATCAGCAACGACACCACCACCGTGCGCTGTTCGCCAAGCCATTGGCTGACGCTGAGGCCGAAGAACATCGCCAATCCCATGGCCATCACCGGCAGCATGGTCAGCAGCGACGCCAGGCTGAAACTCAGCGGGATATCGCCGCGAATCGCCGAGAGCAAAGGGCCGACCGCGGCCATGGATGGGCGCAGGTTCAGCGCGACGAGCATGATGCTGACCATCAACCAGAAGGCAGGGCGAGAAGTGGCTCGGACGTTTTCCATCGATTGGACCTTGAATGACAGGGCCCGATTAGGCGCGAGAGGCCTGGAAGCCGCAAATCAGAAAGTCCGTCGCGGTATTTAAAAATCAAATACCTCTGCCGCAACACAGAACCCTGTAGGAGCGAGACCGGCTTGCCGGCGATAGCAATTTTTCATTCAATATTTATGTTGCCTGACTCTCCGTCATCGCGAGCAGGCTCGCTCCTACAATGGTTTGTGTGGCGGCAGCCACATTGGGTATAGGGTGGCTGGTTGATTGTTTAGCCAACCCACAACCAAAGTTCTTCAAATCCCGATTTAACGACTTAACCAGCCATGTGACGCTGCTGCTCATCTGTCTACTGCGGTCTTCTTTATGGACGATTGTCCAGTCGCACTTCCTTCCGAACTCGCCTTCTGGGCGTTGTGGCATTGCCGTCACGCGCGCCCACCGGATTCCTGCCTTTCCCGTTGATTGTTCCTACAGGTCCTGCGCTGTGCGCCTGGATCAAACCGGCAGCGCCTGCGCGTTTGCCTGACGCGGAAACAAGAGAATTCCTATGAGTTGTGCCACGACCTCCTTCGCCACGAAACAAGAAGCCCTGACTTTTCTGGAACAGAATCCGGATATCGAGATGTTCGAGTTGTTCATCCTCGATAACAACGGTGTGCCACGGGGCAAGTTGTTGCATCGCGATGAACTGCTGGCGGTCTACGAAAGCGGTCGCCCCCTGCCGAGCACCATTCTGGGCCTGACCATCAACGGCGATGACGTGGAAAACTCGGGTCTGGTCTGGGACGTGGGGGATATCGATTGCCGGGCCTACCCGATCAGCGGCAGCCTGACGCGCATGCCATGGCGATTGATTCCGACGGCGGCGGTGCAGGTCAGCATGCACCCGAAGGAGGGCATGCCGGCGACCATCGCCGACCCGCGGCACCTGTTGGCGAAGGTGATCGAAGGCTTGCAGGCAGACGGTTATTACCCGGTGATGGCCGCGGAGCTGGAGTTCTATCTGCTGGATCAGCAGCGCGACAGCAACGGCCGGCCGCAACCGGCGCGGGATGTCGATGGCGGGCGCCCGCGCGCAACTCAAGTCTACGGCTTGCGTGAGCTGGAGCAGATCGAGCCGTTTCTGGCGGATCTCTACAACGCCTGCAAACTCCAGGGCATTCCGGCACGCACGGCGATTTCCGAGTACGCGCCGGGGCAAGTGGAAATCACCCTCGAGCATCGCACCGACGCCTTGCAGGCGATGGACGAAGCCGTGCGCTACAAGCGCCTGGTCAAGGGCGTGGCGCACAAGCACGGGATGACCGCGTGCTTCATGGCCAAACCGTTCGATGACCTGGCCGGCACGGGCATGCATATGCACGTCAGCCTCGCGGACAAGGACGGCAACAACCTGTTCGCCAGCGAAGCCGCAGACGGTACGCCGCTGCTCAAACAGGCGGTTGGCGGGATGCTCAGTACCTTGCTCGATTCGTTGTTGCTGTTCTGTCCGAACGCCAACTCCTACCGTCGCTTCCAGACCAACAGTTACGCGCCGCTGGCGGCCACCTGGGGCGTGGACAATCGCACTGTGAGTCTACGCGTGCCAGGTGGGCCGGCGTTCTCGCGGCACATCGAACATCGCATTTGCGGCGCCGACGCCAACCCGTACCTGGCGGCTGCGGCGATTCTGGCGGGTATCCATCGCGGCATTCGCGAACAACTGGACCCGGGAGCGCCCGTGGAGGGCAATGGTTACGCCCAGGCCACGGAACTGCTGCCCACCGACTGGCTGACCACCTTGCGCGCACTGGAAGGTTCGGGCTGGGCGCGAGAGGCCTTTGGCAGAGAATTTCTGGGTGTTTACCTCGCGGTGAAGCGTGCCGAGTATCGTCAATTCATGGGCGAGGTCGGTGAGCAGGATTGGCGTTGGTACCTGAACCAGGCCTGAACCATTCTCAAATACAACTGAAGATTTAGTTAAACGCCTTAAGCCAACTAATCGTTGGCTTCTTTTTCACAAAAAATTGATGGTTGGCTACTTAAAATTAGTGCTGTCGCGGTCAATGAAATTTTCACATTGACCGACGGCACTTCTTTTCAGGAACAGCCGATTATCATGTGGAAACTCAAAGCCGTTCGCCCCGAGTGGGTGACGTTGATTGCCAGCACCTTTTTATTGACAGGCTTTAATTTGGTGCTCTGGCAACATTTGTTTGAAATCACCGCGTTCGACGGTCAAGGCATCGTCATGCGTGTGGCTTTTGGCTTGATGATTCTGGCTGCTTTCAACATCGTATTGACCCTGTTGGCGTTCCGCCCGCTGTTGAAGCCGGTCTTGACCCTACTCTTCATGATCAGCGCCGGGGTGGCGTATTTCATGGGGCAATACGGTGCACTTATCGACACCGGCATGTTGCGTAACTTTGCGCAAACCAATGCCACGGAAGTGCGTGACTTACTCTCGATAAAGTTACTTGTTTATATTGTTCTGCTCGGGGTTTTACCTTCGTGGTTGTTGTGGAAGACGCCAATTAATTACCGTCGCTGGCACCGTGAGTTGCTCAGTAAAGTACTGGTAAGTGTTGCGTCGATGGCGGTGATCGGTGGCGTCGCACTGGTCAACTATCAGGGCTTGTCCTCACTGTTTCGCAATCACCATGAATTGCGTTTGATGGTGGTCCCGAGTAACTACATCGGCGCCTCGTTCAGCTACCTGCGTGAGCAAGTCGCTTCGGCCCATCAGCCTTTCGTTAAAATCGGTGAGGACGCCGAGAGAAATCCGGCCTGGCAAGCGCACAGCCGCAAATCCCTGACCGTGCTGGTGGTCGGTGAAAGTGCCCGGGCCGAGAATTTCGGTGTGCTGGGTTATAACCGTGACACCACGCCGAAACTGGATAAAGAAGCCGGCCTGATTGCGTTCACCGATGTGCATTCCTGCGGTACTGAAACGGCCGTGTCGGTGCCCTGCATGTTTTCCAACATGGGCCGCAAGGACTACAACGCGAGCAAGGCCAAGAATGAAGAAGGCCTGCTGGATGTGCTCAAGCGTGCAGGCCTGGAGGTGATATGGCGCGATAACCAGTCAGGCTGCAAAGGCACGTGCGACCGCGTCACCCTCGACGATGTCAGTAACCTGAAAGATCCGGTGCTCTGCGCCAATAGTGAATGCCGCGATGAAATTCTCCTGCAAGGTTTGCAGCACTTCATCGACACCCTGGATAAAGACACGGTGTTGGTGTTGCACCAGATGGGCAGTCATGGCCCGGAGTATTTCAAGCGCTACCCGAAAGAGTACGAACGCTTTACGCCGGTGTGTGAAAGTAATGCCCTGAATAATTGCAGTCGCGAAAGTATCGTCAATGGTTACGACAACACCCTCGTTTACACCGACCACGTGCTGTCGACCCTGATCGATCTGTTGCGCAGCAACCAGGACAAAGTTGATACCGCGATGCTCTACCTGTCGGACCACGGCGAATCTCTGGGCGAATACAACCTGTTCCTCCACGGTACGCCTTACATGCTGGCGCCGGAGCAACAGAAGCATGTTGCGATGCTGGCCTGGTTCTCTGACAGCTATCAAAAGTCGTTCTCGGTGGACACACACTGCCTGCAATTGAGCCGTGAGAAGCCGCTGAGCCAGGACAATCTGTTCCATTCGATGCTCGGTCTGCTGGAGGTCAACAGTAAGGTCTACAACCAGGATCTGGACCTGTTTGCAGGCTGCCGTGGTGCGGTGATCGACGGCGTTTTGGCCAAAGAGTGAGGGTGACAACCTTTTTTTCACGTATCGGCCGCTAACCTGCGGCCGGTAGATTTTCCTACAAGAGCAATCACACATGTCCCCTCAACCCCCATCCGCCTTCGAGCTTGAGTTCGCCCGGCGCTATGACCAGGAACACGCCCGCGTCTGCATGCAGCCGCGTCCACGTGGTCTGGCCGGGCGCCTGGCGTTCTGGCGGGACGAGCAGTTGGTGCGCAACGCGCTCAAAGTGGCCGGTGAGCCGGGGTTGATTCTTGACGTCGCTTGCGGGGCCGGACGTTTCTGGCCGGTGCTGGCCGAACACGCGAACCGGGTGATCCTGGCGTCCGATCCGTCGCAGGACATGCTCGATCACGCCCCGATCCATCATCCGCAAGAGCTGTTGAAACGGGTCAAGACCTTTCAGAGTTCGGCATTCGCCATCGGCTTGTCGGCGAATGCGGTGGACTGCATTTTTTGCATGCAACTGTTTCAGCACATCGCCTGCGCCGAGCATCGGTCAGCCATGCTCGGTGAGTTCCACCGGGTCAGCCGCGACACCGTGATTGTCGCGGTGCGGGTCGAAGCTCATTTCAAACGCCGGCAACCCGATGCACAAGGCACTCATGCCCGGCATCTGGCCAGTAAGGCCGAGGTGGAAGCCGAGTTCAAACAGGCCGGATTCCGTTTACTCAGCCATCAGGATTTCCTGCCAGGTTGCACGCAGATGCGCGTCTACGTGCTGCGTAAGGCCAGATAACCTCCCTCCGTCAGACAATTCTTGCTAACAAGCAGGTGTTTTCGCTAAAGCTCTTGTTCAGTGGAGGCGCGGAAATCGCCGGGGGCGATATATACTGCGCGCCATTCTTCAAGGGAGAGCCGTGTGGCCATCGATATTCACTGGATTCGCGACAACGATAGCCTCGGCCGGTTTTGCGCCGAGTGGCAGCAGCTGCCCTACGTTGCCCTCGACACCGAATTCATGCGGGTCGACACCTTTTATCCGATCGCGGGTTTGCTGCAGATCGGCGATGGCGTACGCGCTTACCTGATTGACCCGTTGACCATCGACAACTGGCAACCCCTGGCCGCGTTGCTGGAAAACCCGGCCGTGGTCAAAGTCGTCCATGCGTGCAGCGAAGACCTCGAAGTGCTGTTGCGCCTGACCGGCAGCCTGCCGGCGCCGCTGTTCGACACGCAATTGGCCGCCGCCTACCTGAACCTCGGTTTCTCCATGGGGTATTCGCGGTTGGTGCAGGAAGTGCTCGGCATCGACCTGCCCAAGGGCGAGACCCGTTCCGATTGGCTGCAACGCCCGCTGTCCGAAACCCAGATCAGCTACGCCGCCGAAGACGCCTTGCACCTGGCGGAAGTTTTCGTACAGCTTCGTCCGAAGCTGTCTGACGACAAGTACGCCTGGGTCCTGGAAGACGGCGCCGAGCTGGTGGCCAACCTGCGTCGTGAAGTCGACCCGTACGAGGTTTACCGCGAAGCGAAACTGGCCTGGAAGTTGTCTCGCGCTCAGCTCGCCGTTTTGCGTGAACTCTGCGCCTGGCGTGAACGCGAGGCCCGCGCCCGTGATCTGCCGCGCAATCGCATCATCCGTGAACATTCCCTGTGGCCGCTGGCGCGCACGCAACCGGACAACCTCGGGGCGTTGGCGAAAATCGAAGACATGCACCCGCGTACCGTGCGTCAGGACGGCGAATTTCTGCTTGATCTGATCAAGCGCTCTGGCAGTGTGTCGCCAGATCAATGGCCGCCAGCCGTGCCGGAACCGTTGCCGGTGGATGCTGCCGCACTGATCAAACAGTTGCGTGCACTCGGCCAGGCCGAAGCCGAGCGACTGAACGTTGCGCCGGAACTGATGCTGCGCAAGAAAACCCTGGAAGCGCTGCTCAAGAGCGGCTTCCCCAATGGTCCTTACCAATTGCCTGATTCGCTGCGTGGCTGGCGCCGCGAATTGATGGGCCAGGCGCTGCTCGACAGCCTGGCCACCGCCGGAGAACAGCCTTGAAACGTATTTGCTCCATCTACCGCAGCTCAAAAAGAAACGAAATGTACCTCTATGTGCTCAAGAGCGATGCACTGGAGCGCGTGCCCGAAACACTGATGGCGGCCTTCGGCAAAGCCATCCACGCCTTCGATCTGGTGCTGACCCCCGAGCGCAAGCTGTCGCGCGAGGACATCGCCGTGGTGCTGGAAAACCTCGACAAGCAGGGCTATCACCTGCAAATGCCACCGGCCGAAGACGAATACATCGAACACTTGCCGGAAGAGTTGTTGCGACGCAACGACCCGATGTAGTCGGTAGACAGGCTCTGTTCAGAGCCTTTGTGAAAAACTGGAATGATTTTGGCGATGGCCGCAACGAGGGAGCGATACTCCCTCGGCGGCCGTCTGCACTGCTTTTGAAAGGTTTGAACCATGCGCGTTCTGATTGCTGAACACGACCACCCTGTGTATGCCCAACTGTTGCGTCAGGCAGCACCTGATCTGGAAGTGCTGACCAGCGGTGACTCCGCCGAACTGGCCAGTCAGGCTGCCGATTGCCCGATCTGGCTGGGTCAGCCGGACCTCCTGGCCACCCTGTTGCGTCAGGGCCACCAGCCACAATGGTTGCAGTCGACCTGGGCCGGGATCACGCCGCTGCTGGCCGACGGTTTGCCGCGCCACTATCGCCTGACTCGCGCTGTAGGGATTTTCGGTCAGGTCATGGCTGAATACGTGCTGACCTACATGCTCGGCCACGAACGCGAAGTGCTGCCGCGGCTGGTCAGTCAGGTCGAGCGCAAATGGGACAGCCGTCAGGGCCAAAGCCTGGCGGGGCGCAAGGTCTTGATCGTCGGCACCGGCGATATCGGCCAGACCGTCGCGCAGTTCCTGCTGCCGTTTGGCGTCGAGTTGTATGGCATCGCCAGCGAAGCCCGCGAGCAGGCGCCGTTTGTCGAAGTGGGAGCGCTGGCGGACTTGCCGCGCCTGGTCGGTGAAGTGGATTACGTGATCAATCTGCTGCCGAACACCCCGAGCACCCACGACCTGTACAACGCGGCGCTGTTCAAGCAATTCAAGCCGACCGGGTTGTTCATCAACGTCGGGCGCGGCGTGGCGGTGGTCGATGCGGATCTGGTGGAAGCCTTGAAGGAAGGGCATCTGGCGGGCGCGGTGATCGACGTCTGCCGTCAGGAGCCGCTGCCGCAACGTCATCCATTCTGGACGGCCTGGGGCCTGCTGCTGACCGGCCACAGCTCCGCACCAACGTCGCCGACGATGATGGTGAAGTTGTTTGTCGAGAATTTGCGGGCGTATCAGGCGGGTGAAGCGTTGCGCGGCGAAGTGGATTTCAATCGCGGGTATTGAACCCACTGCTGGACTTGAATGGTGCGCAAATAACTGTGGGAGCGAGCCTGCTCGCGATAGCGGTGTGACAGTCTCCGTAAATATTGACTGACACACCGCTATCGCGAGCAGGCTCGCTCCCACATTTGGTTCTATGTTGTGGCTTAGAGGGTGAAGTCGCCTTCAGCCGCCAACTCGCTCAACGGACGACGCGGGCTCGGCTCTTCACGGGCTTGCAGGTAATCCGCCAGCGTCGCCTTGTCCCCCAGCTTGCCCACCGCCACTGCCGCGTGCAGTGCGTAACCTTCAGGAATGTTCAGCTCCTTGCGGGTCAGCTCCTGATCGAAACCGGCCATGCCGTGAGTGTGCCAGCCGCTGATGCTCGCTTGCAGCGCCAGATGGCCCCAGGCAGAACCGGTGTCGAAGGTGTGCCACAGCGCCGGGGTTTCTTCAGTGGCGCCGGGCGCCGTGAAGGTGGTTTTCGAGATCACGATCACCAGCGCCGAGGCGTGTTGCGCCCAGCTGCGGTTGAACTCGTTCAGCAGGCCCAGGTAACGCTCCCAGTTCGGCGTATCGCGGCGCGCGTAGAGAAACCGCCAAGGCTGCGAGTTGTAGGCCGATGGCGCCCAGCGTGCGGCTTCGAAGAAACTCAGCAGGGTTTCCTCGGAGATGGCCTCGCCGGTGAAGGCGCGGGGCGACCAGCGATCGGTGAATTGAGGGTGGATGGCATAATCGGCAACGCGTGGATTGGCACTCATCAATAGATTCCTTGCTACGTTTGAAAGTGAGGGGCGACGCGAAACCCTACTGGGCAGCGCAAAAACTGACAAGCGCGTTCTACCGGCAGTCGCCAATGCTTGGCCCGCAACGGCCTTGGCACTAGACTGGCGGCCTTTTCACCACCTGATGTTGATGCTTGAGCCATGGCCGCCAAAGTCGAACCGTTCTGGATACGCAAAACCCTCGATCAACTCGATCAAGAGGAATGGGAATCGCTGTGCGACGGTTGTGGCCTGTGCTGCCTGCAAAAGCTTGAGGATGAAGACGACAACAGCGTTTATTACACGCGCATCGCCTGCAAACTGCTGGACCTGAAAACCTGTCAGTGCAGCGATTACCCCAACCGTCGTGAATTCGTGCCGGACTGCATTCAGCTCACACCGGGCAAGGCCGATGAGTTCAAATGGCTGCCGCCGACCTGCGGTTATCGCCTGGTCAGCGAGGGCAAGGATTTGCCCCTCTGGCACCATCTGGTGTGCGGTGATCGCGATGCCGTGCATCACGAACGTATTTCCCAGTCCGGGCGCATGCTCGCCGAAGGCAGCGTGCCCGAGGACGATTGGGAAGACCATCTGATTTTCCGCGCAGGTTAGTTTTACAAGGGAGTGTGTATGGCTGTGGGATTGCGGCTGGCGTTGGCCGTTGGGCTGCTGGCCCTGAGTTCGTCGGTGTGGGCGGCGAAGAAAGTCGATCTGGATTACCACGTGCGCCTGTTGCCGCAAAGCGATCAGGCTGAAGTGCGCCTGACGCTGGCCCAGGGTTCGGCGGTGCGCAGTCTGGATTTCGACCTCGGCGACGGCAGCCATTACAGCGACTTCAAGGCCGACGGCCAATGGCAACTCACGCCGGGCAAAGAGGCCCGGGGTGTCTGGCGCCCGGCGGCCGACAAGGCCAGCCTGACCTACCGCGTGCGCATCAGCCACGGCCGCAAGAGCGGCAGTTTCGACACGCGCATGACCCCGACCTGGGCGCTGATGCGCGGCGACGACCTGGTACCGGCCGCCAGACTCGATCAGCAGGACGGCATCGAATTGGTGTCACGCCTTGAATTCGAATTGCCCACCGGATGGAAAAGCGTCGAAACCGCCTGGCCGCGGATCGGCAAGAACAAATTCCGCATCGACAACGTCTCGCGCCTGTTCGACCGGCCAACCGGCTGGATGCTCGCCGGTCACCTCGGCAGCCGTCGCACCCGGCTTGGGGAAACCGAAGTCACCGTCGCCTCGCCTCAGGGCCAGGGCATGCGCCGCATGGACGTGCTGACGCTGCTGACGTTCGTCTGGCCGCAAGTGCAGGCTGTGTTTCCGCGTCATCCCGCCAAATTGCTGATCGTCGGCGCCAACGACCCGATGTGGCGCGGCAGTCTGGCGGCGCGAGAGTCGATCTATCTGAATTCGCGTCTGCCACTGGTCAGCGAAAGTGGCAGCAGCGCGCTGGTGCGTGAGCTGGCCCAAGTGTTCGGGCGGATCAACGACAAGCAGCGCAGCGACTGGATCAGCGAAGGCTTTGCCGAGTATTACGCCATCGAACTGGTGCGCCGCGCCGGTGGAATGAGTGATGAGCGGTATGAAAGTTTGCACAAGAAGTTGGCCAAGGACAGCCAGAAGGTCACGACGTTGCGGGGCGAGCAGATCAGCCCTGCGCAGATTGGCAAAGCGGTTCTATTGCTGAGTGAACTGGATCAGGAAATTCGCATTAAAACCCGCAACAAGCGCTCGCTTGATGATGTGTTGCGTGGGGCGATGCACCTGGAGAGTGTGGATACCAAGGAATTCGTTCAACTGGCCGAGAGTGTGATTGGCGAGTCTTCCAAGGTGCTTGATACCGGGTTGCTTCAGTAACACCGCCTTCGCGGGCAAGCCTCGCTCCTACAAGGGATCACGCGGTCCTGTAGGAGCGAGGCTTGCCCGCGAAGAGGCCCTTAACCGCGACACAAAATCCCGAATCAAACCCCGGCTTTCGGCGACTTCAACGAATCATTCCCGGTCACGCTGGCAGTTTTGGTCGCCGCCTCGGCATTCGCCTTCAATCGAGCCAGGTCTTCCCCGGCACGCTCGATTTTCGCCCGCACGTTATTCATGTCCTGACGGCTCTTCTCCAGCAGGCTCTTGGCCGAACTGTGGCCAGTGATGCCACGGGCCAGCGCCACGCCACCGATCGCCACCTGGATCAATCCGAAAATACCGCCGCGACGCAGGCCTTTGCCCACCATCACCAGGCCGCCGGCGACGGAGCCGGCGCGTTCCCAACCGTGGACGTTATGGTCGGAAGGACTCTGGAACGGGGTGGATTCGATGCGCTCCACGCGTTTGAGTTCGCTCATGATCTGTCTCCTGCTGGAAGGACTGCTTCAAGAATAGATAATTAAGCTGACTGCCGAGGCGGGCGGCTTGTTCCATCGGATGTGCGTCGGTTCAGCGGAATTTCGGCCCGGAGCGGGTGTTGAGGCCCTTGGCCATGCGGTCGTACAGCACGACGTTGACGGTGGCCGCAAGATTCATGCAGCCGGTGGTCGGGATGTAGACCACGTCTTCGCACCAGTCGCGAATCTCTTTATCCAGCGAGCCGTCTTCCGGGCCGAAGATGTACAGCGCGCGATCCGGGTGAGTGTATTCCGGCAGCGAACGGGCGCCGTCGACCAGTTCCACGGCCACCGGTACGCAGCCCAGCGGCAGGATTTTTTTCAGGTCGTCGATGCCGATCAGCGGAATGTCGTAGTGAACGCGTTTGGTGTCGGTGACGAAGTCGGCGGCGCGGTCATAGCGCTTGCCGGTGTAGAACACGGACGCCACGTTGTAGCAGCCGGCGGCGCGCATGACCGAGCCGACGTTTTCCGGTGATTTTGGGTTGAACAAACCAATGCAGCTGTACCGTTTGTCTGCCACGAGCGGGGTGCCTTCGGGGAAAAAACGGCGATTATACGGGGATTGGGGGAGGGGGTGTCTGGTTTGAGATTGGTGGTGTCCGGGCGATTGCTATCGCCGGCAAGCCAGCTCCTACAGTGGTTACTCGTTAAGCACAAAATATGTGAACGACACATGACACTGTAGGAGCTGGCTTGCCAGCGATGGGGCCGGGTCAGGCAAACAAATCTTCAGTCGTCTTTTTTCATCAACCCGGCCAACGCCGCAAACGGGTTATGCGTCGCCTTGGCAATCTTCGGCGTGCTCAACGAGCCCTCACCGAAATATTGCTGGTCGGTATACCGCGAGTGTTCGTTGTCGTGGCAATACAGGCACAACAATTCCCAGTTCGAACCATCCTGCGGATTGTTGTCGTGGTTGTGGTCGCGGTGGTGCACGGTCAGTTCGCTCAGGCGCTTGCCGGAAAACTCACGGGCGCAGCGGCCGCACACGTGCGGGTACATCTTCAGGGCTTTGTCGCGGTAACCCATTTCCTTGTCGCGCTGGTTGTCGGCGAGGATGCGGTCCAGCTTCGAGGTGTTGGTCGGTGTTGACGAACTCATGGGTTCACCTTTGTAAAAGACTATTGACGGTTATGACGTAAGTTTAGCCTAGCCCTTGAGCTTCTCGGCAATCCAGATGGTGTGACGGGTGCCCTTGTTGCCGTGGGCGAAGACCTGGACTTCCTCAGCCTTGAAGCCTGCCTTCTTCAGTTTGTCCGAAAACTGCTTGTCGGCGCTGGCCGACCAGACGGCCAGCACGCCTTTTGGGCGCAGGGCTTTGGCGCAGGCGCTCAGGCCGCCCGCGGAATAGAGCCAGCTGTTGGCCCTCTGGGTCAGGCCTTCCGGGCCGTTATCGACGTCGAGCATGATCGCATCGAAACCTTGCGGTTCGGCTTGAAGTACGTTGGCCACGTCTTCCATGCGAATGACCGTGCGTTTATCCAGCAACGGGTTCCCGGCTTTCTCGCCCAGCGGCCCGCGATTCCACTCGACCACGCCCGGCACCAGTTCGGCGACCACCACTTCAGCGCTCTTGCCCAAATGCTTGAGGGCCGAGGCGAGGGTAAAGCCCATGCCCAGGCCACCGATCAATACCCGTGAATTCGGCCGTCCGGCGACCTTGCGGCAGGGGATCTCGGCCAGCGCATCTTCGGAACCGTGCATGCGCGTATTCATCAATTGTCCGCCGTCGCCGCCCTTGATCTTGATGACGAAATCCTCACCGTATTCGAACAGGCACAGGGCACCGCCGTTTTCAGGGATAGGCGCGGTGTCGAGCAGAACGAAACGTTTCATGGGGTTCTCTTGAGGAGGAAGGGCATGGGGGAGGCAAACGAACGCAGTTGGGAGTAGCCTGCAAATAGACAACAAGGCCAACGGAGCCATTGATGAAGCGCACCATTCTAACGGTCATTGCCTTGGCCGCGCTCTCGATAACTGCAGTGCAGGCCCAAGAGCTGCAAACCATTCCGACCAGCCCGTCACCGCTGCCCGGTTCGCCCGGCACGGCAACGCCGACGCCGTACCCGCAGATCACCCCCAACAGTGTGCCAAAAGTCGGGCCTGGCAGTGGCGGGCCGCCGCTGTTGCCGCCGATCATCGTGCCCAGCCCGCCCAAGGATCAGCCCTTGCCGGGGCTTGAGCAGAACCGCACGAAGATCAAGTCGCCCGGTGGTTAAACCTGCTGTGAAAGCAGTTGGCCATCGGCCATACGCAGGCGTTTGGACAGGGAGACGGCGAGGGCGCGGATAATCTTGGCGGCGATTTTCGGCGCGTCGTTGAGCATCTTTTCCAGGGAGTCCTTGCCCAGGTTCAGCAGCTGGCAATTGCTCGCGGCTACGCAACTGGCGGAGCGCCGTTCGCCATCGAGCACAGCCATTTCGCCGAACGCCCGGCCGCTGCGCAGCGTGGCCATGGTCACCCGTTGTCCGTCGCTGTTGGTTTTTTGTACCGCGACCTGGCCGGTATGGATGATGCACATGAAACTGCCGGCATCGCCTTCGCGGAAGATCTCTTCGCCCTCGGCCACCGTGCTGATGCTGAAGTAGCCCGAGGCGGCTGCGAAGTCGGCGGGCAGCAGTTGATCGAACAGGCCACAGTCCATCAGCCAGTCGCGGATTTCGTTGTTCAGTAAGGTCGGTTCTGACATGTCGTCACGGTCTTTTTCTTGTGTCTGTAGCGGTTCCGGATCATACGAGTTCCCCTGTAGGAGCGAGGCTTGCCCGCGAAGGCATTATCACAGCCAACATAGATGTTGAATGTTACGGCCTCTTCGCGGGCAAGCCTCGCTCCTACAAGGGCAGGCTCGGTGCTCTGGTCTTAAGACCGAATCACCGAGCCAAGTTCCTCAGGCAATGCCCAAAACCCCGAAAACAAATGCGTATTCGAGTGCTACGTCACGCAATCCCTGATAACGGCCACTCATTCCGCCATGCCCGGCGCCCAATTCGGTCTTGAGCAGCAGTTGATGGGTATCGGTTTTGGTCGCGCGCAATTTCGCTACCCACTTCGCCGCTTCCCAGTACTGCACGCGACTGTCGTTGTAGCCGGCGATTACCAGCGTCGCCGGATAAGCCTGCGCGGTGACGTTTTCGTACGGGGCGTAGGCCTTGATCCGATCATAAACGTCCGGCTCTTCAGGATTGCCCCACTCGTCGTATTCCGTGACGGTCAGCGGCAGATCCGGGTCGAGCATCGTGTTCAACACATCGACGAACGGCACTTCGGCAATCGCCGCGCCGAACAGCTCCGGCCGCATGTTAAGCACCGCGCCGATCAACAACCCGCCGGCACTGCCGCCGCTGATCGCCAATTGTTGTGAGGTGGTGAAGCCGTTGGCGATCAGGTGCTCGGCGCAGGCGATGAAGTCGCTGAAGGTGTTGTGCTTGTGTTCCTGTTTGCCGGCGCGATACCAGGCCTCACCCAACTCGCCGCCGCCACGCACGTGCGCAATGGCAAACGCCACGCCGCGATCCAGCAGGCTCAGGCGCGCGTGGGAGAACCACGGGTCGAGGCTTTCGCCGTAGGCGCCGTAGCCATACAGATAAAGGGGTGTCGGCTTGCCGAGGGCTTCGCGCTTGACCACCAGGCTGATCGGCACTTGCGTACCGTCCGGTGCGGTCGCCCAAAGACGCTGGCTGACATAGGCGTCGGCGTCGAACGGGCCGAGCACCGGGGTTTCCTTGAGCACTTTCTGTTCGCCGCTGACCAGGTCCAGTTGGCGGATTTGTGCCGGACGGTTCAATGCTTCGTAGCGCAAGCGGATCCGCTCGCTGACGAACTCCAGGCTGTTTTGCACGTGCAGGCTGTAGGCCGCATCCGGCAATTGCACGCGGTAGCTCGGCAGGTCTTGCGGGTGAACTTCGATGATCGGCAAGCCGCCGACCCGCAGGCTCAGCGTCAGGGCGCCGGCGTTGAGGCTCATGCCGTCGATCATCGTGGTGTTGCTGTGGGGAATCAGGTTCTGCCAGTCGGCTTCGGTCGGTGCGACGCCGGTATCGACGGCCGTGTACAGGGCGAAGTTGATGCCGTCGCGGTTGGTGCGAATGAACCAGGTCCACTGGCCATCGAGGGTGCCGTGGTCGACGTCGTACTCATGGTCTTCGACCCGTGGTGCCACACAGGTAAACGCTTGTTGCGGCTGGAATGCGTCGAGCACCCAGACTTCGCTGGTGGTCTTGCTGCCCAGCGCCAGCAGCAATTGCTGCTCCGAGCTTGAGCGGTAGCAATGCATGAAGAAGCGGCCGTCCGGCTCATGGAACACTTCTTCGGCCGCCGTGCCGTCCAGTCGATAGCGGAACAGTTTGTGCGGGCGATGGGTGTCGTCCAGTTCGCCGAAGAACAGCGTCAGGCTGTCGTTGGCCCAGGTCATGCTGCCGTCGCAGTCGGCGAATTCCAGTTCGCTGACGCGGCCGCTGGATAATTCCTTCACGAACAGCGTGTAAATCTCATCGCCCGTGGTGTCGAGGCTGTAGGCCAGGCGCTGGTGGTCCGGGCTGATGCTGAACGCGCCGAGGGAGAAGAAACCGCCGTTGGCCAGTTCGTTCGGGTCCAACAGCAGCTGTTCCTGGCTTTCGTCGAGTTGCAGGCTGTCATCCGCCGGGCGCGGGCAGCGGTAGTGACGGGCGTATTCGTCGCCGGCGGTGGTGCGCGTGTAATACAGATACGGGCCCCACGGGGAGGGCAGCGACAGGTCGGTTTCGAGAATCCGGCCCTTGATCTCTTCGAAAAGGGTTTCGCGCAGACCGGCCTGATCGGCGGTTTGCGCCTCTAGATAGCGGTTTTCAGCCTTGAGGTAATCGAGCACCACATCGGTGTCGCGTTCCTGCAGCCAGGCATACGGGTCAGAACCTTCAGCCTTGTGGGCAATCGGGGCGCTGGTGATGTTGGCGGATTGGGGCATGAAGGGCTCTCGGGCGATATTCGGAATAAAGGGTTTCGCAGGGTATCGGCAAATTACCCAGATCCCTGTGGGAGCGAGCCTGCTCGCGAAAGCGGTGTGTCAGTCGCCATCAATGTTGCTGACAGGACGCCTTCGCGAGCAAGCCCGCTCCCACAGTGTTTGTGCATAGCCGGCCGGCATTGGGGCAAGCCTGATGTGCGAAAAGTCGTTACTATAAGCGCCTCTTTGCCTGCCTTGCCATGGACACCATGACCGAGAACGACTATCTGATCGCTTGGGGCCTTTACGCCTTCGCCGCTTTAGGCTGCCTGTTGGTGTGGATGCGCATGACCCGCTGGATGTGGCGCTGGTTGCGCGAGCCCCTGCGGCTGCTGGTCGCTGTGTTGCTGTTCAGCCCGACGATCATCGATCCGGTGAAGGAAAAAGTCGCACCGGCCATCGCCATTACCACCCTCGATCTCGCGTTCAAGGTTGGCAACAATGCCTGGCGGGCGGTCTCCGACCTGTTCATGTACGGCATGATCGCCTTCGGCATTTACCTGGTGTTCGTGGCGATCCGTTTCCCGATCGAACGCGCTTCCAACGCCCGCAAGGAACGCACGGCGGCCGCCAAGGCTGCGGCCCGGGCCGACGACCCTGACGACGATCATCCTTTCGGCGGTGCCGGTGATGACCGTTACGGTCGTCCGCCGGTCCCGAGCAACCCTCAGCGTATGCGCGTCGAACCGCGTTTGTAACCTTGCCCCTGCCTTACAGAGAGTCCGAGCATGTGTGAGTTATTGGGCATGAGCGCCAATGTGCCGACCGATATCGTGTTCAGCTTTACCGGGCTGATGCAGCGCGGCGGCCGCACGGGCCCGCACCGTGACGGTTGGGGCATCGCCTTTTATGAAGGCCGCGGCCTGCGCCTGTTCCAGGACCCGGCGGCGAGCAGCGAATCGGAAGTCGCCAACCTGGTGCAACGTTATCCGATCAAGAGCGAAGTGGTCATCGGCCATATCCGCCAGGCCAACGTCGGCAAGGTCTGCCTGTCCAACACCCATCCGTTCGTGCGCGAACTGTGGGGGCGCAACTGGTGTTTCGCCCACAACGGCCAACTGGCGGACTTTCAGCCGATCACCAGCTTTTATCGCCCGGTCGGCGATACCGACAGTGAAGCGGCGTTCTGCGATCTGCTCAACCGCGTACGCGCGGCGTTCCCGGAACCGGTAGAGATCGAAACACTGCTGCCGGATCTGGTAGCCGCGTGCGCCGAATACCGTAGCAAAGGCGTGTTCAACTGCCTGCTCAGCGACGGTGATTGGCTGTTCTGCTATTGCTCGACCAAATTGGCGCAGATTACCCGCCGTGCACCGTTCGGCCCGGCGCGCTTGAAGGATGTCGACGTGATCGTCGATTTCCAGGCCGAAACCACGCCCAACGACGTGGTCACGGTCATCGCCACCGAGCCCCTGACCGAAAACGAAACCTGGACCCGCTACGAACCGGGCCAATGGAGCCTCTGGCGACGCGGTGAATGCGTCAGCCAGGGCAAGACCGAATAAGGATTCTCCCCCATGTTGCTCAGTTATCTACGGCTGGTGTTGTTCGCGGCAGGCCTGTTGATCGGCGTCCAGGTGCCGGGGTTCATCAACGATTACGCCAAGCGGGTCGAAGCGCACCTGATTGAGGCGCAGACCGGCTTGAGCGGTTTCCAGGGCACCGCCATTCAATTTTTCAAGGGTGACATGCAGGCCCTGGTCGCCCACTACCGCGCCAGCGAAGACCCGGTTTTCCGCAGCGATGCCGACAGCCTGAGCAACTTGCTCACCCGTCAACTGGCCCTCGATAAACAATTCCAGGCCATGCAAGGCCCGTGGTACATCCGCTTCCTGCAGGTTGTACTGGCCGCCGACCCGGATATCCGCAAGGAAACCTGGAACGGCTACAGCTACCAGATCCTGCTGACGCCAGAAGCGATGATCTGGGGCATGAGCGGCGCGTTGCTGCTGTCGTTCGGGATTGAATGCCTGTTCCGGCTGATCGACTGGGTGGTGCTGGGCGGCAAGCGCCTGCGCCAGAGCCGGCCGATTGAAGAGCGGGATTTACGCGGGTTGTAAGTGATCAGCGCGCAAGGACGATGTAGTTTTCGCCGACCTTGCGCGCATACCCCGCCAGCACCTGCTGACACAACGCGACAATCTCCTCGACCCATTCCGCCCCGGTCCGCCAGGACACCACCACTTGTAGATCCGGTGGCCGTTGATCGATGGCCAGCAAGGTCAATTCGCCGCGCGCCAGCTCCTCGGCCACCAGCACCGGTGGCAACGCGCCAATGCCAAAACCGTCCCGCAGCAGCCGGGTAATCGCCGACACCGAATTCACGCAGTTCAGCCGTGGCGTCATGACGCCATTGGCCTGCATCAGCGCGAGCACCTCTTGATGCGGGTGTGAGTTTTTCGAGTAGGTAATGATCCGCTCCCGCGCCAGATCGGCCACGCTGGAATACTCGCGGTTGTAGATCGAGTTGCTGGCAGCGATCCAGCCCATCGGGTGACTGGCCAGCTCCAGGCTGCGCACGCTTTCCTGACGCAGCAGGTCGGTTTGCAGGATCAAGTCGAGGAAGCCTTTTTGCAGCTGATCGCAGAGGTTGAGCGAGGTATCGGCCACCAGCTCGATTTCCACCAGCGGATAGTGATCCGTCATCTGCGCCACCAACGGGCTCAGCCAGGTATGAATCACCGTGTCCATCACGCCGATGCGCACCCGGCCGACCTTGCTGGAGCGGGTCTCGATCGACTGCTTGAGCGCCTGCATGGTGTCCATCATCTGCTCGGCATGTTCGAGCACTTTCAAGCCTTCGGGCGTCAGGCTCACGCCGCGTGAATCGCGCAGGAACAGCTTCACCCCCAGCTCGCCTTCGAGCACGGCGATGCGGCTGGAAATCGACGCCTGGGTGGTGAAAAGCTTGTCGGCGGTCAGGCGAAAACTTTTGAGTCGGGCGACCCAGACGAAGGTCTCGAGAAACTTCAGGTTCATGGGGTCAGCTCGTGGATAAAGTTTTCTTATGTCTAAGGCGGGTTTTTATTAGTTGGACGCAATAGGGGCGTGCGCCCAAAAATCAGGCCATCCGGTTCCCACGATAGGCGTCGTCGGGGCTCAGAACAATACCAATAAAATTTGCACGGAGAGTTGCCATGAGTGCGCCCGACACCACCGTCATCCCGAAAGCCACGGCTCGCCCGGGACCTTTCGACTGGTACCGCAACATCAATCAGCAGGAACGCCGCACATTCTGGAGCTGCAAGATCGGCTACGGCCTGGACGGCATGGACACCCAGATGCTCAGCTTCGTGGTGCCGACCCTCATCGCGATGTGGGGCATCACCACCGGCGAGGCCGGGCTGATTCATACCAGTACGCTGATTGCCTCGGCCATCGGCGGCTGGGTGGCGGGGATTCTCTCCGACCGCATCGGCCGCGTGCGCACCTTGCAACTGACGGTGCTGTGGTTCGCCTTCTTCACTTTCCTCTGCGGCTTCGCGCAAAACTACGAACAACTGCTGATCAGCCGCACCTTGATGGGCTTCGGTTTTGGCGGCGAGTGGACCGCCGGCGCGGTACTGATGGGTGAAGTGATTCGCGCCAAGGACCGTGGCAAAGCGGTGGGCATGGTGCAATCGGGCTGGGCGCTTGGTTGGGGGCTGACGGCGATCCTGTATGCGCTGCTGTTCTCGGTGTTGCCACCGGAAGACGCGTGGCGTGCACTGTTTATCCTCGGCATCGTCCCGGCGGTTTTCGTGATCTTCGTCCGTCGCCTGGTCAAGGACCCGGAAATCTACCGCGAAGCCAAAGCCAAAGCCAAACAGGAACCGAGCAACCCGGCGAAGTTCTACGAGATTTTCGCCCCCGGCATCCTCTTCACCACGCTTCGCGCTTCGATACTGACCACCGGCGCACTGGGCGGTTACTACGCAATCACTTCCTGGCTGCCGACGTTCCTGAAGAACGAACGTGGTTTGAGCGTACTCGGCACGGGCGGTTATCTGGCAATGGTGATCGTCGGTTCCTACGTCGGTTACGTCATCAGCGCGTATTTGACTGACATCCTTGGCCGTAAGAAAAACTTCATTCTGTTCGCGGTGGGCTCGTTCACCATCGTGTTGCTTTACACCCAATTGCCGGTCAGTAACGGCGTGATGCTGTGGCTGGGCTTTCCGTTGGGCTTCTTTGCCTCGGGGATTTTCAGCGGCATGGGTGCCTTCCTGACCGAGTTGTTTCCGACGCGGATTCGCGGTTCGGGCCAGGGCTTTTGCTACAACATAGGCCGGGCGCTGGCGGCGTTGTTTCCGCTGTTGATCGGCTTGCTCAGCCAGAAGGTGCCATTGAGCGTAGGCATCGGGGCGTTCGCGGCGGTTTCCTACGGGGTGGTGATCCTTGCGGCGCTGAGCCTGCCGGAAACCCGTGGCAAACAACTGGATGCGCAGTAATCTGCCCACATCTGAAAAGAACAAAACCTACAGGAGTGTTCACCGTGAGCCGCCTGCTATTGAACTGCGACATCGGCGAGAGCTTCGGCAACTGGACCATGGGGCTGGACGCCGAGGTCATGCCCTTCATCGATTGCGCCAACATCGCCTGCGGCTTTCACGCCGGCGACCCGAGCATCATGCGCAAGACCGTCAGCCTTGCCCTGAGCAACGGCGTGCAGATCGGCGCCCATCCGGCCTATCAGGATCTGGTCGGGTTCGGCCGTCGCTCCATGGCGTATACCGCCCAGGAACTTCAGGACATTCTGCACTATCAGATCGGCGCCCTCGACGGCCTCTGCCGGGCGCAGGGCGGGCGCGTCAGCTACGTCAAACCCCACGGCGCGATGTACAACGACATGATGGCCAACCCGGCGCAATTGCGCGCCGTGCTGCAGGCCGTGGCGTCTTATGACAAGACGTTGCCGCTGATGCTGATGGCGACCCGCGACAATAGTGCCGCACAGCGATTGGGTGATGAATACGGCGTGACGTTGTGGTTCGAAGCGTTCGCCGATCGTGCCTATGACAGCGCCGGCATGCTGGTTTCGCGGCAACTGCCGGGTGCAGTGCATCACGACCCGGAAAAAATTATCGAACAGGCACTGACCATCGCCCGTGGTGACAACCTGACCGCCAGCGACGGCAGCGCCTTGCATTTGCAGGCCAACACTCTGTGCGTACACGGTGACAACGCCAGTTCCGTGGCGGCCGTGCGGCGCATTCGCGAAGCCCTCGATCAGCAGAGTGCGCCATGAAACTTCGGGTGGAAGTGGTGGCGCTGGATTGCCTGATGGTGCGGCTGTTCGATGAGATCGCCGAAGCCAACATGCCGTGGATGCTCGCTGCCAGCGAAAACCTGCGTGCGGCGTTTGGTGCGCATCTGATCGATCTGGTGCCGTCGTATACGACATTGATGGTGCATTACGATCTGGCCGCATTGAGCCCGGCGCAGGCGCGGGAATTGATCGCCGAAGCACTGATCGATTTGTCGCCCAACACCCGCACCGGCGGAAAATGTCATGTTCTACCGGTCTGGTATGACGTGAGCGTCGGTCCGGAATTGCGCCTGTTGTCTCAGCGCAGCGGGCTGGCCGTGGAGGAGGTGATCCGCCGCCACAGTGACCGTGAATATCAGGTGTTCGCCTTGGGCTTCGCGCCGGGTTTTGCCTTTATGGGGCTAGTGGAAGAAGTCCTCGCCGCACCGCGCCTGAATACGCCGCGCAAAAAAGTCGCGGCCGGCAGTGTCGGGATCGCCGAACGGCAAACCGCTGCCTACCCGGTGGTGTCCCCCGGCGGCTGGAACCTGATCGGCCGCACCCCGGCCAAACTGTTCGACCGCGAACGCGATGGCTACAGCCTGATGCAACCGGGCGATACGGTGCGCTTCGAAGCGGTCAGCTACGCCGAGTTCATCAACCTGGGCGGTGACGACACGCCACTGGAGGCGCAGGCATGAGCCGGCTATCGATTGAAGCGAGCACACCGTTGTGCCTGTTGCAGGACGCTGGCCGTTTTGGCGTGCGGCATCTGGGCGTGACCCAGGGCGGCGGGCTGGATTGGCGCTCGATGTCCTGGGCCAACTGGCTGCTGGGCAATGCGCTGGATGCAGCGGTGATCGAAATCACCCTCGGCGGATTTACCGTGGTGGCCGAGGGCGATTGCTTGCTCGCGCTGGCCGGGGCGGACCTTGGCGCGCAACTGGACGGTCAGGCGCTGGCGCCGTGGCGCAGTTTCAAGCTGCGCAAAGGTCAGCGCCTGCAGTTCACTCAGCCACTCCTGGGGGCGCGGGCTTATCTCGCGGCGCCGGGTGGTTTTGATGCGCCGAAGGTGTTGGGCAGCAGCGCGACGGTGGTGCGTGAGGAGTTGGGAGGGCTGGATGGCATGGGACGGGCGTTGGCCAAAGGTGCGTCGCTGAGCTACTCGGCTGAAGCGCCGCTGCTGATGCGCGAGTTGCCTCGCGAACAAATACCGGACTTCAAATCCGATTTGCCACTGGACGTGGTACTCGGCGCGCAGATCGGCGAGTTCAGCGGCCAGAGTCTGTTCGATGCGTTCAACAGCGCCTGGACCCTCGACAGTCGCGCCGACCGCATGGGTATTCGCTTGCTGGGAACAGCGTTGCAGTACCAGGGCAAACCAATGATTTCCGAGGGCATTCCGCTGGGTGCGGTGCAGGTGCCGCCGGACGGGCAGCCGATTGTGCTGCTCAATGATCGGCAGACCATTGGCGGTTATCCGCGACTGGGGGCGTTGACGCCGTTGGCGCTGGCGCGGCTGGCGCAGTGTCTGCCGGGGGCGACGGTGCGGTTGCGGCCGGTGGTGCAGGATGTCGCGCATCGCGAACAGGTCGAGTATTTGCGCCGGTTTTCAGACCGCTAAAAGCATCGCGAGCAGGCTCACTCCCACAGTTGAACTTCTGCGAACACGTAATTTGTGTACGCTCAAAATCCAGTGTGGGAGCGAGCCTGCTCGCGATGGGGCCCTGGCGGACGGCAAAGATTACTTGGAAAGAAACCGCATCCCTTCCTCAAGCCCCCGCAACGTCAGCGGGTACATCTGGTCATCAATCAAATCCCGAACGATATTGGTCGACGACGTATAGCCCCACGTATCTTTCGGATACGGGTTGATCCAGATGAGCTTCTTGTACTTCTCCTTGAACCGCTGCATCCACACATAACCGGCTTCTTCGTTCCAGTGCTCGACGCTGCCGCCGGCCTGGGTGATTTCATAAGGCGCCATCGCCGCGTCCCCGATGAAGATCACTTTGTAGTCGGCGCCGTACTTGTGCAGCAGGTCCTGGGTCGACGTGCGCTCGGAGGTGCGGCGCATGTTGTTCTTCCACACCGATTCATAAATGAAGTTGTGGAAGTAGAAGTACTCCAGGTGTTTGAACTCGGTCTTGCAGGCCGAGAACAACTCCTCGCAGATCTTCACGTGCGCATCCATCGAACCGCCGATGTCGAACAGCAGCAACAGCTTGACGGTGTTACGCCGCTCCGGCCGCATCTGGATACTCAGCAACCCGGCATCCTTGGCGGTGTGATCGATGGTGCCATCGATGTCCAGTTCTTCGGCCGCACCCTGACGGGCGAACTTACGCAGCCGACGCAGGGCGACCTTGATGTTGCGCGTGCCCAGTTCCACCGAATCGTCGAGGTTCTTGTACTCGCGCTGATCCCAGACCTTGACCGCCTTGCCCTGGCGCTTGCCGGCATCGCTGACCCGAATGCCTTCCGGGTTGAAGCCGCCGGAACCGAACGGGCTGGTGCCACCGGTGCCGATCCACTTGTTGCCACCGGCGTGGCGTTCTTTCTGTTCTTCCAGGCGTTTTTTGAATTCTTCGATCAGCTTGTCCAGGCCACCAAGGGACTGGATCGCCGCCCGCTCTTCGTCGGTCAGCGAACGCTCGAATTCCTTGCGCAACCAGTCTTCAGGAATCAGGGCCTGAAGGTGATCGTCGAGTTTTTCCAGGCCATTGAAGTAAGCACCGAACGCTCGGTCGAACTTGTCGAAATGCTTTTCGTCCTTCACCAGAATCGCCCGGGACAAGTAGTAGAACTCGTCCATGTCGGCGAAGGTCACGCGCTGTTTCAGCGCGTTGATCAGGTCCAGCAGCTCGCGCACCGAGACGGGCACTTTGGCTGCGCGCATTTCATTGAACAGGTTGAGCAACATGGCGTTAGCCCCTACTTAATCAGAGCTTAGCGAGTACCACGACGACTCATGAAAGCCAGGCGTTCAAGCAATTGCACGTCCTGTTCGTTCTTCACCAAGGCACCGGCCAGCGGCGGAATGGCCTTGGTCGGATCGCGTTCGCGCAGCACCGCCTCGCCGATATTGTCGGCCATCAGCAGCTTCAGCCAGTCCACCAGTTCGGAGGTCGATGGCTTCTTCTTCAGGCCCGGCACCTTGCGCACGTCGAAGAACACGTCCAGCGCTTCGCTGACCAGATCCTTCTTGATGTCCGGGTAGTGCACGTCGACGATTTTCTGCAGCGTGACGCGATCCGGGAACGCAATGTAGTGGAAGAAGCAGCGGCGCAGGAACGCGTCCGGCAGCTCTTTCTCGTTGTTGGAGGTAATGATGATGATCGGGCGCTTCTTGGCCTTGATGGTCTCGTCGATCTCGTAAACGTAGAACTCCATCTTGTCGAGTTCTTGCAGCAGGTCGTTCGGGAACTCGATGTCGGCCTTGTCGATTTCGTCGATCAGCAGAATCACCCGCTCGTCGGACTCGAAAGCCTCCCAGAGCTTGCCCTTTTTCAGGTAATTGCGAACGTCGTGGACCTTTTCCGTGCCCAGCTGTGAATCGCGCAGGCGGCTGACCGCGTCGTACTCGTACAGGCCCTGATGCGCCTTGGTCGTGGATTTGATGTGCCAGGTGATCAGCTTGGCGCCGAAAGACTCGGCCAGTTGCTCGGCCAGCATGGTCTTGCCGGTGCCCGGCTCGCCCTTGACCAGCAGCGGACGCTCCAGGGTGATGGCGGCGTTGACCGCCAGCTTCAGGTCATCGGTGGCGACGTAGGCCTGGGTGCCTTCGAACTTCATCTGCTAATCCTCGAACGGTAACGCCGACCTGACAGGGCAGGGCGGGGCGCAATAATTGTAGTACCCGACTATAACGCGCTGCCCGGTCGACTGTGAACGCAGACGGCTTATTCAGTCTCTGAATGGGGCGTCACATCTTGACTCAGTCTCGGCGGCTGGCCAGTATTGAGCTATCGCCATTTTGGCGATAGCTTGCGGAGCATGTCTACTAAATATCGATTTCGCGATACGTACCGGATTCAGCTGCGAGAGAAGGACCATCCGCCGCCCCATGTCCACCTGACCGGTGGCGGGCTGGATGTGATGCTCAGCCTGGAAACGGTTGAAGTGATGGTCGGCAAGGCGCCGCCGTTGATTATCAAGGAAGCTCTGGAATGGGTCAGGACCCATCAGGTGCAGTTACTGGAGGACTGGAAACGATGTTACCCATGAAGCGACCACGGTTGTCTGCCGTGCAGGCGTTGCCGGATTACCGTTTGGCGCTGACATTTATCGATGGTCAGCAATTGACGCTCGATTTGAGCCGTGACCTGCGTACCTATCCTGGATTGCAGCCGTTGCTGGAGGCAGGAGCTTTCGCCAGTGCAACCCTGGGCGATGATGGCTGGTGCGTCGAATGGCCTGAGCAGGATATCCAGATCGGTGCAGACACCGTTTATCTGGATGCACTCGCGCAAAACGCAGCGGATGAAAACACCCGGATCTTCATCGACTGGCGTGCGCGTACCGGGTTGCCGCTCAATCAGGCCGCCGAGGCTTTGGGGGTGAGTGCCCGCAGCATTACGCGCTACAGCAGTGGCCGTGAAGCCGTGCCCCGGTCATTGGCGCTGGCCTGTCTGGGGTGGGATTTTCTGCAGCTGCGAGATCCGGCGCGGGCAGCTGAAGAAACCGGCCGTTACACCGTTACACGCAAACCCTAACCGGCCTCCGGCTTCGGCCGTTCATACCGGGCATTGAAGGCCTGCACAAAACCGTTACGTAAAATCTGCAAAAACGCGTGGAACGCGCTGATATCTTGCCGGTGAACGCTGCCACTCAATTCAACGCGCGTTGCAAACTGGTTCTTGCCCTGGTTTTTCAGCACGGTTTCGGAGCCACCGACAATGGCCTCCCAAATGGAGCGGAACAGCCCTTTGTCCTTGTTCTCGACGTCCTGTTGCCAGTTGAACACATCGACGTCTTTGAGCAGTGGCTTGATGTAGCCAGTCAATTGGGCTTTTTTCGCTTGCGCTTCAATCACTACATCACCATGCCCGGCATTGAAATCGAACTTGCCGTAGGCCGAGGCGAAGTCGTTCATGCGTTTGAGTTCGATGCCCGTGGCGCGTAGTCGAAACTGGAAATCCTCGAAATTGCTCAGCGGATCGAAGGTTGCGCTGGTTTCCAGTGGGGCGTGCCCCAGCAGCAGCGCTTTGCCATCGAACCGTGCGTCGCGCTTGCCTTCCTTGTCGACGACGTTGGTCAGGTTGTAAATGCTGGCGTTGACCTGGGTGGCGTTCATGTTCACGGGGGGCTTGGAATTGAAGTTCCGGAAGCTGATCTTGCCGTCGCTGATCCGCACTTCGTTCAGGGTGATCGGCAGCAATTTCTCCAATTGTGCCCGCCAATCGGTGCCTTCACCGGTCTGGGAGTTTTTCTTGTTGGCGCCGCCGTCGACGAAGTTCACTTCGGGTTTGACGAACTGCGCCTCGGCCACCACGGCGTGGTCGTAACAGAGCGAGTGCCAACTGACGGAAAGATCGATCAGCGGCGCATTGACGAAAGGCACCGGGACCTTGCCTTCGACCTTGACGATTTTCAGCCCGTTGATTTTGTAGGCGCCGCGCCACAGGGCCAGGTCCACGTCGGCGATCTGCCCGCGATAGTCACCCATATTCGCCAATCGTTCGTTCAGGTAGTCACGCACCAGATAGGGCAGGGCGATGTGCAGGGCAAACAGCAACATGAGGAGGCCGGCGAGGGTACACAGAGGCCAACTGTATCGACGCTTCATGGCGGCAAATCTCTGGCGGTGTAAAGCGATTGACTGCTGTGCGGGCCGGACGTTCGACTGACTGGACGACCACGGGCAACAGGCATACCGTGGAGGGCTAATTCAACGCTGCATAAGGACCCAGCCATGAGCCGTATCTTTGCTGACAACGCCCATTCCATCGGCAATACACCGCTGGTGCAGATCAACCGCATTGCGCCGCGTGGCGTGACCATCCTGGCCAAGATCGAGGGGCGCAACCCTGGTTACTCGGTGAAGTGCCGGATTGGCGCGAACATGATCTGGGACGCCGAAAGCACCGGCAAACTCAAGCCTGGCATGACCATCGTCGAACCGACCTCCGGCAACACCGGCATTGGCCTGGCGTTTGTCGCCGCCGCACGGGGCTACAAGTTGATGCTGACCATGCCGGCGTCCATGAGCATCGAACGGCGCAAAGTGCTCAAGGCGTTGGGCGCCGAACTGGTGCTGACCGAGCCGGCCAAAGGCATGAAAGGTGCGATCGAAAAGGCCACTGAAATGGTTGCCAGCGACCCGTCCCTCTACTTCATGCCGGCGCAATTCGAAAACCCGGCCAACCCGGCCATTCACGAGAAAACCACTGGTCCGGAAATCTGGAACGACACTGACGGTGCCGTTGATGTGCTGGTGGCCGGCGTCGGAACAGGCGGAACCATTACGGGGGTTTCGCGGTATATCAAGAGTACCCAGGGCAAACCGATTCTCTCGGTAGCGGTTGAGCCCGTGGTGTCTCCGGTGATCACGCAAGCGCTGGCCGGTGAAGAGATCAAGCCTAGCCCTCACAAGATCCAGGGCATCGGTGCCGGCTTTGTGCCGAAGAACCTCGATCTGTCGATGGTGGACCGGGTCGAGTTGGTCACCGATGACGAATCCAAGGCGATGGCTTTGCGCTTGATGCAGGAGGAAGGGATTTTGTGCGGCATCTCTTGCGGTGCGGCCATGGCTGTGGCCGTGCGCCTGGCCGAAACGCCGGAAATGCAGGGCAAGACCATCGTGGTGATTCTGCCGGACTCCGGTGAGCGTTACCTGTCGAGCATGCTGTTCAGCGATCTTTTTACCGAGCAGGAGAATCAGCAGTAATCGTGAACAAATCAAAGCAGTGATGTTTCGATTTTGATCCCGACAAGTGGGCTGATCCAGGTCAGCCCCCGTTCAGGAGACATATGTTAAGAAGTGCGTTGTTGCACAATCTTTAACAGTGAATGTTGAGGAAAGCGGGTTTTTCCCGAGGCCGGTAGTGTTTATCATGGCCGACTGCCACGTCGGGTAAATGGCGTAGTGCAGAGTTGCTAATTCTCAAGGAGTTGTAGATGACCTTTACCATTGCCGCGAAGGCATCGCTGTTGCTGCTGTTCCTCGGCAGTACCCTCTATGTGCACTTGCGCGGCAAGGCGCGATTGCCGGTCTTGCGTCAGTTCGTCAACCACTCCGCTTTGTTCGCACCGTACAACGCCTTGATGTACCTGTTCTCCAGCGTGCCATCCAAACCCTATCTGGATCGCAGCAAGTTCCCGGAACTTGATGTGCTCAAGGACAATTGGGAAGTCATCCGCGACGAAGCGATGCACCTGTTTGATGAGGGTTACATTCGCGCCGCCGAGAAAAACAACGATGCCGGTTTTGGCTCGTTCTTCAAGAAAGGCTGGAAGCGTTTCTACCTCAAGTGGTACGACAAACCCCTGCCATCGGCCGAAACGCTGTGCCCGAAAACCGTGGCCCTGGTCAGCAGCATTCCCAACGTCAAAGGCGCCATGTTCGCCTTGCTGCCGGGTGGCAGCCATCTCAACCCGCACCGCGATCCGTTTGCCGGTTCCCTGCGTTATCACCTGGGGTTGTCGACTCCGAATTCCGATGATTGCCGCATCTTTGTCGACGGTCAGGAATACGCCTGGCGTGATGGCGAAGACGTGATGTTCGACGAAACCTATGTGCACTGGGTCAAGAACGAAACGGAGAGGACCCGGGTCATTCTGTTCTGCGACATCGAACGTCCGTTGAGCAACCGTATCATGACCCGCATCAACCGCTGGATCAGCAGCCTGCTCGGTCGCGCCACTGCGCCGCAGAACCTCGATGACGAGCGTGTCGGCGGGATTAACCGGGCCTACGCCTGGAGCAAGAACTCCAGCGACAAAGTCAGCGGCGTGGTCAAGCAGTGGAAGCGGCGCAATCCTAAAGCCTACCGTGTGCTGCGGCCGGTGCTCGCGGTGGTGGTGTTGACGTTGTTGGGGTATTGGTTGTTTGGTTGATGTCGATTACAGAAAGACCGCTCGCTTAGAGCGGTTTTTTTTGCCCAGGATTTCATCGGCGCCCGGCGAGCACGTCAGGTTCTTCGCCTTCGATGCCTGTCGCAAGTATTTCCAGAAGGCGTCGCTGACTATCCGTGAGCACTAGAGCAATCTTTTTCCTTTCCAGTGCGGGTAAGCGATTTTTTGTAGGGGATTTCTTACTGGATTTACCCATTTTGTCCTCCACTATTGATCATTTATTAAGCAGGTTTTTTACGATACTTGGCTTTCCACCGCTTTGACAAGCCGCCGTTCAGTATCGAAATAGAAGCCATGTTGTTGATAAATAGGAATCGCCCCTTTCAAGGGCTCCTGAACTTCGATGAACCTGCTTCCGATAATTGTGGCGTAGTGCTGAATGACCATTATGGACAATGTAGCAATGCGTTTTTTAAGGGGATGAGCCTCTCTTGGCCGTCCCTCCAGTCGTACGATGCGAATTCGTTGCCGACTTTTGTTTGGATTTGCGAAGCAGAGTCCACACAGTTGTTTATCGAACCAGATGGATAAATCCAGCGCCAAAGGCTCCTTCGCTTTCCATCCAACAACGTCATGCCATGAAAAATGAAAATCATCCCAGCGCTCCCAGGCACTCAATGCTTGTGCGTCGATAGGTTCAAATCGCACCTTCGATAAATCAAGAACGGTAGGGCCAAACCGTTCCTTTTTCTCTTGCAGCTCGGCGGTGCTGGCGGTGGCCAGTTTTCTAGCTCTCGATTTATACAATTGATACCGAAGATGCGTCCGTTCCCTTGGCATTTGATCTCTTGCATTCCCTGTCCCCCTCAGTGGGCGATTTCCTTTCCCTCAGAGTAAGCAGCAGGTCTAAAGCTGTATCTACTGGCCCTTTGTCCAAGTCATTGCAATCCATGTCGAGCGCTGGTTATAGTCGGCGCTCGGTGATTTCCGTTCGCCGTCCATCCCATCAAAAAAGATCAGCCCATGCCTGCTTCCCTCATCAACGCGGTAGTCGATTCAGCGGTCCACGCTGGCGTCGTGCCGTGCGGGGATCAGCAGCCTGCGCAGATCAGTCATTACCCCCCACCTGTCCGTAGCACGCCGGTGTACGCAGTCGTATCACCGCCGGGCGTTGGCGTTTCGGGCTGATCAGCTTTCCCTGCTGTTCCCATGCCCTTCTAAAAGCGTTCGCCTGAAAAACTACTGGATTTCAGCTTCGGCTGAGTTGGCTTTTTATGCCTGACTACAGGTGGTATTCATGTTTGTCCTTTCGAAAAAATCCGCGCTCGCGGCGGCGTCCACGAGCCTGTTCGTTTTGCTGTGGAGCAGCGGGGCGATCTTCTCCAAATGGGGCCTGGCCCACGCGTCGCCCTTCGCTTTTTTGCTGATTCGTTTCGCCATCGCGCTTTGTGGATTGGTGCTGCTGGTGCCATTGCTCAAGCTGAAACTGCCCAAGGGTGGCAAGCCGATGCTGTATGCGATGGCCACTGGTGTGGTGTTGCTGGGCGCTTATCAGATTTTCTATCTGCTGGCCCTGGACCTGAAGGTCACGCCAGGCGTGATGGCCACGATTATGGGTGTGCAGCCCATCCTCACGGTGGTGATCATGGAGCGCCAGCGCTCAGCGAACCGGGTGTTCGGTTTGATGCTGGGTTTGGCCGGATTGATCATGGTGGTGTATCAGGGCATTGGTCTGGCCGGCATGTCGCTGGCCGGGATGTTTTTCGGTTTGCTGGCGTTGGCGAGCATGACGTTCGGTTCGATCATGCAGAAACGCATCACCGATAATCCCCTCGGTACGCTGCCGGTGCAGTATCTGGCGGGGCTGTTGTTGTGCGGGATTTTCGTGCCGTTCCAGCCGTTTCACTTTGAACGCAGCAGCGGTTTTATCGTGCCGGTGTTGTGGATGGGATTGGTGGTGTCGGTGTTGGCGACGTTGTTGCTGTATCGGCTGATCGCCCGGGGCAATCTGGTGAATGTCACCAGTCTGTTTTATCTGGTGCCGGCGGTGACTGCGGTGATGGATTATCTGTTTTTCGGCAACCAACTTGCGGTGTTGAGCATGGTGGGGATGGTGCTGATTATTGTTGGTCTGGGGGTGGTGTTTCGTCAGGCGGGGTAGAGCGGTTGGGGGGGCATATCCGTTTTTTTTGTGATGGCTGCTGGCGGTTTCGCTTTTACAGCGAGTCACTTGGAAGAGCCCCAAGTAACCAAGGGCTCTTGCCCCTTTCGTTCGGTGCCTCGCTGTGGCTCGGCATGCCCTCGCTCCGGTCCTGCTCCGTGGGCCCGCCGCCATCGGCCATCCCTGGCCGGGGGCGGCTAACCCGGCATCCATGCCGGGTTGCCCACTGCGCAGAACCTGCGCTCGCCCTCTCG
>NZ_JAHBDB010000032.1:0-62376 GCF_019956105.1 Pseudomonas sp. BF-RE-25
ACTCGGCCTCTCGAGGGGGCGACTACCGCCACAGCCGCCGAGGCGGCCTGAAAGCCGACCTGGCTCTTTGGTGCGCGCGTTCCCTCATTCCGGATATGTACACCTATCCCCTGTAGGAGCCGGCTTGTTGCGGGCGGCGTTCCGACGATAGCGTCCCTCCAGCCAATACAAACGTCGACTGACCCACCGCCATCGCCAGCAAGCCGGCTCCTACAAGGGATTGGGTTCACACGATTCAAAACTGTAGGAGCCAGCTTGCTGGCGATGGACGTCAACGATAACGCGTACTGTCTGAATGAACGCGTTGTCCAAACGCTTTTCGCCGGCAAGCCGGCTCCTACAGGGGATCGCGTACGCTTTTGATTTCCACCACTCATCAGGTCGAGCGTTAGCTCGCCTTCCGCTTTTGATCTGAGCGCCCCCTCGAGAGGCCGAGAGGAGGTTCTGCGCAGTGGGCAACCCGGCATGGATGCCGGGTTAGCCGCCCCCGGCCATGGATGGCCGATGGCGGCGGGCCCACGGAGCAGGACCGGAGCGAGGGCATGCCGAGCCTTAGCGAGGCACCGAACGAAAGGGGCAAGAGCCCTTTGGTTACTTTGGGGCTTTTCCAAAGTGACTCGCCGTAAGGGCGAAACCAATAGCCGGCGTTACCGCAGAAAACGGATATTCACACCAACCGCAAAAACACCAAACCTCACTCACCCACCCGCCGCCCCGGAAAAAACAACTCAAAACACGTCACCCCCTCACTGCTGCTGACACTGTAAGCCCCGTTATGCAACTGCATGATCGTCGCCACGATCGACAGCCCCAAACCATTGGAATGAGCCGAACGCTCGCGGGATTCGTCAACCCGGTAAAAGCGCTCGAACAGCCGGGGCAGGTGCTCGGCAGGGATGGTCTGGCCATGGTTACGCACGACCACCCGGATACCCTCAGCCGAAGGTATGGCGCGAATGACCAGCTCAGAATGCGCCGCGCCATATTTGATGGCATTGGCGCACAGGTTGGCCAACGCACGGCGCAGCAGCATCGGCTCAGCCCAGATCACGCCGCTGCCCTGGGCATCGATGCTGATCCCGACATCCGCCGCCAGCCCTTCAAAATAGTCGGCCATACGTTCCATTTCGTCAGCGGCATCCAGCTCCTGGCGTTGGCTCAGGGCACTGGCCGGGTCGGTACGCGCCAGAAACAGCATGTTGTCGAGCATCCGCGCCAGACGCTCAAGCTCTTCGACGTTGGAGGCGAGCAGTTGCTGATAGGCCTCGACGCTGCGGTTCTGCTGCAACGCAACCTGGGTTTCGCCGAGCAGGTTGTTGATCGGCGTGCGCAGTTCATGGGCCATGTCGGTCGAGACCTGACCCAATTGCACGAAACCCTTGCCCAAACGGTCTAGCATTGCATTGAGCGCGTCGATCATCGGCAGCAGCTCCCGTGGCGAGCCCTGGCCATCGAGGCGCTCGGTGAGGTTGCCGACACCAATGCCGTGGGCATGCCGGGCCAGGCGTCGCACGGGCAGCAGGCCGCGATGCACCAGCAGATAGCCGGACAGCGCCAGCAGAATCGCCGCCACGCTGGCGAACAGGTACACGTTGAGGCGGTAGCGGGCGAGCACGGCGGTGCGCTCGGTCATCAGGCGTCCGGTGACCACCTGCAAGCTGCCCATATCGTCGGATTCGATGGTCGCCGCGGCGGCCGCGAAAGGGACGCCGTCCACGCCGGGATAGTGCTGCACATCGGCCAGGCTCAACGGATGGTCCATCGACACCGGTGCCAGCGATGGCAAGGCGAGGTTGCCGGGATTGACCACCAGCAGCGGTTTTTGTCCGGCGGCGCCAATGGTCAGCAGGGCTTCGCGATTGCCCAGCATGTTCTGGAACAACGCCGGTTTGGTTCGGATCAGCTCCAGCGTATTGCTGTCGTTGAGGAAGGTGCGCAGTTGATCGATGCGGTTCACCAGGGCCGCGTCGTCGCGGCGGATCAGCTCGCGCTCCAGGTCGCGGTACAGCGCCACGCCCAACAGGGTCAGCGAGACAAACGCGAGCAGGGCAAACACCAGCGCCAGGCGCAGTGTCAGGGAATGGCGAAGACGGCTCATGCCTGGGTGTCGAAGCGGTAGCCGATACCGCGCACGCTGTGGATCAGCTTGAGCTGGAACGGGTCATCGATTTTCAGGCGCAAGCGACGCACGGCGACGTCGACGACGTTGGTGTCACTGTCGAAATTCATGTCCCAGACCCGTGACGCGATCATCGAGCGCGACAAGACCTGGCCTTGATGCGTGGCAAACAAATGCAGCAGGGCGAATTCCTTGTTGGTCAGGGTGATCTTCACGCCTGCGCGGGTGATGCGGCGCTTGAGCACGTCGATCTGCAGGTCGTCCACCTGCAGCTGTTCTTCTTCGCGGGTGGGACCACGGCGGGTCAGGGTGCGCAGGCGCGCCACCAGTTCGGCGAAGGAAAAAGGCTTGATCAGGTAATCGTCGGCGCCCAGTTCCAGGCCCTTGATGCGGTCGGCGATGTCATCCCGCGCGGTGAGAAACAACACCGGCGTGTCGGCTTCCTTGCGCAAGCGGCGCAGAACCTCCCAGCCATCCATTTTCGGCATCATCACGTCCAGAACGATGACATCGAAATCGTGCTCCAGAGCCAGGTGCAGGCCATCGATGCCGTCCCGCGCCAGGCTGACGGAGTAACCGAGTTCCTGCAGGCCGTTGAGCAGGTAATTGCCTGCCTTGGGTTCGTCTTCGACTACCAGGATATTCATGGGGTTTGTGCCTCAGCCAATTGGCGCCAGTGTAGCCGGATCAATGATCGTTGGTGCAGCCCGTACCGTTGACCTGGTAATCGAGGACGTGCTCGCGACCCTGGTGGTCGAGGTAGTCGAGTCGCGCCGGGATCACGCCGCATTGCTGCGAGATGTCGGTACTGGCGAGGACTTTGGCGACGTCCATGTGCACGAAGAAACCGGTCTTGTCGTGGATCACCGGCGCAGTGGTCTGCGTATCGGCAAACGCCGAGCCGGTGGCGAGGAGGGCGGCGAAACCGAGGATTAACATTTTCATGAGGTGTCTCTCTATTCAGGTTGGCTGCCGGGAATGGCCTGACAGTGAGTTCAGGTTAACCAGCCGATCCGGACAGCCGACCAACAGTTCAATGACAAAGTTGTAATGAAACCGGGCCTGGCGTTATGGCTGGCGGCCGGAGGCTTCGAGGATCAGGTCGGCGATTTCTTTGGAATGGGAAACCAGCGACAAATGGCTCGACGGCAGCTCGATGGTGGTCGCGCCCATGCGTTTGGCGAGGAAGCGTTCGAGGTCCGGGTTGATGGTCTGGTCGAGGCTGGAGACCGCGTACCACGACGGTTTGCTGTGCCAGGCGGCTGCGGTGGTGCGATCAGTGAACAGGGTTTTGGCAATCGGTTGCTGCACGGCGAACAGTTGCATCGCCTTGTCGTGGGGCACGTCGCTGGCGAAATATTTGAGGAAGGCATCCTGTTTCAGGCTGACGAAACCGTCGTGTTCTTCGGTGCCCGCTCGCACGGGCATGGTCGGGTATTTGGCTGACAGGGCGACGAAATCTTCCCCGGCGTCCGGGGCGCGGGCCGCGACGTATACCAGCGAGCTGACCTTTGGATTGCCCCCGGCTTCACTGACCACGGTGCCGGCGTAGGAGTGGCCGACCAACACCGTCGGGCCGTCCTGTTGGTTGAGTACACGCTGCGTGGCGGCGACGTCATCGGCGACCGAGGTCAACGGGTTTTGAACGGCGGTGACGTGCAATCCGGCGGCCTGCAACCGCGAAATCACGTCCGCCCAGCTCGAGCCATCGGCCCAGGAGCCGTGTACCAGCACGACGTTGTCGGCCTTGACCGGCGCGATGTCGCCGGCCATGGCGGAGCCGGTGCCGAGCATCAGCAGGCTGGCGGCGATCAGGCAGAGTTTGTTCAGTGGTTTCATGGTATCGACCCTTGTCATCATCAGTGGGAGGCGTCACCCGGTGTGGGTGACTGACGACGCCACTTTAGGAAGCGAGGGTGCTGGCTACGCTGACAACTCGATGACAAGTTTGTAATGCACGGCTATCGGGTTTTTCGGTGATCTTGCGGCCGCCATCGCCGGCAAGCCGGCTCCTACAAGTACGTGGTGTTTGTACCGAATCCTTGTAGGAGCCGGCTTGCCGGCGATGGGGCCGGTGAGGGCAACTAACGCTCAAGCGCTTCCTTTTCAGCCTGCTGCGCAAACCATTGCAGGACCATCGCGCAAGCCGGATGAGCAACGGCTGAAGGCTGCAGATTCAACGCGTAAATACCGCGTGTTGCCAACGGCCGGCCAAACGGGATAACCAGCACCCCTCGCTCTATCGACTCTCCTGCCAGCGTCATATCCGTCATCGCCACACCCAATCCTCTCGCCGCCGCGTCCAGCGCCAGTTCATCGAGGTTGAAGGGGATGTGCCGGTAATCATCCAGCGATTTACCGCCATTGGCCGACAACCACTGAGCCCAATCATTGCGGTCCGCCGAGCGATGCAACAGCGGGAAACTCACCAGGTCTTCCACCGCTGCCAATGGCCGCGTCGAGGTGCCCAGTCCGGGCGCGCACACTGGCACCAACGCTTCCTTGAACAGGGTCAGGCTACCGGGATCAGCGGACGGCTCGGGCAGATAGAGAATGTACGCATCACTGTCGATGGCCGGCTCCACCACTTCTGTCGCCACGGTCTCGATCGACAGCGAAACCTGCGGATGACTTCGATAAAACTCGCTCAACTTCGGCAGCAACCAACGAACCGCCAGCGACACATGCATGCGGATGCGGAAGGGGCGTTCCTGTGGCGAGAGGCGGTCCTCCAGGGTTTTCAGTTGCGCCAGGATATTTCGTGCGGTTGCCAACACCTGTTCGCCTTCCGGCGTCAGTCGCACATGGCGGCTGTTCCGCGCAAACATCGGCACGCCGAAGTGGCTTTCCAACAGCTGAATCTTTCGGCTCACCGCACTTTGGGTCAGGCACAGCTTGGCCGCCGCTTGGGTGAAGCTGCCCGAGTCGGAGACTTCCACCAGCGCCTGCAAGGCCTGGAGCGAAGGAACGTGGCGAATTTTATCCATGCGTTTTTTGAATGGCTCGATGATTTTATAACGTTGGTTGTATCAGTACAGGCCTTATAGATTCTAGCTCTGGCGAGCGTTTTTCGGAAACGTCCATGCGATTACAGCATGTGCTCGCAGAATGACAGTCAATGAGGTGAGGCATGACCAATGAATGTGGCTGGATTGCGCAGGCGGGAAGTTCAGCCGCTCGCGGTCCTCTCAAAGGCACGGTAAAAGCCGACTGGCTGATTATCGGTGCCGGTATCACCGGGCTGAGTGCCGCGCACTCGCTCGCGCAATTGCACCCTCAGGCGCGGATCGTGATCGTCGACCGGCAGCGTGCGGCGCAGGGCGCTTCGGCGCGCAACTCAGGCTTCGTCGTAGGCCACGAACACCCGACCAGAGACGAGTTGATCGGCAACCACGGGTTTGCCGGTTATGAAGTGGACACCGCGATTTCACGGGCTGCCAGCGACGAAGTGCGCCAACGCATCGCCCGTCACGGTATCGAATGCGACTTCAGGGATTGCGGTTACTTCTTCGCGGTCAGCGACCCAGGCAAGTTGACCGATGTCGAGGGCAAACTGGCGACGCTACGCGCCGTCGGCGCCTCTGCTGAATTTCTGCAAGGTGAGCAACTGAGCGAAAAACTCGGCACCCGGCACTACCAGGCCGCGATCTGGTGCGGTCAGGGCAACGCGCTGCTGCAACCGGCGAAATACGTGAAGGGCTTGCTGGATGCACTGCCGGACAGCGTGACCGTGTTCGAGAACACCGACATCACTGGCCTGGAGCGTCTGGGCAAAGGGCGAATTCGCGCCAATGGCATCGCTGGCAGCATCGAGGCGACGCAAGTCATGGTGTGCCTGAATGCGTTCATTCCCCGGTCGGGCATAGAGGACAGCGGAACCTTCCCGATGGAACTCAGCGCCAGCCTTACCCGTCCGCTCAGCGATGAAGAATTTCAGTCCATCGGCGCCGTCGAGCCGTGGGGCGTGCTCTCCACCCGGCCGCTCGGCGCCACGGTGCGCCTGACCCCGGACCGTCGCGTGATGATCCGCAACACTGCGGAGTACCGCTCCCGTGACCTGACCGACAGTGAACTGCTGCACCGGCGCAAACACCATGTGCTCGGCTTGCAACGGCGCTTTCCGTTTTTAGGCGAGCAGGACATCCAGTACACCTGGACCGGACATTTGAGCGCCTCGCGCACCGGGCAACCCTATTTCGGCAAGGTCGAAGAGGGCGTGTTTGCGGTGGCCGGCTGCAATGGTTCGGGCGTTGCGCGCGGCACGCTGTGGGGGCGATTGCTCGCCGAAATGGCCTCGGGCACCTGCTCGCCAATCCTCGAATCGGTCATGCGCAGGGCGCAACCGGGCTGGCTGCCGCCAAAGCCCTTGCTCGATATCGGTGCCATGCTTCGCATGCGCGTGGAGGCGATCAGGGCCAGAACAGAAATCTAGAAACCCCGGCGATCAAAAAACAACAAAAGCTCATCAATAAGGTGATTGAACATGCGCGCGAACACAATTCCCCTGATGGTTGTACTGACCACGTTGTCGGCCGCCACGTACGCCGACGAAGTCGTCAATATTTCCAACTGGAACGGCTACATCGCCGACGACACCCTGACCAGCTTCACCCAGGCAACCGGGATCAAGGCGACATACGACATCCACGACAGCAACGAAGTGCTGGAATCCAAGCTGATGACCGGCAACACCGGCTACGACGTGGTCAGCCCTTCGAACCATTTCCTGTCGCGCCTGATCAAGGCCGGGGCCATTCAGAAACTCGACCGGAGCCAGCTGCCGAACTGGAAAAACCTGGACCCGGCGTTGATGAAAAAGCTCGAGGTCAATGACCCGGGCAACCAGTACGGCTATCCGTACATGTGGGGCACGGCGGGGATCGGTTACAACGTCGAGAAGATCAAGGCGATCTTCGGCAACACCGATGTCACCCATTCCTGGAAGCTGTTTTTTGAAGAAGAAAACATCAAGAAACTCAGCCAGTGCGGCGTGGCGATCATCGATAATCCGACGCAAATCCTGCCAATCACCCTCAATTACCTGGGCCTGCCGCCCCATAGCCACGAGCCGGCGGACTACAAGAAAGCCGAGCAGGCGCTGCTGAAAATCAGGCCGTACGTGCAGTACTTCCATGCGTCCAAGTACATCAGTGACCTGGCGAACGGCAATGTCTGCGCGGTGATCGGCTTCAACGGCGACATCGTTCAAGCTGCCGCCAGCGCCAAGGAAGCGAACAACGGCATCGACATCGCTTACTCGATTCCTGATGAAGGCTCGACCCTGTGGTTCGACATGGTGGTCATGCCCAAAAGCGCGCCGCACGAGAAAAACGGCTACGCCTACATGAACTACCTGCTGACGCCGCAAGTCATTGCCAACATCAGCAACAGCATCCACTACGCCAACCCCAACCTCGCCGCGGATCAATATGTGACCCCGGCCGTGAAGCAGGACCTGGCGATCTACCCGCCGAAGAGCGTGCTGGACAAGCTGTTTACCGTCGAGGAACTGCCGGCGGCGATTGCGCGGTTGAGCACGCGTCTGTGGACCAAGTTGAAAACCAATACTTGAGGGTGATTGCCCCTTCCTTGACTGTGCGAGTCAGGGAAGGGGCAGTGTCAGCGGGTCAATCCCGGTCAACGACGCTCAAAAGCCATCCCGCAACCCTGCAACTGCTCCCACCGCGACGGCCACCACTTTGAGTCCGTGCAACGCGTCGTGCACCCATGCAGGCGTCTTCCTGAAATGAACTGATTCACTGTTGTATGCCGCCATTCAAACCATGGCCTACGCTTATCCCGAGATGGCTGTTCAACGATCCGGATTTATGCCAGGACCGACGTTCAGCCGGCGCCCCATAAAAACAAAAGTCCCGGGAGAAAACGCATGTTCGCATCGTTACGTCGATCCACCCTTTGCCTCGCGGTTGTCGTCACTGCCGCTGTGCTCACAACGCCTGCCTTTGCGCTGGAAACCGTCAAGTTCATGGCCCCAGGTTCCGTGGGTGGCGGTTATGACCAGACCGCTCGCGTGCTGGGCAAAGCCTTGATTGAAGCCAACGTGGCCAAATCCGTCACCTTCGAAAACAAGGGCGGCGCAGGTGGCACGCTGGGGCTGGCGCAGTTTGCCAACAGCACCAAGGGCGATCCGGATGCGCTGCTTGTGATGGGCGCGATCATGGTTGCTGGCATTGAGCAGAACAACCCGCAGATTACCTTGAAGGATGTGACGCCGATTGCCCGGTTGTTCACTGAGTACAACGTAATTGCGGTGCGCAAGGAATCCGAATTCAAAACCCTGGACGACTTGCTGAAAGCCTTCAAGGAAAAACCGACCAGCATTGCCTGGGGCGGGGGCTCCAAGGGCTCGATCGATCACATCGGTATTGCTGAACTGGCCGCGAAAATGGGCGTCCCGGTCAACAAGGTCAATTACGTCGCCTTCGCCGGCGGAGGTGAAGTGGTTGCCCAGGCGTTGGGCGGGCAGATCAAAGTCATCACTGGCGGTTATGCCGAACTTGGCCAATACATCAGGAGCGATCAGTTCCGTGTACTCGCCATCGGCGCACCGGAGCGCGTTGCAGGCATCGACGCCCCGACGCTTAAAGAAAGCGGGTATGACGTGATCATCGGCAACTGGCGTGGTGTTTACGGTGCCGCGGGCCTCACGCCCGAGCAGCGCAAGGAAGTCACCGACGCCGTGGTGGCAGCCGCCAACAGCAAGGTCTGGAAAGACAACATCGAAACCAACAAATGGTCACCCAACATCCTCACTGGTGACGAGTTCGGCAAATTCGTCGATGCGGAGCACGTGCGGCTGCGGGCGATGCTGGTGGAAGTGGGGCTGGTCAAGCCATGAGTCAATCGCGTGCAATCGTACCGGTGCAACTGGCGATTGGCGTCGGTGTGCTCGCCATCAGCGCCATGCTGGGCTACGGCGCCTTCCTGTTTCCCGAGGAGATGGGGTTCGTCATCCTGGGGGCGTACGTCTATCCCTACGCCGTGGCGGTATTCCTCGCGGGCGTGGGGGTGGTTCTGTGCTTTCAAGCGGTCACCGGCGGTTTTCGCGAACTGGCCGATCACGATGACGAGTCCGCCAAAGTGGTGCCTGGCGGCAAAGCGGGGGTGGCCTGGGTGACGGGGGGGCTGCTAGGCGTTGCCGTGCTCATCAATCTCATTGGCTTTGTCCTGTCGGCCGCGCTGTTGTTTGCCTGTTCGGCGCGGGGTTTCGGCAGTCGTCATCCGCTGCGCGATCTCGCCATCGGCATTGCCCTGACGCTCCCGATTTACTGGCTGTTCAATGCAGGGCTGGGGGTTTCCCTTCCGCCGCTTGTCAACGCCTGGATCTGATTCAGGCCGCAGGAGATCAACAGGGTGGATATTCTCGCAAGCCTGGCAATGGGGTTTTCCTCGGCTCTGACGCCGATCAATCTGATGTGGGGGTTCATCGGTTGTCTGCTCGGCACCGCCATCGGCGTCTTGCCGGGCATCGGGCCGGCGCTGACCGTGGCGCTGTTGCTGCCCATTACCGCGAAGGTCGATCCTACCGGCGCGCTGATCATGTTCGCCGGTATCTACTACGGCGCGCAGTTCGGCGGTTCCACGACCTCCATTTTGCTCAATACCCCGGGGGAATCGTCTTCCATGGTCACGGCCCTGGAAGGCAACCTCATGGCCCGCAATGGCCGGGCGGGACCGGCCTTGGCCACGGCGGCCATCGGGTCCTTTGTGGCGGGCACTGTCGCCACGGTTCTACTGACCTTGTTTGCGCCCATTGTGGCGAAACTGGCACTGAAGTTCGGGCCTGCGGAGTATTTCGCGATTCTGGTGCTGTCGTTCACGACGGTGTCTGCGGTGCTCGGGGCGTCGATGTTGCGCGGCTTCGCATCCCTGGGGATTGGCTTGACCATCGGTTTGATCGGGCTGGACTCGACTTCGGGTATCGCTCGTTACACCTTGGGGGTCCCGGAGCTGGTCGATGGCATCGAAGTCGTGCTGGTCGCGGTCGGGTTGTTTGCGGTGGGCGAGGCGTTGTACAGCCTGCTGTATCAGAAAGAAGAGGCCTCCGGTCGACACCGCATGTCCTCGTTGTGGATGACGCGCGCCGACTGGAAGCGCTCGGTTCCGGCCTGGCTGCGAGGGACGCTGATCGGTTTTCCCTTCGGTTCGATTCCGGCTGGTGGTGCGGAGATCCCGACGTTCCTGTCCTATTCGACTGAGCGCAAACTCAGCAAGTATCCGAAAGAATTTGCCGCCAACAAAGGCGAGGGCGCCATCGAGGGCGTCGCCGGCCCTGAAGCGGCGAACAACGCAAGCGCCACAGGTTCGTTGGTGCCGTTGCTGACGCTTGGTATCCCGACTTCCGCCACGGCAGCCATCCTGTTGGCGGCGTTCCAGAACTACAACCTGCAACCGGGGCCGCTGCTGTTTGAAACCTCGGGTGCACTGGTCTGGACCCTGGTGGCCTCGCTGTACATCGGCAACGTCATCCTGCTGGTGCTGAACCTGCCGTTGGTGGGGCTCTGGGTCAAACTCCTGCAAATCCCCCGGCCTTATCTGAATGCCGGGATCCTGGTGTTCGCCACCATCGGCGTGTATGGCATGCGTCACTCATCTTTCGACCTGTTGCTGATGCTGGCGATCGGGTGGGGCGGGGTGTTGATGCGGCGCTTCGACTTCCCCGTCGCGCCGGTGATCGTGGGCATGCTGCTGGGACCGATGGCGGAGAAACAGCTGCGTAACGCGTTGTCGATCAGCGAGGGTGACTGGACGGTGTTTCTGACACAACCGATTTCCGCCGCGTTTCTGGCGTTGACGTTACTGGTGCTGGTGGTGCCGCATTTGCTGCATGCCAGAGGCATCAAGTTGCATGAGGATGATTGAGCCTGTGCGGTGGCGACCTGATTCTACGGATGTACTCGTTCCCCTGTAGGAGCCGGCTTGCTGGCGATGGCGGTGGGTCAGTCAACTATTTATTGACTGGACGGACGCCTTCGCCAGCAAGCCGGCTCCTACAGTTGATTTGTGTAATGGCTGAGTACCGCGTCTGCATGAAGTTGCCGCCCCCCGTTGTTTTTGCTGATGAATACATTCGCATCAACGTTATGTCCGTTAGGCGATATCTACTGGCTTGTTAGCGTTAGTCGGCAATCGGCAAGCGCGTTAGAGTCGACGCAACATTCCTCGCCCCCGCCGGATGACACCGATGACCCGCCCCCGATTCTTACCCGACAACTTCACCCTGACCCTGATCGGCGTGGTGATTCTCGCCAGCCTGCTGCCCGCCAGTGGTCAGGTCGCGGTCGGTTTTGGCTGGCTGACCAACATCGCCATTGCCCTGCTGTTTTTCCTGCATGGCGCCAAACTGTCGCGTGAATCGATCATCGCCGGGGCTGGCCACTGGCGCCTGCATTTACTGGTGTTCAGCCTGACGTTTGTCCTGTTCCCCTTGCTTGGGCTGGCGCTCAAACCCTTGCTGTCGCCGATGATCGGCGCCGACCTGTACATGGGCATGCTCTACCTCTGCGCGCTGCCCGCAACGGTGCAGTCAGCGATTGCGTTCACGTCCCTGGCGCGTGGAAATATTCCGGCGGCGATTTGCAGTGCGGCGGCCTCCAGCCTGTTCGGGATTTTCCTCACGCCGTTGCTGGTGACCTTACTGCTGAATGTGCACGGCGAAGGCGGCTCGACGCTCGATGCAATCCTGAAGATCAGCGTGCAACTGCTGCTGCCGTTCATTGCCGGGCAGATCGCTCGACGCTGGATCGGCGCCTGGGTTGCGCGCAACAAGAGCTGGCTGAAATTCGTCGACCAGGGCTCGATCCTGTTGGTGGTTTACGGCGCGTTCAGCGAGGCGGTGATCGAAGGGATCTGGCATCAGATACCACTCTGGGAACTGGCCGGACTGGTGGGCGCTTGCTGCATTTTGCTGGTGTTGGTCTTGCTGGCGTCCACCGTGCTGGGCAAGGCGTTCGGCTTCAATCAGGAAGACCGCATCACCATCCTGTTCTGTGGTTCGAAGAAGAGCCTGGCCACCGGCGTGCCAATGGCCCAGGTTCTGTTCGCCGGCAGCACCATGGGGGTGTTGATCCTGCCGTTGATGCTGTTCCACCAGATTCAACTGATGGTCTGCGCCGTGTTGGCGCAGCGCTATGCCAATCGCAAGGAAACCATCCCTGAACTCATGGCTCAGGTTGATCCTTGAGCGCCCCAAACAGTGAGCAGCTGAAGCAAATACCTCGACGCTGAAGCTGCGACTTGCCGATCCTCTCGATATCACTTGCCCGATTGAGCCTGGTAAACCAGCAGGTTCGTATAGACCAAGGCCAATATCGGCGCTTCCAGGCCTTTCGCATTGGCCCTTACCAGAAGGTCTCCAATGATCTGATCGGCCTCGATGCCTCGACCCGCCATCAGATCCCGGTACATCGACGATGTCTGTGGAGAGCCTTCCAGTGTGAGAAGACGATAAGCTTGCGTCAGGAACGGTTCGCTCGGTTCTTGACCCACGGCGCGGACAATCGACACCACCTCATCGATCGCACGCATCGCGAATGCATGACCTCCTTTGACGGATGCAACATCGCCAATGCTGCCTCTCATCAGGCAATTTATCGTTCCCATGGCGGCGAGCAGCGTCCATTTTTCCCACATGTCTCTCAAGATTGTCTTCGACGTTGTTGCGTCAAATCCGGCGTCCTGCATGAACGCGTGCACAAGAGTGATTCGCTCAGAGTCGCTGCCGTCCAACTCGCCATAGGCGATATCGTTAAACGTGCCCTGTTGGACGATGTGGCCATGCTCGTCAAGACTCGTCGCTACTTTGCAGACGCAGCCCAGCAGGCGGTCTGCACCGAATTGTTTTGCGATGACGTCCATATGCCGCATTCCGTTCAGCAACGGCAGGATAACGGTGTCAGGACCAACAGCAGCTTCCATGTCGCGTAAGGCCGAGTCGAGCGCATAGGCTTTCACCGCCAGCAGAACGATGTCGAAGGGGCCCTGGATTTGCGCCGATGTGATGAGCTGCGGTTGTATTTCGATGTCGCCGGCCGGGCTTTTTACGCAGAGGCCATGTTGCTCCAGCTGGCTCAGTCGCTGCGGTCGCACAAGGAACGTGACATCTCGACCGGCGCTGGCGAGCTTGGCGCCGAAAAATCCACCGGTCGATCCGGCTCCTACTATCAGAATACGCATGGGTGACTCCGTGGCGCAGCGTTGTGGGCCTGAGCTGAGTATGGGCTCAGTTCAGGAAGGCATTGGCTTGCTGCACGAAATCGTCGGCATATTGGAATAACGCACCGTGCCCCGAGTTTGGATAGATCAGCAGTTTGGCGTTCGGTATGTGCTGTTGCAGCGTGAACGAGTTCTGGGTGGGCACCATGATGTCCTTGCTGCCGTTAACCACCAGGGTTGGCTGGGTAATTTTGCTCAGTTGCGCAAAAGTGCCATCGCCAGGAGCGTTCCACTTGCCCAGCGCGGCCCCTTGGGCTGCGATGACCTTCATCGAATTGAGCTTGTCGAGGCCCTCTGTGCGTTGGTGGCGCCTTTCCCAGAATTCCCGTGCCGCCAATTGGCTGGACGGCGCTGGATCAAAGAACAGGTAAGCCGTTTCTTCCAGCGTGGCGATGGATTCGCGAAGCGCGATTTCGGGAACCCGAGGATCATTTCCTGCAATCCCGCCGCGCGGCGACGTTCCTGCCAGGATCAGCCGGCGCACCAACTGCGGATGACGCAACGCAACTTCCTGCGCCACCATGCCGCCGATTGAAAAGCCAAGTACGTCGACCTGCTTCAAGCCGCGTGCGCGGGCAAATGCGGCGACGTGGTCGGCCATGCCCTCGAACGAATCAGGCGTTTCGCCGCTACTGAGGCCCACCCCGGCATTGTCGAACAGGTAGACCGATCGCTGCTTCGCCAGGCCGTCGGTCACGGCCGGGTCCCAGTAATCCAGATTGCCGCGAAAGTGCTGGAGCAAGATAACGGGAACGCCCGTTTGCGCCCCGAATTGTCGATAGGCATAACGCACGCCGTCAGCCTCGACGAATTGATTGGGAGCGCTGTTGTGCGTGGCAGCCGGCGCCGCGAGGGCGCCGCTGACTGCGATGGCGAAGAATGAAGCCCCGAGGGCCAACCGCTGGAAGAGGTTCACTGTGTGCCCCTTACGCAACGGTCTGGGCGTTGAGGTAAGCCGCTTGCCCGGTAGACAGGCTGGCTTTGATGGCGCGTGTGCCTTCGTCTGCGAGCACTTCCTGTAGTCCCGCTTCCACTCCGTCCAGCGATTGGATCACGACGTCGGATGGCTGGACTTTCGGTACATCAAAACCGTGTGTCAGGTCGGTGTCGATGAAACCCACGTGCAGCCCTTGCACACTTGTGCCTTGGCCATGGAGTTCGATTCGCAGCGAATTGGTGAAGCTCCACGCCGCTGCTTTCGATGCTGCATAGGCGGACAGGAAAGGCGCGGCAATCCAGGTCGCGTCCGACAGTACGTTGACGATCGCGCCACCGCCGTTGGCTTTGAGGATGGGTGCGAAGGCGAGGCTGACGTGCATGACGCCGTAGTAATTGGTTTCGAAGATTTCGCGGGCAGCTTCCACCAGGCCAGGATCCAGCATGGAGGGCAGCACGCGGGCGATGCCGGCATTGTTTACCAAGAGTGTCACGTCGCCAGCCTGGGCCACCGCTGCAGCAACCGATGCCGGGTCGCTGACGTCGAGGCGAATGGCGATCACCCCCGGAATGTCGACGCCTTCAGGGTTGCGCACCCCTGCATAAACCTTGCTCGCGCCACGTGCCACGAGTTCTTTTGCGAAGGCGAGGCCAAGACCACGGTTGGCGCCGGTAACAAAAGCTACGGAATCTTTAATGTTCATGGTGGTGTGCTCTGGCTGGGCGAGCGACTTACGCTCATTGAGATTGCGGTCGCAATCAATGAATTTATAATGGTAGTCGTAATTATTAAAGTCAAGATGGAATGTGATCCTCTGCGACGACCGGTAATTACTGCCATTCTTGTTAATTGCGACTACAACGATAATGTGCGAGAGTGTGCGCGGAGGAGCCTCATTATGAAAATCTCGAAAGAAAAAGCTGAAGAAAATCGCGCGGCACTGATCGAGGCGGCGAGCCGTCTGTTTCGCCAGAAAGGAATCGACGGGGTGGGCGTTGCCGAAATCAGCAAGTCGGCCGGTTTGACCCACGGCGCGCTGTACGCGCACTTCGCGTCCAAGGAAGCACTGGCGGCCGAGGCGCTGGCGTGGAGCCTGGCGCAGGGCAATGCCAAGCTCTATTCGGGCACCGTCGATGGCGAGCCGGACCTGGATCGTTTCCTGTCTGACTATCTATCCGTCGACAAGCGCGACGACTACGCCGATCACTGCGCAATGGCCGCGTCCGCCAGCGAAATCGGCCGTCAGGATGTTGCGGCGAGCGCTACGTTTACCGAGGGTTACATGGTGCTGGTTCGGGCGTTTGAGCGCAGGGTTGCTGCCAACAACCCCGGCGTCGACGCGTTGGACACTGCCATGGCCATCGTTGCCGCCATGGTCGGTGCTCTTTCGGTTGCGCGCGCCACGGCGAAGGCCAGGCCAGAGGTGTCGGCGCAAGTGTTGCGGGGCGTTCGTCTGATGATCGACAACGCACTGGGCAAACCGGTCTAGCTGCAAAGACCGGCGTTTGAAAGCGCGCCATCGTGCTATCGATCGCGATTCTGGCCATTGACTCGCAAGACGTTCAGCGCTGGGTGGCGCCTACTGCCCGTCCACCAGCCGAGGCAGCCCCAGCGGGTTGAAATCACGCAGTGCCTCAGGCAACAGCGCATCCGGAAACCCCTGGTAAGCCACCGGCCGCAGGAAGCGTTCGATCGACGTCATGCCCACCGAGGTGAAGCGACTGTCCGAGGTCGCCGGAAACGGTCCGCCGTGAACAGTGGCGTGCGTCACCTCCTGCGGATGGGCGAAGGCGTTGACGACGATGCGTCCGGTCCTGCGCTCCAGCACCGGCAACAGGCGTCGGGCCAGTGGCAAGTCAGTTGTTTCGAGGTGCAGCGCGGCGCTGAGTTGGCCTTTGAGCGAACGGGCAATGGCGAGCAGTTCGGCCTCGTCCTCGACGGTCACCAGCAGCGCCGATGGTCCGAAGACTTCCTGCGACAGGGCGGCTTCCTCGAGGAAACGTTGGCCGGTGACCTCCAGCAACGCCGATTGGCCGTCAACGTCGGCGCTGGCGGCCGCGCCTTCGGCAATGCGCTGCGCACCGGCGTTTTCCATCGTTGCGAGACCGTTCAGGTATGACGCATGGATCCCCGGCGTCAGCATCGTGCGGGCTGCGGCCTCGCTGACGCGCTGCACCATGGTGGCGCGCAGCGCTTCGAGGCCGGCGCCTTTGATCGCGATCAGCAGAGCCGGTCTGAGGCAAGCTTGCCCGACATTGACCAGCATGCGCTCGGTAAAACCATCGCCGATCTGCGCGCCGCGCTCGGCCAGGGCTGCGGGCAGGATGAACGTGGGGTTGATGCTGGTCATTTCGGTAAACACCGGGATCGGATCGGGCCGCAGTTGCGCGCGCCGATACAGCGCCATGCCGCCTTGCTCCGAACCGGTAAACGTCACGGCTTTAATCAAAGGATGATCGACCAGCGCTTCGCCGATGGTGTTGCCGCTGCCGCGTACCATCGAGAAAACCCCCTCGTGCAACCCGTGCTCCTGCACGGCCTTTTGGATGGCCCGCGCCTGGATTTCCGAAGCCCCCGGATGGGCGTTGTGCGCTTTGAGGATGACGGTCGCGCCGGCGGCCAATGCCGAAGCGGTGTCGCCACCGGCCACGGAATAGGCAATCGGAAAGTTGCTCGCACCGAAAATGGCCACCGGGCCGATGGCCATTTTCTGCAGGCGATGGTCCATGCGCGGGCGAGGCTGACGATCAGGTTGTGCCGGATCGATGGCCAGTTGCAGGAAGCGGCCTTTGCGCACGACCTCCGCGAACTGACGGAACTGGACGGCGGCTCTGCTCGCTTCGCCCTCAAGCTGAGCTTCTGGCAAACCTGTTTCGAGCGCGGCCCGTGCCGCCAGCTCCTTGCGGGTGGCCTCGAGATTGTCGGCAATGCTCTCGAGAAACGCCGCGCGCCGTGCGAGCGACGTATGGCTGTAACTGTCGAACGCTTCGTCCGCGAGCGTTGCTGCCTGGTGGACTTGCGCGACGCCGCCGAGGGCAAAATCCGGTTCGATCAGCGTGTTGGTCGCGGGGTTGAGCGCTTTCATCGTTCCTTCGGTGGCCGCGACATCGTGGGTCCCGATGATCAGGTTTCCTGTCAGTTTCATCATCGGTTATTCCTGCCCTGCGAGGGCGGCGACGAGTTCGTCCGTGGTCACAATCGAATGGGCAAACGTGGGGCCGTTCAACTCGTGGGCGGCGTGCATCATTTCCGGGCGGAAGGCGGCGGTCGCATCGCGCACCAGGGTGACGTGGTAACCCATTTCCGATGCATAACGGGCGGTCGCTTCGATGCAGGTGTTGGCCAGCAGACCGACGATGATCACGTGGGTGATGCCTTTTTGCTTGAGGCGAAAATCCAGGTCGGTGTTGGCGAAACCACTCGAACCCCAATGCTCCTGCACGACGATGTCACCGTCCTTCGGCGCAAAATCCGGATGCCATTCGCCGCCCCATTCCCCGCGAGCAAAGTGGTGCATGTGCATGATCTTGCACTGGGTCGGCGTTGGATGGTCCCAGCCTTCGTAGTCACCGTGTTCCCAGCGATGGTGCGGTACGATGACGACCGGAATGTCGAGGGCGCGAACCGTGCGGTCGAGCGTGCGCAGGTTGTCGAGCAGGCCGACTTGCTCGGCGATCGGCTTGATCAAGGGGAAAACCTTGCCGCCTTCCGAGAGGAAATCGTTGTACGGATCGACCAGCAGATAGGCGGTCCTGTTGAGCGGATAAAGGGCGTTCGACATGACGATGTTCTCCACAAAAGTTGAGTGATCGGTGCCGGGGACTTGCCTGGGCATCTTGTTGATATGATAATCATAGTTACAGCGAAAGAGGCAAGCCCGTATGTCGACCAACATTGCTGCTCCCGACACTCTATGCCCGATTGCGCGGGCCGAAACAGTCGTGGGCGACCGCTGGACCGTGCTGGTCCTGCGTGAGTTGTTCATGGGAAGTCATCGATATGACGAGATCCAGGCGCAGACCGGCGGCACCCCGCAAATGGTCGCTACACGCCTGAAAAACCTGGAAGCCGACGGCCTGGTAGAACGCCGCCTCTACAACGAACGGCCACCGCGCTACGAGTATCACCTCACCGCGAAAGGGCAGGCCTTCTACTCGGTGGTGTTGGCACTGCGCGCCTGGGGCGAAACCTGGTGCAAGTCGCCGGAAGAAGGGTTGGCGGTGGTGTACACCCACAAAACCTGTGGCGAGCCCGCCGGGTTAGGGCCGCTGTGCGCACATTGCGGTGAGCTGTTGCGCCGCGAAGAGCTGATCAGTGAGCAGAGCGCGGCGTACCGCGCAGAGAGGCAGGCGCGGCGTGAGGCGTTCAAGGGCAGTCGAAGCGCGTAGCCACCCGACAGAAAAAGCAGCACGTTGTCGTGCTGCTCTGTGGCGGGTTATCCCGCAGCGAGTGCTGTACGGGCAACTTCGGCGAAATAGTGCGCCCCCGTGGCCAGCACATTGTCGTTGAAGTCATACCTGGCATTGTGAAGCGGAGTCCCCCCTTCATCCGCTGTGTCACCGTTGCCGATAAACACGAAATTGCCGGGTACGACCTGCAGGAACGCGCCGAAATCCTCTGAAATCATCATCGGCTGGATGTCCGCATTCACCCGGTCCTGGCCAACAATTCGGGTCGCCGCCGCGACAGCGATGGGGGTGCACTTTTCCCAGTTCACGGTGGGTGCGAATTCATGGGTGTATTCGAACTCGCACGATGCGCCGTGGAGCCTGCAAATGCCTTCGCAGATTTCTCGCATGCGCCTTTCCAGCATGGCCTGGACTTCGGGCGCGTAGCTGCGCGTGTCGCCCTTGATGACGACGTGGGTTGGAATCGCATTGCGGATGCCGTCGGTGATGAACTCTGTGCAGGAAATCACGGCCGGAACGCTCGGGTCGAGGTTGCGGGAAATCACCGTTTGCAGCGCCAGCACCACCTCGGAAGCGATGACGATCGGGTCAACCCCCATGTGCGGTCGTGCCGCGTGCGTGCCCTGGCCCTTGATCCGGATAACGAAGTTGTCCTCACTGGCCATGATCCCTCCAGAGCGCGTCGCGATTGTGCCGGCAGGCAGCCCCGGCATGTTGTGAGCGCCGTAGATCGCATCCACCGGGAAACGATCAAACAGGCCATCAGCGATCATCGCTTTGGCGCCACAGCCGTGTTCTTCGGCGGGCTGGAAAATGAAGCGTACCGTTCCGTTGAAATCACGAGTGGTGGTCAGCAGCCTGGCGGCGCCGAGGATCATGGACATGTGGCCGTCATGACCGCAGGCATGCATTTTTCCTGCGGTTACCGAGGCGTGATGCCGCCCCGGAGCATCTTCGTGAATGTGCAGTGCATCCATGTCGGCCCGAAGCCCCACCACCGCCGGACTGTCTCCGACCTTCAAACTGGCGACCAGGCCTGTGCCGCCAATGCCCCGATGCACCTCAAGGCCCATCGACGCGAGCGCATCAGCCACGTAGTCGGACGTGTGGATTTCCTCGAAACCGACTTCTGGATGTTGATGGAGGTGGTGACGCCAGCTGACCAGCTGCGCGTGAAACTCGTGGTCGTCGATCACTGCATGGGCTCCTGCGTTCTGTTGATCACACATTTTTTTGTAGCTGCCATTGGTGCTGACGGGCAGTGACCGCTTGCGCGGATTCACCCACCAGACGCTCGTAGACCGACGGGGCCGTCGCACCTTCGGTACTGATGATGAGCACTCGGGAGTCTCGGTCGATGCCGACTGTTCTGGCTGTTGCCGAATCGCGTAGCAGGATTTGAAGCGCTGCCAGGCCGGCCACCGCCGACTCACCGGCCACCACAGGAATGTCGGTCGGACTGCCGTGAGCCAGCTGCTGCATGGCAGACACGGCGTCGTCGTCGCTGATGGTCATAAAAAAATCTACGCACGGTTCGAGGAATCGCCAGGCGAGGGGAGAGGTTTCGCCGCAGGCCAGGCCCGCCATGACCGAGTCCACCGAGCCTGTTGCTTTGGCGGGCAGGCCCTGAACCGCACTTTGGTACAGGCAATCCGCTTGCCGGGGTTCGACCATGACGAAGACGGGACGCTGTTCCTGGTAAATTTCCCAGAGGTAACTGCTGATGCCCGCTGCCATTCCTCCCACCCCCCCTTGCAGGAACACGTGGGTGAAAGGGCAGGCCGCCTGGGCATTGCCCGTGGTTTGCTCGATCAACTCGGCGGCGATGGTGCCGTAGCCTTGCATCACATCGCGAGGGACGATCTCATAACCCTCATACGAGGTGTCCGACACCACCGGCCAACCGTTTTGTTCTGCCACGGCGGCGGTATGTTCCACCGACTCGTCGTAGTTACCTTCAACCCGGATGATGCGGGCGCCATACGCGGCAATGGCCGCCTCGCGCTCCGTACTCACGTTGGCATGCAAAACGATGACGCATTGGCAGCCGACGCTTTGTGCCGCAGCCGCCAGGGCTCGCCCGTGATTGCCGTCAGTGGCACTGATGACCGTGAAATCATGCAGGCGCTGCCGATATTGGCCGGTGATGAGCCCTTTGGGATCAAAGGATTCATGGGGCATCAGCCGCAGAATCAGCCTGATCAGCGCGATCGGTGCGCCGAGTGCCTTGAAGCTGCCCAGGGGTGAACGTGTCGATTCGTCCTTGACCCAGAACCCGGCCACGCCGAGTTCTTCAGCCATGCCCGGAAGTTCCCACAGCGGTGTCGCCTTTTGGTTCAGGTGTTTCCAACTCGATAGCCAGTCTCGTGACTCATGGGCCGCGTCGACACTCATGATGTCCTGAAGGTGTTTTGGGTAGGTGCTGCGAGAGGCGCGTGGGTTAGCGAAAAACATAGCGGTTCCTTGTAACGCTGGAGAAAAGGCGTGCGCGTTTTGGCGAGTTCCAGGGGCAGTCATGCCGTGGTCGTTCTGTAACGCCCTAAAAACTGCCGAACGCGTTCACTGTCTGAGTTGGTAAAGAATTTTTCCGGTGCCGCTCTTTCAATGATCTGTCCTTTTTCAATGAACACGACCTCGTTGGAGACGGCGCGGGCAAATTCCATTTCATGGGTCACGATGACCATCGTGAAACCGTCTTCGGCCAGTGAACGCATCACCGCCAGGACTTCCCCGACCAGTTCTGGATCGAGCGCAGACGTTGGCTCATCGAACAAGATGACTTGCGGGTTCATCGCCAAGGCTCGCGCAATGGCAACCCGCTGCCGTTGGCCTCCTGACAGCGACCAGGGATAAGCATCGTGCTTGTGCGACAGGCCGACTTTCTCCAGCAGCGCAACCGCCTGATCATTGGCCTCTTTGCGACTGACACCCATGACATGAATGGGCGCCTCGGTGACATTCTGAAGCACGGTCAGATGGGGCCAGAGATTGAAGCTCTGGAATACCATGGCGGTTCTTGCACGCATCGCCGCCAGTTCGCGATTGGACATGGCTTTGCCGCCGCCACTTTTAACGCCCATGCGATCACCGCCGATGTAAATTTCACCGGTATCAGGCACTTCCAGCCAGTTGATGCAACGCAACATGGTGGATTTGCCTGAGCCGGAAGAGCCCAGAATGCTGACAGTCTGTCCTCGCTCGACCTTGAGGTTGATGCCGCGAAGCACCTCAATGCCGGCGAAGTGTTTATGCAGGTCGCGGATTTCAACGACCGGGGCGGACTTATTCATGGACCAATCCTCTTTTCTGCGCTCGGCGACCCAGGCGACGAAGTAATGCCTCAACCAACAGGGTGATGGACCAATACAGTGCGATCACGAATATGAAGGGCGGCAACGGAACAAAATATTTGGCTTGTACAGCAGAGGCCGCAGCCGTCAGATCCATCAATGTGATGATCGACAGGAAGGCGGTGTCCTTCAGCAGGCAGACCAATTGGTTGCCAAAGAGCGGCCCGGAACGCATCACCATTTGCGGGAGGAGAATCCTCCAGTACATGTTTGAGTTGACGAAGCCGTGGGCATAGGCCGCTTCCGCCTGGCCTGCGGGCAGCGCGGTTCTCGCCGCCCGCAGGATCTCGGCGAAATAAGCACCGTGATACGTAATCAGGGCAATGAAACCCGCCGACCATACATCCAGGCTGATACCCAGGTTGGGAAGCCCGTAGTAAAGGAGGTACAGGAAGATCAGGAAGGGCAGCATTCGCATCAGGTCCAGCGCCCAGCGAACAAGCCGTCGAAACAGGTTGTCCTGTCCTTCCAGCAGGAAAGCGATAACGCAGGCCAACATAAATGAGCAGGCCGACGACACGCCAAAGAGTATGAGTGTGTTCTGCAGCCCGGCCGCGAACACGTCGAGGTTGTCCCACAGCATTTCAATTCCGTTCATGGGAGCCCCTACATGGCCAGGCGCTTGGCGCGCGAGTCTGCAATTCTCTGGAAGCGGACAAGTCCACCGATGATCACGATGTAAAGCAGGCCCGCCGCGAGGATGGGAGGAAGCGGATCGTAAGTGACGGCCGCGATCCTATTCGTCACGCGCGTCAGGTCCACAATGCCGATCATGGCGATCGCGGGACTGCTTTTGACCAACAGGGACATTTCGTTCACAAGCCCGGGAAGGCTGGTGGTCAACATCTGCGGGAGCATGATGCGGCGAAGTGTCAGCCCCGTGGTCATGCCGGCGGCTTTTGCCGCTTCCAGTTGTTCGCGCGAGAAACTGGTCAGGGCGCTGCGCCAGATCTCGGCGTTGAACGCCGTGGTGTTGAGGGTCATGGCCGCAATGGCCACCACCCGGGCGTCGACTTCCCAGCCGATGGAGGGCGCAATCACAAACAGAAACAGCACCAGCGTGACCATCGGTGTCGCCCTGATCAAACTGACATAGACGGCGAGGGCCTGGCTCAAGACCGGGATTTTTGCCGCCCGCAACATGGCAACAACCAGCCCCAGAATGATGCCAAGCACGATAGAAATGCCGGACACCCAAAGGGTCGTCCAGGCCGCGTACACAAGCGTGATCCAGTCACTGCTTTGCATTGAAAACATCCTTCGAACAAGTCTTTTGGCTGTCGGCTACCTGCCGGGTCAAAAGAACGATCTACTGACCTGACCATCGCTGACACTTCTTGCGCCAACGATGGCGGCTCTCAGGTTATTTCGCGGTCAGTTGAGTGAACTGTGGCGCAGAAGTAATCGGCTCGCGAGGCAGGTCATCGAACGACTGTCCGAGCCATTTTTTCTGTAGTTCGGCGAGCTTGCCGGTGTCACGCAAGTGGTTCACAAAACCACTCAGGTAATCGAGCAGTTCCTTGTTGCCCTTGGCCACTGGCCAGGCGATGTAGCCCATGCTTGAAGTGGCCTCGCCAACGGCAAACACCTGTGGACGTTCCTTCACCAGCATGTTGGCGGGCACGATCGAGTTCACAACGTAGTCGAGTCGGTGGTTCGCCAGATCGGCATACGCCTCCGGGTAGGATTGGTACTGCACGATCTTGCCAATGGAACCGCCGGAGGCTTTGAGCTTTGCATCCAGCTGCGTCAGTCGGGCCAGTTGCGCACCACCGGCCTGCACGCCGACGATCAACCCGGAAAGGTCCGAGACGCTTTTGATGCGGTCATCGTTTGCGCGCTTGATGTAATGCGAGACCTCAGGGGCGACCGGTGCCACGAAGTCAAAGGCGCCCAGGCGTTCCTCAGTAACACCGGCGCCGGTGATGGCGGCGTCGTACTTCCCGGAGGTGATACCCGCCAGCAGGCCGGTCCAGGGCATGATGTCCTGATTCACTTTGAATTGAGCGTACTTGCGCAGCTCCGCGATAACGTCCTTATGGAAACCCTCGGACTCACCGTCCTTTATAAATTCGAAAGGGTAATAACTGTCTTCGGTTGCAACGTTAAGTGTGCCGCGAGTGTTTATCTCTGCCAGGCTGGCTGCACTCGCTGCGCCGGTAATACCGAGGCTGAAGATAAGACTGGCTGCGCCAACGATAAGAAAACGACCGGCCTTTGAAATGATACGGCGGTCAACTCGACTTTCTTGAGCACTGTTCATCGTGAAACTCCCATCGGTTAAGTGGTGGGGCAGTACCAAACTAAAAGCTGCGATTGGGGGTGAGATGGCGTTAGTCATGCTTTCTCCGTTTTTATTGTTTTCGGCGGGTGGAGCGCAGCCCTTGCCTGACAAGCAGGTGGGATAAAACGATGCTAATGCTCAGGGGGCGCACGATTGCTCGAAAATCGCGGCGTCAAACGCACCATCGTTGCGTTTTCAGCATTTTGTTGCGCGGCGGTCAGTCCATGTGCGTTGGTACAAGGGCTTGTGCGCAACGAATGAGCGTCCAGGTGCCTTTTCTGCTGTAATGGCTGGGCCCCAGGTGAAGGAGTTTTCCCATGCAGCTAGATGCCTATGACCGCAAAATTCTCAACTTCCTTCAGGAAAACAACCGGATTTCCCAGCGGGAACTGGCTGAGGGCGTGAACCTGTCTCCCTCGGCAGTCAATAGAAGAATCGCCGCCCTCGAAGCGGCGGGAGTGATCAGATATAACGTGAGTATTGTCGACCCGGCAGCGGTCGGCCGACCGATTACCGTTATCGTCGAAGTTAAACTAGAGAATGAAAGACTTGATTTGCTGGATGAGATAAAGCGGCGCTTTGTGAGTTGTCCGCAAGTTCAGCAGGTTTATTATGTGACGGGGGATTTTGATTTTTTGCTGGTGTTGAATGTACGAGACATGAGTGAGTACGAACAATTAACCAGAGAGTTGTTTTTCTTCGGAAACATCAAGCAGTTCAAGACGTTTGTCGCGATGCAGAATAATAAAAGAACGTTTGCGATACCGTTGGAAATTGAATGACCCTGAAACGGCCCTCCCTGCGACAGCAGCCGGAAGGAGGGCGTTGATGGTCGAACGGTGGTGTTAGAACTCCGGCGTGTATTTCACGCTGAACATCACGTTGCGTGGTTCACCGTAGTTGTTGTTGCCGTTGATCTGGTTGTAGGCCGCTGTGTAGTAAGTCTTGTCGAACAGGTTGTTGGCATTCATCGCCAGCTCGATCTCCGAGGAGAGCTGGTAGCCGACACGGGCATTCCAGACGGTGTAGCCCGGTACGTTGACGACGTGGTCGTAACCCAGCGTATGGCTTTGGGTCGTGAAGCCCAGGCCGGTACTCACACGGCTCCAGTCGCCACCCAACTGGTAGTTGCCCCAGACACGCAGCATGTGTTTCGGCGTCCACCAGCTGAAGACTTTGCCTTCGTTGTCCGGGTCCTTGAGGTACTTGGTGGTGTTGTAGGTATAACCGGCAAACAGTTGCAGACCGTCCAGCACTTCGCCGCTGATTTCGGCGTCGAGACCCTGGCTGCGTACTTTGCCGGATGCTTTCGAGCAGTACCAACCGTCGCAGTTTTGCCCTCCGTCCATATCGAGCGTGGCGCGGTTTTCCTGGTCGTAACGGAACAACGCCAGGGACGTATTGACCCGACCCTCCATCAGCTCGCCCTTGAGACCCACCTCGTAGTTCGTACCGATGATCGGTTTGACTACCGAGCCGCTTGTAGTGCGTTCGGTTTGCGGTGTGAACACGTTGGTGTAGCTGGTATAGATCGCCCATTCGCGGCTCAAGTCATAGACGATACCGGCGAAGGGGGTGACTTCACCGTTTTCGTTGCTGGTGCTTTCAGGATCGGCGGTAATGCTGGTCGCGTCCTGGCGCCACGATTTATAGCTGTAGTCGTACCAACTGACCCGTGAGCCGAGCACGAGGGTCAGCGGATCAATCGGCTTGACCCGCCAGCTGCCGTAGAGGCCTTTTTGGCGGATGTCATACTTGCTTGGTGTCCCACGGCCACCGGGGCTATTGAGCAAACCCTCGTAGCTGATTTCGGGACGGTTGTGATCAATGTCGAAGATGGTGTCGGCACTGTTATTGAAGGTTCGGGCGAATTTGTCGTCTGACGTGTATTTGGAATAGTTGCCGCCCACCATGATTTCCTGCTGCATGGACAAGGCTTCGAATTTGCCGTTGAGGTTCATGTCCAGAGCAACTTTGGTGGAGTCCATGTCCGTCACGAAGTCAGCGTACTGCACGCCGCTGCCATCGGCATTGATGCCGTTGCCACTGGATTGCACCCGTTGGTTTTTCGCTTTATTGGTTTCAGTCATGCGCACGGCGCCGACCTTGAAGGCCCAATCGTCGTTGAAACGGTGTTCCAGGTCGGTGTAGAGCGTGGTGACATCGATGTCCGAATGGTTCCACTTGGCCCCGGTGTACGTGCTGCGCGGCAGGTCGATGGGCTTACCGCCGGCGTAGCGGGGGAAGCCGCGGACATTCGAGCGCGATTCGCCGTCGGACTGGCTGACTGCCAGGCCCAGGGTGGTGTCTTCACGCAGGTCGAAGTCCAGCGCGCCGTACAGCGAGGTGGTCTTGTACCATTCGGAATCGACGAACGAGTGGCTGTCGTCCTGGTCGGCAATGAAGCGCCCGCGCACGGTGCCGGCCTGGTTCAGCGGCCCGCCGGCGTCCAGTTGCAGACCGTAGTGGTCCCATGAGCCGGCCTTGCCGGTGAGGGTCACTATCGGTGCGGCCTGGCCGCGTTTGCGCACCAGGTTGACCGCGCCGCCAGGGCTGCCGGTGCCTTGCAGCAGGCCGGACGCGCCACGTAGCACTTCCATGCGATCGAAGAAAATCAGGTCCTGCGTGGCCCAGTTGCCCAGCGAGTAATAGTTGCGCGGAATCGGCACGCCGTCGTACTGCCAGTCATCGATCTGGAAACCGCGCGAGCTCAGAATCAGGCCTCTGCCGACGCCTTGGGCACCGACCAGGCCGGTGGTCTTGTTGGCCGCGTCCTTGAGATCGACGATATCCTGATCGTCCATTTGCTTGCGGGTCATCACCGTGACCGACTGCGGGATTTCCTTGAGGGTGTGGGTGCCCTTGCCGATGGTCACCGCCCGCGCAGCGTAGGAGCCTGAGCCTTCGGTGGTGGCGTCGGTGCTGCGTTCGACGATGTTGGTCACGCCCAGCTGCAACGCCGCGCTGTTGTCCGGGGCTGGCTCGACGCTGAAGTTACCTTGCCCGGTCACTCGCAATTGCAGGCCGCTGCCCGACAACGCCTTCTGCATCGCCTGTTCCGCAGGCATCTGGCCGACCACCGCCGGTGCTTGTTTGCCCTGCACCAGCGAAGGCTCCAATGAAACGATATGGCCGCTCTGACTGGCGATGGCATTCAGCGTGCTGGCGAGTGGGCCGGCCGGCAGGTTGAACATCAGGTCTTGCGCCTGCGACAGGGCAGGGCTCGCCAGGGTTGCCAGGGCGACAGCGGCGGAAAGGGCATGGGGCCACGGGTTGAACACAGCGTTCTCCTGAAAATGTGGAAGTGTCAGGAGATAGGTGGGACGAGAAATGAAAACCGGACACGAATGAGAGTTATTTTCAAAAAAATTTATCAGCGCGACTCTTTTGCACGTATCAGCGTCAACCATGGGCTGTAGCGATCCACGCGAATCGGCAGGGTTTCCGCCAGGGCCGTGAACACCCGATCGGGATCGTTCAACGGGAATACGCCCTGGACGCGCAAGCCGCGAACCTCGGGAGCCACGCGGACAAAACCCCGGCTGTACGGGCGCAGCGCATCGACGACGTGTTCCAGGGGATCGTCCAGCACGTTCAATCGCCCGCTGAGCCAATCGGCGCGATGAAGCTGATCGCCGGCCACCGGGACAATGTTCCCTGCATACAACAAGGCCGATTGACCTTCCTGCAGGTCAAGTGTCGTGCCGTCGAACAGTCGGGCTTCGATCGAGTGTTGCAGCACCACAACGCGAGTCGCGTCTTGTTCCTGAGCCACCAGGAAACGGGTGCCCAGCGCCCGTATTTCACCTTGAGCGGTGCGCACCCGCAGCGGCCGCAGGGGGTCGGCCGCCACCTGAATCACCAGCTCGCCGTGGCGCAGAATCACCAGCCTTTGTTTGTCATCGAAGCGCAGGTCCACCGCGCTGTTCGCGTTCAGACTCAGGCGGCTGCCGTCGGCCAGCGTGAAGTCCTGACGCTGGCCACGGCCGGTGTGCAGATCCGCCAGCAGCGAGTCACCCAGCGGGCTGCGAATGCCGAGCCACGCGCCGCCGCCCAACAGACCCAGGCCCGCGATCACGCGGAGCGCATCGCGGCGTGAACCGTGGGGCTGCAACAGCAGTTGCCGCGCTTCGTTGGCTTGACCGGGCAGGCGCCGATCCAGGGCACGAATCGTGTTGAAGGAACCGCCAAGGCGTTCCTGCAAGGTGGCCCAGGCCCGGGCGTGTGCGGGGTCCATCGCCAGCCATGCGTTGAACCGTTCTTGCAGTGCGGCATCGGGCTTGCCGGCACGAAGGCTTACCATCCAGTCGATGGCCTGCTCGCTGATCGGGTCAAGGCGCGGCTTGCTCATGGCGTCAACTCGCTCAGGTAGCACTGACGCAATGCCTGTTTCATGTAGCGGCTGACCGTGCGTTCCGAAAGCCCCATTTTGTGAGCAATCGCCACGTAGCTCAGACCGTCCAGCTGGCTGTAGAGGAACGTGGCTTTGACGACCAGTGGCAAGCCGTCGAGCGCCCGGTCGATCGCGACCAGGGCTTCGATCAGTTGCAACTGTTCTTCAGGGGAGGGGGCGAACGATTCAGGCAGCGTGGACAGGCGTTCGAGGTAGGCCAGTTCCAGCTTGCGCCGGCGATGACGGTCAAAGATCAGTCGTCGGGCAATGGTCGACAGGTACGCGCGAGGTTGTTCGATGCTGTCGGGGTCTACCCGGGCCACCAGCATCTGGCAAAACGTATCGGCGGCGGTGTCCTCAGCGTCCGCGTGATTGCGCAGGCGCCGCTGGATATGCTGCAGCAGCCAGCGATGATGGTCGCTGAAAAAGAAGCCCAGCTTGCTGGTCGGAGGAACTTGCACCGGTTGGCTTTCCAGATGTTAGTGTGAATCGTTCTCAATACTACCTTTGAGAGGATCGCCACTGCAATCTCTGACTTCGCCGGATGCCATTCGGCCAACGCTGCCTCGACCTGAATAGGGAGGGCGGCGAGGTGTACGCGTCTTACGATCTGGGCGATGTAGAAGACGGCTCAATCATCAACCGGATCTGTTTGCTCAGAAGGCCGCAAGTTATCAGGCCCGGTGGCCGTTTCTGCGCTTGGTCGAAGCTTGAACCGACAGACGTTACCGCCGCGCACCATGCATTCCGTGTGATCGACTTCTGCGCCGCCCAGCGTGCCGATCAAGGCCAGGTCCAGTTCACAGACCACCGGATGGGCCTCTGCGAGTCGGTGAAAAACGCAGTTGTGCGCGACGATTTCCGGGTCACCGCTGGAGCGAAAGAACACCTCCGACTGGTATCCCGCCTGGTTCATGTGCTGCACGATCCTGGCTTCGTCGACCACCTGCGATTCACGATCCCGCGCCAGTTTTCGGCCCATGCTGCGCATCAGCGTGGCCAGCGCTTCGGGACCGATGATGCCGGCCACTTCATCGATCAGCACACTCGCCAGCATTTGATACTGGCGAGGAAACTGCTCCTTGGCATGGTCGGTGAGCCGGTACAGTTGCTCTGGACGCCGGCCCGTCGGCCGGGTTTCGCCCCGCAACACCAGGCCGTCACGCTCAAGCGCCGCCAGATGCTGGCGAATCGCAGTGCGCGTGACGGCCAGTTGTTCGGCCAACTCGTCAATGCTCATGCCGCTCGCATGGTGCAGCAGCGCATTGAGCAGGTCTTGCTGTGTCCGGCCCAGTCCTTCCAGCATGGTGTGTCCTCGCCCGACGTCAGAACTTGTCCGGGAACTGCTTGACCAGTGCCGCCGTCAGCGCATCGGCCAGCGCCAGGATATGGCCGCGCATCATGTGCCAGGTCCGCGCTTCGCCCGCGTAATCGTGTGCGGCGAGTTCATCGATCTGTGCGACATGATGACCCCCGTGAGCACCGAGCATGGCAACCAGCGTGTCTTCAGGCAAGTTGGGGTTGGCTTTGGCCAGGAACGCGGCAATCGCCTTGGCATTGCCGGTCAGGTCCGCGACTGCGGCTTGCTTGCCTTTGCCGTCTTTGGCGACCGTTGCATCGCTGTAGTGCTTCACCGCGCCCCAGTGGCCGGCCAGCAATTTGAGCAACTGATCGGCAGCGGGCTGACCGTAGAGCGGGGCGATGCTATTGGCGATTTTGGTTGCGTTGTCGACCACCTGATCGGCGGCGACTTTGGCTTGCTGCTTGTCGGCAGCCTGATTGGCGATGGCGTAGTTTCTGATCCAGAACACATGTTCGACCCACAGGTCGCGCAAGGTCAGCCGTGTGGTCAATGCAACGCTGTCAGGCGCAGCCGTTGAGGCGGGCGGCGTCTGACTCCAGACCGGTTGAGCACAGAACGCCAACAACATTAAAGCCAGGATCTTGATATTCATGACGGCACCCTCGGGAAGTGGGATTGTTCGACAATATCAATTTAAGCATAAAAATATGTTTTTATCGAGCCGACGCCCCGCGCGCAGATCAACGGTCATTGTAGGAGCGAGCCCGCTCGCGATGAGCGTCAACGATGACGCAGTTTGCCTGAATCAACGCGGCGCTTATGGGGCCATCGCGAGCGGGCTCGCTCCTACACAACCCAAATCAGAACTTGAACGCCTGACGCCCGACCAGCAGCCAGTGGCCTTTCTGTTTCTGCCAGATCTGGAAGTTCTCGATTTCAGTCGGAATCACTTCAGTGCCTTTCAGCGCCTGTGCCGAGAAATGGTTGCGAACCAACGCCACGTCACCGGACAGGGTGATGGTCTGGTTTTGCATTTCGAGGGTCTTGAAAGCGCTCCGACCGGTTTCGATGTCGGCGATGTATTCCTGCTTGTTCTGGATTTTCCCGCTGGAGTGCCCGTAGGTCAGGTTTTCGGCGGTCAGAGCGTTCAGTTCGGAAATGTTCTTTTTCAGCATGGCCTGGGTCAGGTGGTCGACAGCCTGGGCCACGTCTTTTTCAGCGGCGGACGGGGCGGCCGCGACATAGCCACTGAACAGGCACAGAAATCCAACCAGCAATTTCGCTTTTTTCATGGGTGTTTCCTTGTTGTTGTGGGTGATCGAGTGATGAACATAAAGATCATTCATCAGTCGTCGTACAACCTAGCATGCGCTGAGAAAAAAACGAACATGGCCTGGGGGAATTACCGCATGTCGTAAAAACCGCACGAACGCAAATAGCCCTTCAATTGCACTGTGACGCAGTCGATAACCTGTTCAGAAGTCATGCGCGAATGGCCGCACCCACTGACAGGAGACCCACAGAGTGTCGATAAAATTACGCTTGCTCTTGCTGATCGGCACCGGCCTGCTCACGGCCTTGATCATGAGCCTGGTCAGTTACCTGGGAAATTCGCAAATGGCGACCGCGGTGAATGACAACGAGGTCAGCATGACCGCGCTGCGCAATCACCTCGAAGCCGACATGATGCATGACGCGTTACGCGCGGATGTGCTGTCGGCGCTGGCGGGGAAATTGTCGCAGTCGGTGGATCGGTTTCGCCTCTGAAAATAAACACGAACCTGTAGGAGCCGGCTTGCTGGCGATAGGAGCAACGCGGTTTGACGGGATACCGCGTTGTTAGCATCGCCAGCAAGCTGGCTCCTACAGGTATTTGTCGGTGACGGCACCCTCGGAGGCGGATGACCTGTCGGCGCTGGCGGGGAAATTGTCGCAGTCGGCGGATCGGCTTCGCCTGTGATATCCATTCAACATTGATGTTGCCAGACCGGACCCCATCGCGAGCAGGCTCGCTCCCACATTGATTGCGTCAACGCGAAGATCAACTGTGGGAGCGAGCCTGCTCGCGATGGCAATCGCTCAAACGAGGCAGAATCAAAGCATTAAAGGTATTTATCGGTGACGGCACCCTCGGAGGCGCTGGACACCGTCTTCGCATACTTCGCCAACACCCCGCGTTTGTACCTGGATTCCGGCCGCACCCAGCGGGTTTTGCGCTCGGCCAGTTCTGCATTGGAAACGCCGACCGTGATCTGCCGGGTTTCGGCATCGATAGTGATTTTGTCGCCGTCTTCGATCAACGCAATCGGCCCGCCATCAAAGGCTTCCGGCGTAATATGCCCCACCACAAAACCATGGGAACCCCCGGAAAAACGGCCGTCGGTAATCAACGCAACATCCTTGCCCAACCCCTTGCCCATGACCGCCGATGTCGGCGAGAGCATTTCGCGCATGCCCGGGCCGCCCTTGGGTCCTTCGTAGCGAATCACGATCACGTCGCCCGCTTTCACTTCGCCATTGAGAATCCCGGCCAGCGCACCTTCTTCGCCGTGGTAGACCCGCGCCGTACCTTCAAAGCGCAAACCTTCCTTGCCCGTGATCTTGGCCACCGCGCCGGTGGGCGAAAGGTTGCCGCGCAGCACCACCAGGTGCGAGTCCTTTTTCACCGGCTGGTCGAAGGGCAGAATCACGTCCTGGCCTTCGGGGTAATCCGCCACGTTTTCGAGGTTTTCCGCGAGGGTCTTGCCGGTCACCGTCATCGCATCGCCATGCAACATGCCGGCCGCGAGCATGCGCTTCATCAGCGGTTGAATGCCGCCGATGGCGACCAGTTCGCTCATCATGTATTTGCCGCTGGGGCGCAGGTCGGCCACCACCGGCGAGACCTTGCCCAGCTCGACGAAATCATCCAGCGTCAACTCGACGTCCACCGCATGCGCCATGGCCAACAGATGCAGCACCGCGTTGGTCGAGCCGGCGAGGGCGATGACCACGCGGATCGCATTTTCAAAGGCTTTGCGGGTCATGATGTCCCGCGGTTTGAGGTCCAGCTTCAACAACTCCATGACCTGCTGGCCGGCGCGGAAACTGTCCGAGGCCTTGTCGCTGCCGACAGCGTCCTGAGAGCTGGAACCGGGCAGGCTCATGCCCAGCGCTTCAATGGCCGAGGCCATGGTGTTGGCGGTGTACATTCCGCCGCAGGAACCGGGGCCGGGAATCGCCACTTCCTCGATCTGCTTGACCTGGATTTCGTTGATGTCGCCACGCGCATTCTGGCCCACGGCTTCGAACACGGAAATGATGTCGGTGTGACCGGCACCGGGCCGAATCGTCCCGCCATAGACGAAGATGGAAGGGCGGTTCAGCCGCGCCATGCCGATCAGGCAGCCCGGCATGTTCTTGTCGCAACCGCCCACAGTCACCAGGCCGTCGAAGCCTTCGCAACCGGCCACGACCTCGATGGAATCGGCAATCACCTCGCGTGACACCAGCGAATACTTCATGCCTTCCGTGCCGTTGGCGATGCCGTCGGAAATGGTGATGGTGTTGAAAATGACGCCCTTGGCCCCGGCGGCATTCGCGCCTTTTTCGGCTTCGACCGCCAGCTTGTCGATGTGCATGTTGCACGGCGTGACCATCGCCCACGTCGAGGCGATGCCGATCTGCGGTTTCTTGAAGTCCTCGTCGGTGAAACCCACGGCACGCAGCATCGAGCGACCGGGCGCGCGCTCGACGCCATCGACCACTTGAGAGGAATATTTGCGCAGATCGTTTTTATCGCTCATGACTGCTCCTCACCGGTTCATCGAAAAAACAGGTTGAGTATAGTGGCCCCGGCGCGCGTGTTCGGACTATCAGGTCGGGAACAGACGCGCGGGTTTGCTCCGGCGTGATATTCTTCACCTCAACTTGGTTTGACCTATTCAGTTTGCGTGTCCTCGAGACGCGCCAACAGAATCACTGTCGCTCAAGTAGCTGAAGCCAATAAAGATAAAAAGTCAGTTCAGTAGGGACATATAAACTGAGGTCGATGGATCACGTCGGCCTTGTGTGCCCACCCTCCGGATCTCATGTGCGAGCCCCCACGACATTTGCCTGAATGCCGTGTGAAACAAGGGTTTCGTCGTGAGGATGGAAGGGCGGATGACGTTTTATCAAAGGTGCTACAAGATGTTTAAGAAAATGAACACGGCCCTGCTGGGGCTGGCTTTGTCGATGGGGATCACGTCCGTTCACGCGGAAGAGGCAAAGAAAGTCGATGTGCTGCTGATCGGCGGCGGCATCATGAGCGCGACCCTGGGTGTATGGCTCAATGAGCTGGAACCTGGCACCTCGATGGAAATGATCGAGCGCCTCGACGGCGTCGCCCTGGAAAGCTCCAACGGCTGGAACAACGCCGGTACCGGTCACTCCGCCCTGGCCGAGTTGAACTACACCCCGGAAGACGACAAGGGCAATGTCTCGATCCCGAAAGCCGTTGAAATCAACGAAGCGTTCCAGATCTCCCGTCAGTTCTGGGCCTGGCAGGTTCAGCAAGGCGTGCTGAAAAACCCGCGTTCGTTCATCAACTCTACACCGCACATGAGCTTTGTGTGGGGCGATGACAACATCAAGTTCCTGAAAAAGCGCTACGAAGCCCTGCAAGCGAGCCCGCTGTTCGCTGGCATGCAGTACTCGGAAGACCCGGCGCAGATCGCCAAGTGGGTTCCGCTGATGATGGAAGGGCGCGACCCGAACCAGAAAATCGCGGCCACCTGGTCCCCGATCGGCACCGACGTGAACTTCGGCGAAATCACCCGCCAGTTCGTTGCGCACCTGCAAACCACCCCGAAATTCGACTTGAAACTGTCTAGCGAAGTGCAAGACATCACCAAGAACGAAGACGGTAGCTGGCGCGTCAGCTACAAAAACCTGAAAGACGGCAGCAAGTCCGAAACCGACGCCAAGTTCGTGTTCATCGGTGCGGGCGGCGGTGCCCTGCACCTGCTGCAGAAGTCCGGCATTCCTGAAGCCAAGGAATACGCAGGCTTCCCGGTCGGCGGCTCGTTCCTCGTCACCGAAAACCCGACCATCGCCGAACAACACTTGGCCAAGGCCTACGGCAAAGCCTCCGTTGGCGCACCGCCAATGTCGGTTCCGCACCTGGACACCCGTGTCCTGGACGGCAAGCGCGTGATCCTGTTTGGCCCATTCGCGACCTTCAGCACCAAGTTCCTCAAAGAAGGCTCGTACCTGGACCTGCTGACCACCACCACCACGCACAACGTGTGGCCGATGACCAAGGTCGGCATCAAGGAATACCCGCTGGTCGAGTACCTTGCCGGTCAGCTGATGCTGTCTGACGAAGACCGCCTCAACGCCCTGAAAGAATACTTCCCGAACGCCAAGGCTGAAGACTGGCGCCTGTGGCAAGCCGGCCAGCGCGTGCAAATCATCAAGCGTGATGAAGCTGCCGGTGGCGTGCTGAAACTGGGCACCGAAATCGTTGCTTCCGCTGACGGCACCATCGCCGGTCTGCTGGGCGCATCGCCAGGTGCTTCGACCGCTGCGCCGATCATGCTGACCGTGCTGCAGAAAGTGTTCAAGGACAAGGTCGCTTCGCCAGCCTGGCAGGAAAAACTGCACCAGATCGTGCCAAGCTACGGCACGCAGCTGAATGGCAGTCCTGAGAAGGTTGCACAAGAGTGGGCTTACACCGCCAAGGTCCTGCAACTGACCCCGCCACCGGCGATCGGTCAAGTAGCGGCCCCGGCAGCTGCCCCGGCTGAAGCGCCAAAAGCGCCGAAGGCAAACGCTGCAACTGATATGGCTCTGTAACCAGACGCCCAGTCAAAAAGCCCACTGCACCGGTGACGGTCAGTGGGCTTTTTTGTGCCTGGAATACAGGGCAGGTGGGTAGTTTTCGCTTACCCTCACGCAACTTGCAAAAGCACTGCGAATGGGGCTAGATCGCCTGCAAACGGCCATTCACCACAGGGATCTGTCTATGTCGCTGAGTTTCCATAAGATGCACGCCAATGGCGACGACTTCGTGGTCGTGGACGCGCGAAACTCGGCTAACCCAGTGACAAGTGCCCTGGCTCGGCGAATGGGAGATCGCCACCGCGGCATCGGTTTCAATCAACTCGCGGTGGTGCTCGATTGCGAAGACGCCGATGCGCGGTTGATGTTCTGGAACACCGATGGCTCCACGCTGGATGTGTGTGGCAGCGCAACGCGGGGTGCTGCGGACAGACTGATGCGCGAATCGAATTCGACGTCGATAACGCTTCGGACCAACCGAGGGCTGCTCACTTGCCAACGAACCTCCAACGGCAACATTTCCGTCAGCATGGGGCAGCCGTTGTTTGGCTGGTCGGATGTTCCCCTGGCTCAGGAAATGGATACGTTGGTTCTGCCCCTTGATGGCGGCCCGGCGGCGTGCAGCATGGGCAATCCGCACTGCACCTTTTTTGTGGATGACCTGACGGCGATTGATATTGCGGCCATCGGACCCGCCCTTGAAACCCACCCGCTGTTTCCGCTCAGGACGAATGTGCATTTCGTTCAGATCATTGACCGCAAGCATATTCGACTGCGCATTTGGGAGCGTTGGGGCGGTATTCCGCTGGGTTCAGGTTCGTGTTCTTGTGGCGCTGCGGTTAACGGGATTCGACGGGGGTTGTTGGACGATACTGTTGAGGTTGAATGTGATGGCGGGAGTGTTACGGTTCAATGGGATAGTGTGGGTTCGGTCTTTTTGATTGGGCCGGTAGAGGCAGTTTTTTCAGGGACAGTTGCGGATAGCTTGTTGAAAAATTGATTACTGCTTTGTCGTGAAAAGCGGAGGAGCCCCCGTTGGCTTCGAAGTAGGCCTTAATGAACCCATTCACTCATCGTCATACATGAGCTCCAGGGCCTTGATCCGCTCGTCCGTAGCCTCATATCTTGCGTAATATGCCTGTCTTTCTGTGTCACTCAATTGAGTGAGAAAGGGAAGGAAATAGTTGTCGTTGTAGTAACCCTGGGCACCCTGCATATGGCCTCCCCACCAAGAAGCGTTGTAGCCCTTGAACGCTACCCATGGAGGCGCTACGGAGAATTTTTCGCCAGCGATGGTATCCAACAAACCAGCGCTATTGGTGACCAGTCGTATATTAGACGGCTGCACCGATCATGCTGGCCGTGCTGCAGAAAGTGTTCAAGGATAAGGTCGCTTCGCCAGTCCGGCAGGAAAAACTGCACCAGGTCGTGCCGAGCTACGGCACCCAGCTGAATAGCCGTCCTGAGAAGGTTGCAGAAGAGTGGGGTTATGACTCAGTTACTAGCGATCGCTTAGGTAGCAGCCCCCGGAAAACACTAAACTACGAAACACCCGCTGAACGATTTAGCCAATCTGTTGCATCGATCGGTTGAATCCACAGCCAAAAGCTGCCGTTCGTGAGTGACCGTCTCCGGCCATAGGTGGGCGCTTAACGTATAAGGTAAAAATGTATTTTTTAGTTGGAATCGTGGCGCTCTTTTGGTCTCACTCTACATTCATCCACTTGGTCGGATCCACTTGATGCCATTGCTGTGCTTCGCGATCAAATTCCGTCCACACGGCTACCAGCTTGGCACGATCACCAGTGAACATCGGACTCTCCAGATGCTTGAATTGGTCGAACTGTGCGACGGGTAATACAGTACCTGCGCCGCTATAACAAAACCAAGTACCCACTACATGCGCAACCTCAGCAATTTCACGCATAGCCTGCTTGGCGTCAGTCAAGCCCCAGCGTTCCAGAACTCGCCCTTGACGGCTTGCCTCTGTGGCAGCGTGGGCAATGTCGACGTTGACGTGATCAATCACGGACGATAGCCGCTCCAAACGGGACTCAAGCATGTCGAATATTTCCACCCGAATGAGATCATCAGGCCTAGAGAGGTTCGCAGTCACGCCGCTGAGCCAATCAAATTCCTCGTGCCGTTTCATCGCAAGCTCATGGTGGAATTCAATCGGTACCCAGTAATTGCGGTTCCCCTGTCGAAGCTGCTCTATGGCGTAGGCGTCGCTCGCGGCGCGAGTGCGGAGGTAGTTGTACTCCAGGCAGGCAATATCTCTGACGTAGGCCTCGCGCGTGAGCTTCCCACGCGAAGCGCGAACATCGGCAATCAGACCACCGAGAGAGCACACGCTTTTGGGGCCGCGAATAGGTTCCTTCTCGACCAGTCGCCGGATTCCCTGCATCGTTCCTGCCCAGAAACCGGACGCCAACATGTCCATTACCAAGCTATTGAGCTGCTTTTCGCCACCGACCTCTGGAGCTTGGCGCACCATTTCAACCACGCACGAAAATGCGGCAACATCCCAAGCCATTCGGGTTAGGGCTTTAGTAATGGCATTCTCTTCTAAATCAAAAATCCTTTTCCACTCTTCGATGCGCTTGAGCACTGACGCCTCCTAAATTCTTTTTGTAAATCATCATCATCGGCGGCGTGCCGATTGCAATGCTGAGCAGTCCCTGTGCTGATGCTCGATAGAGTTAGTTAGATCGGCATTTGGGTGTCGCTCAGCCCTTATGATGAGTGCGTTATGGCTCATACCTCAAGCCACACTTGCCATTTGCCATTTGCCATTTGCCATTTGCCATTTGCCATTTGCCATTTGCCATTTGCCATTTGCCATTTGCCATTTGCCTCCGCCGACAGGTGGCGACTCGCTCATAAGCGGTAGCTGCTGGCCTAAAGTAGACCTCGGCAGGAAGGAGGTGCAGGGTGATCATTGAATGCGGCCTATGGCAAATTTAGGGCCGCTCGGAGGTCGCAACAGGTCGTAAAGCACCGAAGGGCTGAGCTTGGATGTCCGTATTTTATGGCCTGAAGCGGTCTGTAGTGATCCTAGTTCGAATCCTATGCAGACGATCACATGACTAACATTGGCCGAGTGTACGCGCTCTCTGGAACTGCTTGGGGGGGGAGAACACGCTGGTCTAATTTTTAGATTCAATCAATAGGGAAGATATCAGTAAGTGATTTCCAAATTGATTGTAAATAGTCATCAATTTTTTTTCTGTTGTCACTTTCGTTGAAAATCTGTGTTATAGACATATATGGATGAAAGTCGTCATGAAAATTTGTAACATGTTCGCCATCTTTGAGGTATGTATCAGCTGAAGCACCTACCCATCCGATCGGAAGAGGAATTATCGCATTTGGATTGTGAAAAAAAATGGTTCCTTGATTCCAAGTTTCTTTTTCAGATTGATAGGTGCCGACTTCATACATGAATGGTGCGGGGAGGGTAGCGTTTTTGTCATGGCGATAGGATGTCCCATATCGAATCATTCTTAAAGCTGGATCATTCCCTTTGCCTGCATGACTAATGCGATTAAATGTGGCTATGGTGCCGGCATTGCAAAAAAGAATACCAGATATATTTTCCGCGCCCGGCAAATCAAAAAAGCCAGATGGAATTATTTTTGATCCTTTTACATGCTCTTTAATGGGTTTGTGAAGAACAATCAAGTTGCCGGACTTGTCCTTCATGGCATTATATTCAACACCATAAAGATATTGAGCAAGTGCAGACGAAGAAGAGGTCAAGGAGCCTGGACGGCTAAAATCTTGAATTGCAATTACTAACGATTTTCCTTTAACTTGAGGCAAGGTCCAATATTCTTTTTTTAATTTTGAGAATAAGGGGCTGCCTAGGCGTATCGGGATTTCATGACGATAAAGTTCACCTAGCTCACTATCCGTGCTACCAAGATCAGGGAGCATTGAGTAGGGAATAATTCCGCTGTTGTTTGATGGGTTCGCGGTAACCGCTTCTAATGCTATCGTGCGGTCACCTTTGCTCAAAAGAAAATCAGGGCGATCATGTTTTCGGTCAATTTTGAAACTGTGTGACTTGAATAATTCGTTTAAAAATAATTCAAATGTTCTCTGGTCAAAACCAGTGGTCTGAAATTGCTCGACAAAATTCCCATCTGGATCTACGAATTTTTTTTGAATAGCTCTCAAAATAGTTCGGGCGGGTTTAAAGCCGGGGCTGTTTTTGAGCTGGATATATTGAGGGTGCAGCTTCTTTTTATTGTTGCTTGGGTCTTTAAAGAAATCTATTTTCATCATCCGTATCCATCGGCTAGCTTAACTCAACAGTATAACAGTCACTGATCACAGCTAGTCCACTTGTACCAAGGCTGTATGATTCGAATAGTCCAATGTCCGCTTCTGGACGGGGAGCGACGGTGAAGCTGCTACCGTCGCTCTCCGGGGCTCAAACCTCTGTCTGCTCAGCCATCTCTAGAGCGTCGTCGACCTCAATCCGCAGGTACCTGACAGTGCTTTCAAGCTTCGTATGACCAAGCAGGGGTTGGACAGCTTTCAGGTTCTTCGTCCTGCGATAGATCAACGATGCCTTGGTTCTTCGTAGTGTTTGAGCACCATACATGGTTGGATCAAGGCCGTAGTAAGATCTATTGATTGATTTTATAGTCTACAGTAATGCTGTCAGAATGAACCGGCAGCCCCGCAATGTAAATTATACGGCGCTGTTTTGTTTCTTTGTCGGGGTGTCTTTGTTCGTTATTTTAAGCAGCTTAAGGTTGGATAAGTGGATATCCAAGTCGTCTAGCTCAATGTGTTTCAAGCAGAGAAGAAGTAGCGAAAGGTAGAAGTATCCAAATAAAAAATTCCATGTTGCGGCCGTAATGGTGTCAGCGTTGGAGAATATGCTGTTTACGCGGGACGCCACATTTCCATGGATGTTATTATTTCTAGATGCGTACAACAAGCTAAATACTAAAAATTCTACCCTCTGAATCTCAGATGTAAATGAAATCGCCTGAGGTAGCGAATTCCCTTTTGTGTCGAATTGATCTAACATTGGGTTATTTACTAAAATTCTTTGAAGTTCTTTTCTCATTGCGCGGGTTATTTCTCGAGAGGTGTCCGCATTCCCCTTGCTGATGCCAAAATCGACGCTGGTTTTATCTGATGATTCTTTAATGGAGCAGATTTTTGAGTAGTTTCGTCCAAAATTCCAATATAGATGATTGTGGATTGTTTGAAATCTATTTGCGAAAGTTTGATACGAAGATGAGATGTGGATTTCTCTTATCGTCGTTGGGTTTTGGTTGTCGTTGTGCCTTGTAATGGCCATGCCTTTCAAAATGTATGAGGCTAAAAAATTAAGAGTCTTATCCGGCAAGCGCTTTGCAAATTCAATAGTAATTTCATTTATTGTCTTGCTCTCATGTTCTTCTGGGGTGCTTGCTTTGTTTTCAATGCTTGATTGAAGGGTGTTGGAAATCAACTCTAGTGACTTGTCGATCGCCTTGGTATCACCAAGTCTTTTGCTGCTGGTGTTGTGTATAAGGAATAAATCATTGTAACTATTGTTGATGGCCGTCCAAAGATATGTAAATGCCATATCGGGGCGGCGAGGAAGGCATGAGTACGAGTCTACAAGTGTGGTAGCGGCAATGTAAGGGATTTTTTTGGGGTTTGCAGTCCAAGAGGTTGGATTCAGAAACTTAAAACTTTTAAACCATTGGAGCTTTTCGCTTTCCGGCGCTGGCAGTATTTTTTCATGCTCTTTAGAAGTGTAGTTCGTTACAAGCTTGTACAGGTCAGTTAGGCGTTGGTCTTGCTGATTCATGATGCTCCCTGCTAATCGAGATTGATTTTTGGACGAAATCTACCATGCCGTCTTGTCGTTCGCATCTAGTGCGATCTTGGTCACTAGGGATACGGGGCGGTAGCGCCAGCAGAGACAAGAGATAAATTCGCCTTCTGAAAAATCGCTAAGGCGGTCTGATTAAGTTGTTTATAGCTTCAGAAGCGATTGAAAAGGGTATGTCCCGGCGAGCTCCCAACCTTCACCACTTATGAGGTATAAGTTCACCCAGTCTAACCAAAACATCTCGGGGGTCGTCACGACGAGTGCTTGCACCAACCTGATACTTGACAACCCCATCTTCGACTTCAACGGCTTTGACTACATGCGGATAGTCCCACCCTTGCAAGGTCACAACCTGCCCTATCAATGGTGGCCACACTAGATTTTCATTCTCGGGTCGGTCCACCACCTCCAAAATATGATTCGAGACTTCGGAGATTGAATCCAATGACTTATTTACGACATCTAAATCGAGATCATTTGTCTTAGGTTCTGGCTTTTCACGAAGATAGTCTGACAAGGCTTGTTGAAAATCATAAAATTCGCCTTTTACAACAGTATCAACCTTATCAATTTGACTAGCTAAGGATTGAATCTCCGATTTTATATCGTCTATTTCTCGGCTTAAATTTAAATTTGCCAACAGCCAATAGACGTCATCCGCGTTGTAGTGCATGAGCGCACCTCCCAAAGCGCCCACTCTATCTGAGAACCCACCAGCTAATCCATAGTGAGGAGGACGATTATCGCTATGGTCATTCCTCTTCCAGCATGTCGGTGGTGATTGATCCGTCGCCTACGAATCCCAGCAGTTCAGCCTCCCAGTTGAAACAAGACTGCACGAACTCGCGCACCTGCGAGGCTAGTCCGATAACCTGATCACGGTTCAGGTCGACAAAGCCTGTCGCCGCCTTCCATTTGATCTGGTAGTCCGGGTTGAGGGATGCGGTAAAGGCTGCGCCGATCATCAGCGCCTAGCTATCGCGCTCGGTGTTGACCTAGATGCCCTCAACGATGACCCGCCGGTTTCCAGTTGGTAACGCCGCGCGGCAACCCAATCATTTCAGCCATTGCTGACCGGCAGCAATGGGTCGAAAGTAGTCGGCCAGGAACGACAGCTTTCGACATTGCAGTCATTGATACTGTGGCCACTGATCATGAATGTCATACCAGGACGCCTTGGGCGCCAGTTCGATCAGAGTTCGTTCATTCCGTTGTCACAGCTGGCTCGACCTCGAATGCGTTGGGCGATTGCCTGGAGATCGTGTCGATGGAGGATTGCTGCGGTTCGGCCTCGATGAATAGCTCGTTAGTCCGCAACTCCATCGTTGTTAAATGGGTTAGGTCACCTTTTTGGCTTTGAAAATCGAAGCAGGTTGCAGAGTTTTTACACGCTCTAGCCCGATAGGAGCTTAGGGCTTGCATCAACCTTCGGGGATTTTCGACGGGCCAATGCACTTGCTCTTCGGAACACACCTCGCTAACCTGCCCCCGTCGCTGCCAATTCAGCGAACGGGTGTGGTAGCCCGGTTACTTCATAGACCCAGAACGCCTCAGGGCGTTTTTTTTGTGCTGGCTGCTTTGTGGCGGCTGTGCATGGGAGGCTTCGGCCTGCCGGGTTTCTATGACCGGTCTACCACCCTGTGTACAGCCGTCTCCTTATTTTGCGTGGTAGCAAATTTGGAGAGGTCCACTTCATAGAGGCTCCACAATGATCAAAGAAACCCCGAATCCCCCCGATGCAGATGACTGCACAGAAACCGATTTCGAATCCCCACCCCGCAAACCCGCCGAGGCCGAGCGCCGTCCCAACCCCATTTTCACCATCGCCCCCAACGTCAATAACGAAACCCTCCTGGTTCACGCCTGCGAAACACTCGCTTCTGCAAGCGTTATGGCCAGTGAACTGGCGTTCATACTCGAAGGTCCCAAATGCAATTTGGCACTGGGCATTCAGCAAATGATTGCGTTAGCGGAATTGACGGTGAATCGGGTGCTGGATCAGGTTGACCCGCAGGAGTAGGCAAGGGCGTTGATATAACGTGATGCGCCAACAGAAGCTCTGCCCCATTTAGTCGGGGCAGGGCTTTTTTTTGTTTTGGGATTGAAGCCACAGCATTAGAGATCGCCAACCCTGCGTCTTCATCACTCGGAAAAGAATGAGTTAGGATCATCAAAGCCTAAAAACGGAACCTCTCAACCCAAGGATGCGACATTCATGGAAACCCCCTTTTCTCAAATCAGCGAGCGTTTGAACAATCGCCGGTTTACCGTCGCGAATAACGCTCAAGGGCTGTCCGGTGCCGGCACCGTGTTTCACTACCACGTCGAGGGGAATGCCATTTCGAGCACTTACCAGGGCGGACGGATACGCATCGGTCATCAAGTCGGGCGTGTGACAGGCCCCGATACTATTGAGCTACTTTTTCAGTGTTTGACGGCGGATGGCGAGATGCTTGCCGGCTGGTCTCGTGGCACGGTGGGCGTTGATCACGCAGGGCGTACCACTCTGGCCTTCGTTTGGGGTTGGTTGTCGGGCGCGACGGGTGGTGGGGAGTCGAACTACGTCGAGCTTACGGCGTAGCGGTTAAGGTTTATGATCATTGCGTCGACACCCGTGCGGCAGTCGCTTCGACCCGTTCAACAGTCCGATCCGTAATCAATAACGCGCCACTTTCATTGAGGAGAATGACCGTTCATGACGACGCAAACCGAAACCGCCATCCTGGCCGGTGGTTGCTTCTGGGGTATGCAGGATTTGCTGCGACGTTACCCCGGCGTGCTGTCCACACGGGTGGGTTACTCGGGAGGCGATGTGCCGAACGCGACTTATCGCAACCACGGCAATCACGCGGAAGCCATCGAGATCGTGTTCGATCCGCAACAAATCAGCTATCGCCAGATTCTCGAGTTCTTTTTCCAGATTCATGACCCGACGACTCAGAATCGCCAAGGCAACGATGTCGGCGCGAGCTACCGATCTGCGTTGTTCTACCTCAGCGATGAGCAGAGAGAGGTTGCCGAAGACACCGTGGCCGACGTCGAAGCTTCCGGCCTTTGGCCCGGCAAGGTGGTCACCGAAATCACCCCGGCCGGGCCGTTTTGGGAAGCGGAACCGGAACACCAGGATTACCTCGAACGGCTTCCCGACGGTTATACCTGCCACTTCATCCGACCCAACTGGAAATTGCCCAAACGCGGGTAATCAAGTACAGGGGCGGCTCGAATGAGCCGTCTCTGTTCAGCCGCTTTGAGGCAGGTTCAAACCCGCTTCAACACACTATCCCCCGCATCCTTGGGCAACCTGATCACATCAACCAACGCCAACAACCCCAACACCGCCACACCCACAAACGCCACTCGAAAGTCAGCCACCAGCGCCTGCAACTCATGGCCTTGCACCGACATCGACGCCCGCAACAACAACGCAGCAACCGTCACCCCCAGCCCCATGGCCAGTTGAAAAAACATACTGAATAACGCCGACGCTTCGCTCATCCGCGCCTTGGGTACGTCGGCAAAGCCGATGGAGTTGTAGCAGGTGAATTGCATGGATCGCGACAAGCCGCCGATAAATAGCACAGCGGCAATCACGGCAAAGGGTGTCTGTGGGGTGAAGAAGGCGCAGGCGACAATCGAGATCACGCCGATGACGCCATTGATCAGCAAGACTTGGCGGAAACCATAACGCTGCATGATTGCCGTGGTGAACGGCTTCATCGCCAGGTTGCCGGCGAACACCGCGAGCACCAGCAGGCCGGCTTCGACGGGCGATAAGCCGAAGCCGACCTGGAACAGCAGCGGCAGCAAAAACGGCAAGGCGCTGATGGCCAGGCGAAAGAGTGATCCGCCGAAGAGGCTGACCCGGAAGGTGTTGATGGAAACGGTGCCGAGCGGCAAAAGCGGGTGGGTGTGATGTCGGCAGTGGTCCACGGCCCACACGGCGAGGATCATGCCGGCGATCACTAGCGCGAGTCCTGAGTACATGGCGTTGCCGTGCTGGCTGCCCAGCCATTCCAGACCGCCCAGAAGAGAGGCGCAGGCGCCGGCCAGCAGGGCGAAGCCTTTGCCGTCGAATGGGCGGACGTTGTCTTCTCGTCCTTCCGGCACGAGCCACAGTGCGGCAAATAGCGCCAACGCACCGAGCGGCAGGTTGACGTAAAAGATCCACGGCCATGATGCGTGGGTGACGATCAGGCCGCCCACGATTGGCCCGAGAATGGGCGCTACCAGGCCGGGCCAGGTAATCACCGCGATCATTTTTACCAGGTCTTTTTTGTCGGTGTTGCGCAGCACGGCCAGGCGTCCCACCGGCACCATCAGCGCGCCGCCGATGCCTTGGAGCACGCGGGCGAAAACGAACATTTCGATGTTCTGGCTGAGCCCGCAAAGAAGCGAGGCGAGGGTGAAGACGATGATTGCGCCGGCAAACACTTTTCGCGCACCAAAGCGGTCGGCGATCCAGCTGGACAGCGGGATGAAGATCGCCACGGCAAGAATGTAGGCAGTGATGCCGATGTTCATGTCGACCGGCGTAATGCCAAATGCGCTGGCCATGGTGGGCAGCGCGGTGGCGATGACCGTCGCGTCGAGGTTTTCCATGAAAAAGGTCACCGCCACCACCAGCGCGATCAGCCGGGTTTGCAGGCTCAGGCCAGACTCGGCTGTGACACTTGAATCTGGCGTGGCGGGTGACTTCACCGATGTGATCCTTTTTCGAGGCCATTCAAACAAAAAACAACGCCACGAGTTTTACCATTCCGGGACCACTCAGTCTCTAGCTCCGAGGCTTGAGACGCTCGACGATCGCCTTGCCCACGTCCAGCGCGGAACCTGGGTTTTGGCCGGTCACCAGTTCGCGGTCGATGACGACGTTGGAGGCCCACGGCGAGGTGTTGCTGCGATAGACGCCGCCCGCTTGTTCCAGCGCCGTTTGCGGATAGAACTTCATCGCGCCGCCATTCAACAAGCCCTTGGCCAATCCCTCTTCCTGATTGCTGATGACCGTGAATTTGTAGCCGGCGTAGGTCCAGCCTTTGGTGGAGGCTTTGCCAGCGGTTTCGAGTTGTCGGGTGAACGCGACGGGATCGGCCAGGGTCGACAGCAGGGCAATCGGGCCGTGGCAGACGAGGGCGGTGGTCTTGCCGTTGTCATGGAAGTTGTTCAGCAGTTTTCCCAGCGCGGCGCTGTGCAGCAGGTCTTGCATCGGCGCGTGGCCGCCGGGGACGTAGACGGCATCGAAATGCTCGTAGCCGATCTGTTCGACCCGCGCCAGGCTGATGACCGGCGACTCGCCTTTTGAAGTGACTTTTAGCTGATCCAGCAACGCCTTGTGCGCCTGTAAGGCCGCCAAGTCATTGTTGAAATACATCTTGTCGTTGGACGATTGGTCCAGTGTCGGCGCCTTGCCGGTCGGCGTGGCGAAGGTGACCGAGTGCCCGGCATCGAGCAGCAGTTTCACCGGTTGCATCAGTTCGTTCAGGTAGAAACCGGTGGCGAAAACCTTCTGGTCCTTGAGGTCGAGGTGGTCGGAATCGGACAGCACGATCAGGACATTGCTGGCCTGTGCGTTGAAGGCAGCCGCGGAAATGGTCATGGCGAGGGCGAGTCGGGCGATAGGGCGCATGGGAGCTTCCGAACAGTGAGGTGATCGATCGGCGGTCGCCGGATCGTTGATTCACTATATTCATGCCTGTATGGGCGATAAACTCGCTGCGAAGGAAAGCACTTGTTCTTTGGAGGTAAGAGTGACCCGTCGATTCGATTATCTCGCGGACGTTGAAGTGTTCGTCACCGTGGTGGAAAAGGGCTCGTTGAGCGCCGGGGCGGTGTTTCTGGCGACCACGCCGTCGGTGGTCAGCCGGGCGATTTCGCGCCTGGAAGCGCGCCTCGGCGTCCAGCTGTTGCGGCGCACGACCCGGCGTCTGAGCCTGACCGAGGCGGGCCTGCTTTACCTTGAACAATCCCGCGCGGCGTTCGGGTTGATCGATGATGCCGAACGAACGATCCAGGGGCAGGAAGGCGAGTTGACCGGGCGTGTGCGGCTGAGTGTGCCGACGACCTACGGGCATTACCGGTTGCCGCCATTGCTGTGCCGTTTTACCCGGCAGTACCCGCAGGTGCGCATCGAGTTGAGCATCAGCAATCGCAATGTGGACCTGGTGGCGGAAGGGTATGACCTGGCGATTCGTCTGGGGCAATTGCCGGACAGCGGCCTGATCGGACGCAAGCTGGAGGACGCGGGTTTGCGCCTGGTCGCCGCGCCGGACTACCTGAAACGTGCCGGTACCCCGCGCAGTGTCGACGAGCTGGCGGCGCATGCCTGCCTGCCGTTTGTGATGCCCAGCAGCGGCCGCGTCGGGCCCTGGCTGTTTCGTGAACAGGGGGTTGATCGGGAGTGGATACCCGAGGCGAATGTGCAGGTGTCCGACGACGTGCTGGGCATTGTGTCCTTGGCCGAGCACGGCATGGGGATCTGCCAGAGCTACGATTTCATCGTCCGCGAGCGCATTCAAAGTGGACGCCTGGTGCCGCTGCTTGAGCAGTCGGGCGAACGCTCCCGACCGTTCTCGGTGATCTATCCGCCCCATCGCCAATTGTCAGCGACCGCGCGGGCCTTGATCGACTTTCTGACCCGGGAAGTGGCCGAGCCGGCCAGCGAGCCGTCCCGGTAGGTGTCAGCGTACTTGATGCACCGCAGCGCCTGGATCGCCAGCAAGCCGGCTCCTACAGGTTGGGTGGTGTGTCAGGTAAGCCCGGGTTTCTGTAGGAGCCGGCTTGCTGGCGATTCAGGCGGCGCGGTGTGCCTGAACAGACGCCATCGCCGGCAAGCCGGCTCCTACAGGTTCGGTGGTGTGTCAGGTAAGCCCGGGTTTCTGTAGGAGCCGGCTTGCTGGCGATTCAGGCGACGCGGTGTGCATGAACAGACGCCATCGCCAGCAAGCCGGCTCCTACAGGTTGGGTGGTGTGTCAGGTAAACACCGATTTCTGTAGGAGCCGGCTTGCTGGCGATTCAGGCGACGCGGTATGCCTGAACAAATGCCATCGCCGGCAAGCCGGCTCCTACAGGTTCGGTGGTGTGTCAGGTAAGCCCGGGTTTCTGTAGGAGCCGGCTTGCCGGCGATTCAGGCGACGCGGTGTGCCTGAACAGCCGCCATCGCCAGCAATCCAGCTCCTACAGCTTTTTATGAAAAATATTCACAAGTTCAATGAATATTGACCCGCATATTCCGGCGTATCGAGGGGTGTCGCCTGTGATATTTTTTCACTAATCAATGAGCGGGAGACAGACGTGGATAACAGAGCGGGCGAGATGCAGGTTTTTGTGCGGGTCGTCGATGCCGGCAGCTTTTCACAGGCAGCGCGGCAGATGCTGATGACACCTTCCACGGTCAGCAAGCTGATCGTTCGCCTGGAGCTGCGCCTGGGTGTTCGTCTGCTCGAGCGCTCGACCCGCAAGCTGTCGTTGACCGATGAGGGCCGCATTTACTACGAGCGCAGTAACGCTTTGCTGGCCGAGCTCGACGACGTCGAAAGAGTCTTGGCCCAAGGTGCACAGAAAGCCCGTGGGACCGTGCGCATCAATGCCTCGGTGGCGTTTGGCACGCTGGCGATCGAACCGAATCTGCCGGCGTTCTGGGAAGCCCATCCGAACATTCAGATCAACCTGTCCCTGTGCGATGACATCGTCGACATGTACCTGGACCGCACCGACGTTGCCTTCCGGGTCGGCGTATTGACCGACTCGACGTTGCGCGCACGGCGTATCGGTGTTGCCCGGCGCAAGATGGTGGCGTCCCCCGACTACCTGGAAAAGTACGGCGTGCCCCAGACCCTTGAAGACCTCGCCGAGCATAATTGCCTGAGCTTCAATTTCCGCCGCTCCAGTCCGGTCTGGCCGATGCATCAGAGTGGTCGCATCGTCGATCGCATCGTCCAGGGCAACCTGCAAGCGAACAATGGCGAGACGGTTCGGCGCATGGCCATCGCCGGGGTCGGGATTGCCCGATTGGCTGATTTTCACATTGATGAGGACCTGGCCTCGGGGCGTCTGGTCGAGGTGCTTGCGCAGACCGGGCATGATTGCGAGGAAGTCCATGCGCTGTATCAGGGCGGGCAGCATGTGCCCCAGCGTATCCGGACGTTCCTCGACTTTATGGTGCCGCGTCTGCAGGCCTTCATGAACCGGGGATGAGACTTTTTCGGTGCTCAGTCCATGGTTTCGACGATGGCTTTGAGGCGCTCGAGACCAGTGCGGTAGAGCGCCTCGAGACGCGCGACGACCTGCGCTTCGTCGGCCTCCAGGACCTGGAAAGTGCTTGACCAGGAGGCCAGCGTTCTACCGTTGCCATCGCTCTGGGCTGACATCGTGCCGACATAGTCGGTGACCGGTGAGGGGCCTTCGAGCAGGGCGTAGCTGTAGTATTTTTCATTTTCGTCGAACGTGAGCAAGCGCTCGACAATGACGGCACCGTCCGTGGTTTTCAGATGGCGCAGGCGGCCGCTGTCGCTGAGACGGCTGCTGGCGATGACCTCGACCCAGCGCGGGAGCCAGTCAAAGCCGCCCAGTAGCGACCAGACCTGTTCGATGGGGCGTTCAATGGCAATCCAGATGTGGACTTCACTCATGTTTTCACCTGTGTGGGAGGAGAGTGTTTTCAGGGTGTTTTGATAATGGTTTGTGGTGTGATCGGGTGATGTCGTTGTTGGCGATGCTCCGGCGGCCAGCCTGATGCATCGGATGTACATGTCTCCTGTAGGAGCCGGCTTGCTGGCGATGCGTCCTTTCAGTCGACAAATATTTCATCTGACCCACCGCTTTCGCCGGCAAGCCAGCTCCTACAGTTGATAGGGGGCGGCAGAAATCAGGCTCACGCCCTTCATTCACCGGCGAATCACCCTGCCAATTCGCGGCACGCAAGCCACCAGCAAGGCATGAACAAACAGCAGAATCCCGGCAACCGAAAGCATGTCCCGCAGGTCTCCACGCAGACATTGCGCCAACAGCAAACACACCAGCGCTGCCAATTGAGTCAGCAAACGATGCGCCAGAGAGACCCTCGGCCCCTCGAACATACAACCGGGCCAACGGTCCGGACCGCCCCGCGAGAGCGCTGCCGCCGCGAGCGCCACCGCGGCATAGATCCATACGCCGGCACTGACATCCGCGAGCGCCAGGCCAATGGCGCTTACCGTCAACAGCAGCGCAATGACAACAGACCGGATGCTCATGGCGCTTCGCTCAACCCCATCGGTGCATCCACCCGCAAACGCAGAACATGGAAGGGCGGCTGGCTGGCGTCTTCACCCGCATTGAGCAGCGGGTGTCGGTGCAACTGGTTCGCTGTGATGTACAGCCATTTTCCTTGCGCATCGAGCTCGACCCCGTCCGGCCAGGCAAGAAGTCGGTCGTCCTGGGCCAGGATGCGATAGCCCGCAGGAGAGGCCAGCCCGATCGCACTGTTGGCGATGTCCGTCACATAGACGTTGCCTTGTGCATCGACATCAAACCCGTCGCAATGCGGCTTCTCGCACCAGTATTCCACCGCCTCGCTCAACGGCGCGTCGGCGGCAGGTTGCGCGAGGATTTCGGTGGCGATGCGGTAGACCTTGCGCGCCGACATCGAACCGAAATAAACCCAGCGGCCCAACGGGTCGATGGCGATAGGGTTCAGCCCGTACTGGTAAGCAATGACCTCGCCATCCGGTGTACGCAGCGACAGCGGTTTGCCGGCGACCATCAGCGGCACATCGCCGGGCATCAGGCCCGGGTAGCACTCCAGCGAACGCCACGAAAGACCGCTTTGCAGGTCGACCACGACGATGGCCGGATAGTCGCTCGCACCGCTGGGGTTCATCGTCATGTCGGCGATGTAAATGCGTTGGCGGCGCCAGTCGATGACGAAGTCCTGGGTGAAGGAACTCGGGCGAAGTACGTTCTGCGGCAACACGATCAGGCGGTGCAGGCGTTGTTCGCGATCATTCCAGGCGATGAGCCGGGGCTGTTGCTGCGGGCTGCCCATGTCGAGGATCCAGACGATCCCTTGCGGGTCCGTGCGAATGCCGATCACGGCAGACATGCCACGGCCGTCGACGCCGGGTTTGCCGGCCCAGACCTCATCGGGATAGGCCGCATGCTCGCCGTTTTCGGACACGGCGCGCACCGAGATCGACGGCGCGATGATCGCCGAGACCGATACCAGCACGCGCCCGTCCGGCATTACGGTCGGATTGCCGGGGCGCTCGACTGGAAAGGTCGCGAAAACTTCCAGCGCGCTGCTGTTCATGGCTTTGCCTGCACGAACGATTCGGCGGTGCCGCTGGATGGATCGACAAAGATGATGTCGCTTGGATCGCGACGCGGAGTGTCGACCGACACCATGAACAGCGGGTGTTCGAGAATCTTCGGCATGCCGTGGATGGTGAACTTCTTGAAGAACAGCATCTCGCCCGGACCGACCTCGAATTCTTCGCGGTCCCCCATGAAAAAGGTCGCGCGCCCGGACAGCACAATCAGGTATTCGTCGCAGGTGGCGTGATAGTGCGCAGGCGTCGGGTGATAGACCCGGAAGACCCGCGCACTGGCTTCGTCTTCGTCAGTCAGGCGCGTATCGACCAGCAGTGTTTCGGCGGTTTCGGGGAATGTCTTGACGATCTCGTCGAGATTGAACGAGGCATGGGGTGCGGCCTCGACCAGTTTTTTACGGGTGCTTGCTTCGGTCATCTTGAAACCCTCATTCAGGCGCCTCTGGGGACGCAGTGATGTTGTTTGCGGGTTCAGGATAAGCAGTGGATGGGTGGCCGGGAACGCGGTGGCCGAGCACAAGATTTGAGAACCGAAATAACAATTCGAGCCGAATGCGTGCCCGCCGGGACAGCGTGCTTTTGCGAATTCAATTCCAAACAGCTACGCCTGGCGATGCGTTTCTGAGGTGGGCGGGCTGCGGCATAGTGATGAGTACTCACTATCGAGTCCAGCTGCGTCGGAGACGAAAGATGCAAGTCAGAGCTGCTGTTCTAAGACATATGAATGTTGCGCCGCCTTATGCACAGAGCAAGCCGATCGCAATTGAAACCATCGAGCTGGCGCCACCGGGGCCGGGCGAAGTGCTGGTGCGTATCCGTGCCGCAGGCTTGTGCCATTCCGACCTGTCGGTGATCAATGGCGACCGTCCGCGACCAATGCCCATGGCGCTCGGCCACGAAGCGGCGGGCGTGGTCGAAGCACTCGGCGATGGGGTCAGTGACCTTGAGCCAGGCGACCATGTAGTGATGGTGTTCATGCCCAGTTGCGGCCACTGCCTGCCGTGCGCAGAAGGTCGGCCGGCGCTCTGTGAGCCGGGGGCAAAAGCGAATGCCGCCGGCACGCTGATCAATGGCTCGGTGCGTTTAAGCAGTGCTGCCGGTCACGTCCATCACCATCTCGGCGTTTCGGCGTTTGCCGAATACGCGGTGGTGTCGCGCAACTCGGTGGTCAAGATCGACCGCGATCTGCCCTTTGTCGAAGCGGCGCTGTTTGGTTGTGCAGTGCTGACGGGGGTTGGCGCTGTGGTGAATACCGCGCAGCTGCGGGTGGGCTCGACCGCCGTGGTGATCGGGCTGGGCGGTGTTGGCCTGGCATCGGTGTTGGGGGCGAGGGCGGCCGGGGCGAGCAAAATCATTGCCGTCGACCTGTCACCCGAGAAGCTCGCACTGGCTAAAGAAGTCGGGGCCACTGCGGTGGTCAATGGCGGCGACCCGGACGCCGTGGAGCAGGTGCGGCAACTGACCGGGGGCGGCGCGGACTATGTGTTCGAAATGGCCGGTTCGATCCGCGCACTGGACAACGCTATGCAAATGACCAAACGCGGTGGCATGACCGTGACCGCCGGTTTGCCGCCGCCCGGTTCGGCGCTGCCGGTCAACGTCGTTCAACTGGTGGGTGAAGAGCGCACGCTCAAGGGCAGCTATATCGGCACCTGTGTGCCGCTGCGCGATATTCCACGCTTCATCGAGCTCTATCGCGATGGCCGCCTGCCGGTGGATCGGCTGCTCAGCGGCCGGCTGAAACTGGACGACATCAACGAAGGTTTCGACCGCCTGCACGATGGCAGTGCGGTCCGTCAGGTGATTGAATTTTGAGGAGTGACAGCAGCATGGCCGATTCAAACTTCCTGTCGACGCTCGACGATCCCTCGCTGTTTCGCGAGGCCAACTACATCGATGGTCAATGGCTGGCGATTGGTGAAGGTCGCAGCATCAACGTCATCAACCCGGCCACCGGCAATGTACTGGGGCGCGTGCCTTCACTGGGGGCGAGCGAAACCGCGCGAGCCATTGCCGCCGCCAGGCGCGCACAACCGGCATGGCGTGCGCTCACCGCCAAGGAGCGTGCGGCAAAGCTGCGGCACTTGTTCGAATTGATGATCACCCACCGCGAAGACCTCGCGCGGATCATGACCGCGGAACAAGGCAAGCCGTTGGCCGAGAGTCGCGGCGAGATCACCTACGCCGCGTCGTTCATCGAGTGGTTCGCGGAGGAGGGCAAGCGTGTTTACGGCGACACCATCGCTTCGCACTCGCCGAACAGCCGCATCATCGTGCAGAAAGAACCCATCGGCGTGTTTGCCGCGATTACCCCGTGGAATTTCCCGTCCGCGATGATCACCCGCAAGGCAGGGCCAGGCTGGGCGGCGGGGTGCACCGGTGTGTTGCGCCCGGCCAGCCAGACGCCGTTTTCGGCGATCGCGATTGCCGTGCTGGCCGAACGTGCCGGACTGCCTGCCGGCGTGTGCAACGTGATCACCGGACCGGGCAGTGAAATCGGTGGCGAGCTGACCTCCAACCCGGATGTGCGCAAGCTGTCGTTTACCGGCAGCACCGAGGTCGGCGCAACACTCTTGGCCCAATGCGCACCCACGATCAAAAAGACCAGCATGGAACTCGGTGGCAACGCGCCCTTCATCGTGTTCGACGACGCCGATCTCGATGCGGCAGTGCAGGGGGCGCTGGCGTCCAAGTACCGCAACGCCGGGCAGACCTGCGTCTGCGCCAATCGCTTGCTGGTGCAGGACGGCATCTATGAGGCGTTTGCGGCCAAGCTGAAAACTGCCGTCGAAGCGCTAAAGATTGGCGACGGCTTTGAAGACGGCGTGACGATCGGTCCGTTGATCGACGACAACGCGGTGCGTAAGGCCGAGGAGCATGTCGCCGATGCCGTCGAGCGCGGTGCGTCGGTGTTGACCGGTGGCGAGCGTCATCCTCTGGGGGGCAGTTTCTACCGGCCGACGATCCTGGTGAATGTGCCGCGCGAATCGAAGGTGTTTCGTGAGGAAACCTTCGGCCCGGTGGCGCCGTTGTTCCGTTTCAGCACCGAGGCGCAAGCCATCGAAATGGCCAACGACACCGAGTTTGGTTTGGCCGCGTATTTCTACAGCCGCGATATCGGCCGGATCATGCGCGTGGCTGAGGCGCTGGAGTGCGGCATTGTCGGGATCAACGAAGGGTTGATTTCTACGGAAGTGGCGCCGTTCGGTGGCGTCAAATCGTCGGGACTTGGCCGTGAAGGTTCCAAGTACGGCATCGAGGATTATCTTGAGATCAAATACCTATGTCTGGGAGGAATTAATCGCTGATAGTTTCGGGGGGATGGCCGCCAGGTCATCTCCTTATTTATTGAAAGTTAATTACCCCTACCTGCTTTTAATCTTCTTGTTATTAGTCCTGTCTCCATAATTGGCAATCGCCAAATCATCAGTGAATGCGCTTCACAAGTCATTGTCCCGTGATGTCGGATCGGTGCGATGGTGCTTGTGTGATCCTCGTGTTAGAGCGTTCGTTCGTGTCTTTTAGTCAATATTGTTTTCGTATTCCTGCGGTTTATCTTCGGTGGGTGGTGCTGGAAAATCCTTTCCATCCTGATCACTACCGAGATTTTCCATCATGACTTATTTCAAAAAAATCGTTGCCTTGTTTGCCACCGTGGCTGCTCTTTCTGGATCTTTAGCAGTTCATGCAGAAGAGTCGGGTGCTTTTGTTGAACGCAATAAAACACTGGATGAGCGCGCTGTCGGAAGTTGATTAAACCAGTTCTGGATAAATGAACTGATGTTTTAGTTTTACCCACTTCGGAGAGCACAAAAGTGAACTTGCACACCACGGGGAAACCGGCAGCATCCCCAGTCAAATCAAAGGTAATAAAAGGCGCGGCGTTGTCCGCGATCAGCCTTGCGCTGGTGGCTGCCTTGAGCGGATGCGGTCCGGAAAAGGCCAGCAGCGCGCCGGCGGCACCGAGCGTTACGGTCAGTCAGCCGGTCAAGTCGGTGATCACCGACTGGGACAGTTTTACCGGGCGCTTCGAGGCCACCGATTCGGTGGAAGTTCGTTCGCGGGTCAGCGGCTATCTGGAGAAAGTCGCGTTTCAGGATGGGGCCATCGTCAAGAAGGGCGATTTGTTGTTCGTGATTGACTCGCGCTCATTCCAGGCCGCCGTGATCCAGGCGCAAGGCAAGCTGGCGCAGGTACGCTCGCAACTGGCCCTCGCCGAGCAGGAGTTCGCCCGCGCCAACGTCTTGATCGAGTCCAAAACCATCGCCCGCAGCCTCTACGACCAGCGCTTGCAAGCGCGTCAGGCGGCACAGGCCGAAGTCCTCAGTGCCGAAGGCGCGTTGAGCGCAGCGAAGCTGGACCTGGAATTCACCCGCATCACCGCGCCCATGAGCGGGCGGATCAGCCGCAAGCTGATCAGTGAAGGCAACCTGGTGAATGGCGGCAACAGCAGCGCCACGCTGCTGACCACCATCGTCTCGATTGACCCGATTGATATCTACTTTGATATCGATGAACAGAGCTACCTCAAATACCGTCGCCAGGCGAACGCCGCCGGTAAACAGAGTCAGGTGCGCATTGCCTTGCCCGGCGAAGCCGAGCCGAGCATGACCGGACGCATGGACTTCATCGACAACCGCCTCGATCCGTCGACCGGGACCTTGCGGCAGCGAGCCCGGGTCAGCAATCAGAACCTGCAACTGAGCCCAGGGCAATTTGGCCGGGTGCAGTTCTCCAGTCAGGCACCGTACCCGGCGCTCCTTCTGCCGGACACTGCGATCAGCGTCGATGCGACCCGCAAAGTCGTCTACGTGCTGAATGCGCAGAACAAGGTCGAAGTGCGCCCGGTGACGCTCGGCAAGCTGCATGACGGTTTGCGCGAAATCGCCAGCGGATTGCAGGCGCAGGACCGGGTGATTGTCGATGGCCTGCAACGCGTGCGGGCCGGTGATACGGCCATGGCCGAGGATCGCTCGCTGGCCCAGGCCGCGAAAACCACGGGCAACGAGGAGGCGCCGTTATGAGCCTGGGCCGTACATCCATCGAACAGCCGGTATTGGCGATTGTGCTGTCGATCGTCCTGATGATTATCGGTGGCCTGGCCTATCTGGTCTTGCCGACTTCCGAGTACCCGGACATCGCGCCGCCCACCGTGGTGGTCACCGCGACCTATCCCGGTGCCTCGGCGCAAACGGTCGCCGAGACCCTGGCAATCCCGATCGAGCAGGAGGTCAACGGCGTTGAAGACATGCTCTACATGTACAGCCAGGCGACCTCCGATGGCAGCCTCAACCTGACCGTGACCTTCAAGAGCGGCACCGATGTCGACAAGGCCCAGGTGCTGGTGCAGAACCGTGTGGCGCTGGCCACGCCGCGCTTGCCGGAGCCAGTGCAGCGCAGTGGCGTGACGGTGCGCAAATCATCGCCGACGCAGTTGTCGACGATTTTCATCTCCTCGCCCAAGGGTACTTACGATCAGCTGTACGTCTCCAACTTCGCGATTCGCAACGTCGCCGATGTGCTCAAGCGTATCGACGGTGTCGGCGACATCAACCCGCTCGGCGCACGCGAATACTCGATGCGCATCTGGCTCGATCCGGAGCGTGTGGCGGCGTTCAACCTGACACCTGCCGACATCATCGCGGCCGTGCGTTCGCAAAACACCCAGGTGGCCGGCGGGGTGATCGCCCAGCCGCCAGTGGCGTCCCAGGCGTTTCAGCCGAACCTGATTTTCGAGGGCCGCCTGAAAGAGCCGGCCGACTTCGACAACATCGTTCTCAAGTCGGGAACTGCCGGGCGTCTGGTGCGGCTCAAGGATGTGGCGCGCACGGAAATCGCCGGGCTGGCGTACGTCAACAACACCTATTACTTGCGCAACCCGGCCATCGGCCTGCAAGTGCTGCAACGTCCGGGCGCCAACGCCCTGGCGACGATGAAAGTGGTCGAAGAGACCATGGAGAAAATCGGCAAGGACTTCCCGGAGGGCATCGAATACAGCATCGGTTACAACCCGACGGCGTTCATTGCCGACAGCATCGGCGAGCTGGGCAAGACCATTTACGAGGCGGTCATCCTTGTGGTGCTGGTGATCATGGTTTTCCTGCAAGGCTGGCGGCCGTCGATCATTCCGATCCTGGCCATTCCGGTGTCGCTGGTGGGCACCTTCGCGGTCATGGCAATGCTCGGTTATTCGATCAACAACCTGACCCTCTTCGGGCTGGTGTTGGCCGTGGGCATCGTGGTCGACAACGCCATCGTGGTGGTGGAAAACGTCGAGCGGCATCTGGCCGATGGCAAGAGTCCGCTGGAAGCGACCATCGTCACCATGCAGGAAATCGGCGGTGCGTTGATCGCCATTACCCTGGTGTTGTGTGCGGTGTTCATTCCGACCGCGTTCATTCCGGGGATCTCGGGTGAGTTCTTCCGCCAGTTCGGGATCACGATTGCGGTGGCCACCGCGATCTCGTTGTTCAACTCGGTCACATTGTCTCCCGCCCTGGCGGCGATGATCCTGCGCCGGCATGAACCACAAGCGCATCACGCCGCGAAAACAGGCGTGCTCAAACGGGCGGCTGATGGCTTCAACCGTGGCTTCCTGAAACTCTCTTCGAGTTATGCCGGCAGCGTACGCGGCCTGGTGGCCAGAACACCGTTGATGCTGGCGATCTACGCGGTGCTGATCGCCGCGACCGCATACCTGTTGGTGTCGACGCCCAAGGGTTTCATCCCGGTTCAGGATCGCGGCTACCTGGTGGTCATCGTGCAACTGCCCGATGGTGCATCGCTGGAGCGCACCAACCAAATCTCGCAGCAGATCGAGGCAATTGCCCTGCAGGTGCCGGGAGTGGATCGCGTACCGACGTTCTCCGGGTTTTCGATGGTGACCGGCACCAGTTCCTCGAACTCGGCCGGTCTGGCGCCGGTGTTCCAGCCGTGGTCCGAGCGCAAGGTCCATGGGCTTACCTCGGACAGGATTGCCGAAGACTTGCGTGAACGTTTGAAAGTGGTCAGCGGTGCGACGGTGATTGTTGCCACGCCACCGCCGGTTCAAGGCTTGGGCAGCACCGGTGGTTTCTCCATGCGTTTGCAGGACACTGCCGGGCTGGGCACCGAAGCCCTGGCCAAAGCGACCGATAACCTGATTGCCGCCGCCAACGCCACCCAAGGCATGACCGGCGTGTACTCGCCGTTCTCGGCCCGCACGCCGCAGGTGTTCGTTGAACTGGACCGCGAACGGGCGGAAATGCTCGGCGTACCGAGCAGCCAGATCAACCAAGCCATCGAAACCTACTTTGGTTCGTCGTACATCAACGACTTCAACCTCGTCGGGCGGACTTATCGCGTAACGGCGCAGGCTGACCTGCCGTACCGCGTCACGCCGGAGGATCTGGCACGGGTCAAGGTGCGTAACGATGCCGGTCAGATGGTGCCGATTGCCAGCGTGACACGTCTGCATGAAGCGCTGGGTGTGGAGCGATTCCCGCGCTACAACCTGTTCCCGACCGCGGAAATCAACGGTGATACGTTGCCGGGGCTGGGCTCCGAGTTCGGGATCAAGACCATGGAACGCCTGGCTCAAGAGACGCTGCCGGCGGGTATCACTTATCAGTGGACCGACCTCAGCTACCAGCAGACCACGGCCGGCAACATGGGGTTGTTGGTGTTCCCGCTGTGCGTGATCTTCGTCTACCTGGTGCTGGCGGCGCAGTACGGCAGCTGGAGTCTACCGCTGGCGATCCTGTTGATCGTGCCGATGTGCTTGCTGGCAGCTGCCGGAGGCGTACGGCTGATGGGGCTCGATATCAACATCCTGACCCAGATCGGTTTCATCGTGCTGGTGGGACTGGCGGCGAAGAACGCGATTTTGATCGTCGAAGTGGCGCGTCAGCAGGAGAAGGAAGGGCAGGGCATTGTCGATGCCGTGGTTGAGGCGTGTCGTCTGCGCTTGCGGCCGATCCTGATGACCTCTCTGGCTTTCGTGCTGGGTGTGTTGCCGCTGGTGATGTCCGAAGGCGCGGGTTCCGAAATGCGCCAGGCCGTGGGTTCGGCGGTGTTCTTCGGGATGATCGGCGTCACGTTGTTTGGTCTGTTGTTCACCCCGGTCTTTTATGTGCTGATCCGCCGCCTCGCGGGTGGCGAGCGTCAGGCCAAGGCTCAATCCATTCATTCTGAACAGGGCGTGGCCCATGAATAACTTGCTTCGTGCTCCAGGCCTGATGCTGGGAGCGGCGCTGTTGAGCGCTTGTGCTTCGCCGGTGATGCCACCGCCGTCCGACGTGCCGGTCGAGCGTTTCGTCAACGCGCAAACGGCGCGTCCGGCGAGCGTTACCGACAACTGGTGGACGCGCTATCAGGACCCGCTGCTGGACCGTCTGGTCGAGCGCGCCCTGGGACAAAACCTTGACCTGCAGATTGCCCTGGCGCGTATCGATGCCGGGCGCGCGCTGCGCAACATCAGCGCGGCGTCGGGCAGCCCACAGGTCGATCTCGGGGCAAGCGCGGCGCGTCAGCGGATCTCGGCCGATCAGGCCGGTTTCACGGATTCGCTGATCACCGAGCCGACCTCGGTCGGGTTGAGTGCTGCCTGGGAAATCGATCTGTTCGGACGCATCCGCGAAGGCGTGCGGGCTGCCGACGCGGACCTCAACGCGACCGAGGAAGAGGCGCGGGGCGTGCGGGTAGCGTTGATCACTGAGGTGGTCCAGGCCTATGCCGAGGCGCGCGGCCTGGAGGAACGCCTGGCGATCGTCAAGCAAAGTGCTGCCAGTCAGGCGCAGACCTTGCAACTGACCGAGCAGTTGTATGCGGCCGGGGACACGCCGGAGGCGGATGTGTTGCGTGCACGTTCGCAGTCGGACTCTACCGCTGCTCAGGTGCCGGCGCTGCAATTGAACTGGCAGCGTTCGCTGCATCGGTTGTCGGTGCTGCTGGCCCAGCCGACCGAGGGTTTGTATCAGCAGTTCAGGGACAGTCCGGTGCAGGTTTCCACGGTGTCGTTGCTGGAGGCCGGAACCCCGGCGGATCTGTTGCGCCGCCGGCCTGATATCCGTGCTGCGGAAGCTCGCTTGATCGCGGCCTATGCGCGGGTCGGCGTGGCCAAGGCGGATCTGTTGCCGCGCTTGAGTCTGTCAGCTGCACTGGGGTCTTTGATTGATGGTGTGAGCGCGGCGAACCTGGCCAGTTCGACGTTCTGGCTCGCGGGTTTGAATGCCAGCGTGCCGGTGCTCGATGGTGGCCGTCGACGTAATGTGGTTGATTTGCGGGACGCGGAAGCGCGGCAGGCATTGTTGAGTTATCGGCGCACTGTGCTGGTGGCGGTGTCCGAGGTGGAGTCGGCACTGGCTGCTGCGCAACGTAATGCCGAGCGCCAGACGTTTCTGGCCAGTGCGGCGAGTCAGGCCAGTTCGGCCGCCGTGCAGATTCAAAGGGCGTGGCAGGCGGGGGAGACGCCGTTTCTGGATGTGCTGCAGGCGCAGCGGGTGCAGTTGGCGGCGCAGAATGCGTTGTCCCAGGTCAAGACGGCGCAGTGGCAGAATCAGGCGACGTTGGTGAATGTGTTGGGTGGGTAGGGGGATTGTGTACATATCCATTGTTGCGGTAACGGCGGCTGGCGGTTTCGCCCTTACGGCGAGTCCCTTTTCCAAACGCCGAAAAGGAACCAAAAGGCTTTGCCCCTGACGTACGGTGCCTCGCCTAGGCTCGGCATTCCCTCGCTCCGGTCCTGCTCCGTGGGCCCGCCGCCATCGGCCATACCTGGCCGGGGGGGGCTAACCCGGCATCCATGCCGGGTTGCCCACTGCGCAGAACCTCCACTCGGCCTTCCGACGGGGCAGATCAAGATCAAAAGCCAAAGCCAAAGCCAAAGCCAAGCAACAGCAACAGCAACAGCAGCAGACGCGGTAATTGGCCATGGCACCAATCAACTGTAGGAGCCGGCTTGCTGGCGATAGCGTCCGTCCAGCCAATAAATGCGTCGACTGACCCACCGCTATCGTCGGAACGCCGCCCGCAGCAAGCCGGCTCCTATAAGGGATTGGGTTCACACGATTCAAAATTGTAGGAGCCAGCTTGCTGACGATGGACGTCAACGATAACGCGGGCTGTCTGAATGAACGCGTTGCCCACACGCCTTTCGCCGGCAAGCCGGCTCCTACAGGGATCGGCGTACGCTTTTGATTTCCACCACTCATCAGGCCGAGCGTTAGCTCGCCTTCCGCTTTTGATCTGAGCGCCCCCTCGAGAGGCCGAGTGGAGGTTCTGCGTAGTGGGCAACCCGGCATGGATGCCGGGTTAGCCGCCCCCGGCCATGGATGGCCGATGGCGGCGGGCCCACGGAGCAGGACCGGAGCGAGGGCATGCCGAGCCTAGGCGAGGCACCGAACGAAAGGGGCAAGAGC
>NZ_JAHBDB010000044.1:0-222337 GCF_019956105.1 Pseudomonas sp. BF-RE-25
GCGGTGGGTCAGTCGACGCATTTATTGACTGGACGGACGCTATCGCCAGCAAGCCGGCTCCTACACGGGATTGGGTTCACACGGTTTGAAATTGTAGGAGCTGGCTTGCCAGCGATGGACGTCAACGATAACGCGGGCTGTCTGAATGAATGCGTTGTCCGGACGTTTTTCGCGGGCAAGCCTCGCTCCTACAGGGAATCGCGTTTGCTTTCGCTTTTCACCACTCATCAGGCCGAGCGTTAGCTCGCCTTCAGCTTTTGATCTGAGCGCCCCCTTGAGAGGCCCACGGAGCAGGACCGGAGCGAGGGCATGGCGAGCATTAGCGAGCCACCGAACGAAAGGGGCAAGAGCCCTTGGTTACTTGGGGCTCTTCCAAGTGACTCGCCGTAAGGGCGAAATCAATAGCCGCCGTCACCGCAGAAATGGATATGCCCCCCGATCAAATCCCGCCCAGCTACCGCATTCACAACATCCGCTTCTTCTTGCGCCGAGCCCACTGCCGACTCACCCACCACCGCCAATACATCATCACCAAACAATACGCGAGGGCCCCCAACACCAGCCCCACCACAACCGACCCCAGCAAAAACGGCTGCCACAGCGTAGACAGCTCCCCGCTGATCCACTCCCAGGTCAACTCATCCGGCAGATGACGAGCCGGGACATCCATCAACCACGCCCCGGTCTGATACGTACAAAAAAACACCGCAGGCATAGTGATCGGATTAGTCAGCCAGACCAGACTGACCGCAATCGGCATATTGCCGCGTACGACAATGGCCAGAACCGCCGCCACCAGCATCTGCAACGGAATCGGCAGGAACGCCGCAAACAAACCCACCGCCATCGCCCGTGCGACCGAGTGACGGTTGAGGTGCCAGAGGTTCGGGTCATGCAACAGCGTGCCGAGAAAGCGTAAGGATTTGTGTTCCCTGATGCTGATCGGGTCTGGCATGTAACGTTTGAATAAGCGCCGGGGCATAGGGCTTCTCGGTCGGTTAAGGCGGCAAGTATGTCTGGATTCTATGAGCCGCCTATTCAGACTTTGTGACAATTAATAACGATGCACGTGCCGCGAGCCGGCTATGCCTAGGAGGGGACTCTCAAGGACGGGCGTATGCGCACAGGGATGATGGCGCTGGCGTTGGGTCTGCTGGCCCTGCGTTTTTTGCCGGTATTACCGCCGGTCTGGTTATGGCTGGTGTTGCCCGTAACGGGTTTGATGGCGCTGCCGTTTCGCACGTACCCATTGGCGTTTTTTCTGTTCGGCTTCAGTTGGGCCGGCGCAAATGCACAGTGGGCGCTGGATGATCGTTTGCCAGCGAATCTCGATGGCGAAACCCGTTGGGTCGAAGGGCGGGTGACCGGTTTGCCGCAGAACAATGACGGGGTTGTGCGTTTCGAACTGACAGACGTCCGGTCGCGACAGGCCAAGGTGCCGCAACGGATGCGCCTGGCCTGGTATGACGGACCGCCGGTCAACAGTGGTGAACGCTGGCGGCTCGCGGTGAAGTTGAAGCGTCCTGCCGGGCTGCTCAATCCTCATGCCTTCGATTACGACGCCTGGCTGCTGGCACAACGCATCGGCGCTACCGGGACGATCAAGGACGGTGAGCGGCTCAGGGAGGCTCAATGGGCCTGGCGCGACAGCATCCGCCAGCGTTTGCAAACCGTGGATGCCCAGGGGCGAACCGGGGCGTTGATTGCGCTGGTGCTGGGGGATGGCGCCGGGCTGAGTCGTGAGGATTGGCAGGTGTTGCAAGACACCGGCACCGTGCATTTGCTGGTGATTTCCGGACAGCACATCGGTTTGCTGGCGGGGGTGGTTTACCTGCTGATTGCCGGACTCGCTCGTTATGGGGTGTGGCCGAACCGCTTGCCGTGGCTGCCATGGGCCTGCGCACTGGCATTCGCCGCCGCCCTTGGTTACGGACTGCTGGCGGGGTTCGAAGTGCCAGTGCGGCGGGCCTGCGTGATGATCGGTCTGGTGCTGTTGTGGCGCCTGCGATTTCGTCACCTTGGCGCCTGGTGGCCGCTGTTGCTGGCACTCAACGCTGTTTTGTTGCTGGATCCGCTGGCGAGTCTGCAACCGGGTTTTTGGCTGTCCTTCGCCGCAGTGGCGGTGTTGATCTTCACCTTCGGCGGTCGCTTGGGGCCGTGGCGATGGTGGCAAACCTGGACCCGCGCTCAATGGCTGATCGCAATTGGCCTGGGCCCGTTGCTCTTGGTGTTGGGATTGCCGATCAGTCTCAGCGGGCCGGTCGCCAATCTGCTGGCGGTGCCCTGGATCAGTTTGCTGGTATTGCCACCGGCCTTGCTGGGAACTCTGTTGTTGCCGCTGCCGTATGTGGGCGAGGGCTTGTTGTGGCTGGCAGGTGGGCTGATCGACTGGCTGTTCAAGGGCCTTGGGTTGATGGCCGGTCAATTGCCCGCGTGGGTGCCCGTGGCGATTCCATTGTGGATATGGGCACTGGGCATGCTCGGCGCGTTTCTGCTGTTAATGCCTCGCGGTGTACCGTTGCGCCCGTTGGGTTGGCCGTTGTTGCTGTTGCTGGTTTTTCCACCACGGCCACTTTTGCCCGAGGGCATCGCCGAAGTCTGGCAACTGGATGTCGGCCAGGGGTTGGCGATTCTGGTGCGAACTCGCCATCACATGCTGTTGTATGACACCGGACCACGCTTCGGCGACTTCGATCTAGGCGAGCGAGTGGTCCTGCCAGCGATGCGCAAACTCGGCGTGAACGAACTCGACCTGATGTTGATCAGCCATGCCGACGCCGATCACGCTGGTGGTGCGCGAGCGGTTGCCAATGGTTTGCCGATAAAGCTGGTGCTCAGCGGTGATCCCTTGGCGCTGCCCGCCGAATTGCACGCCGATGCCTGCGAGAGTGGCCGGCAATGGTCCTGGGACGGCGTGAGGTTTCAGCTCTGGCAATGGCCTTCGGCCACGGACCGCAATCAAAAATCCTGCGTGCTGCAAATCGAAGCCAATGGCGAGCGATTATTGCTGACCGGAGACATCGACAGCGCCGCCGAGCGCGCCCTGCTCGACAGCCCGCTCGCAATGCCCACCGATTGGTTGCAGGCGCCGCACCACGGTAGCCGCAGCTCGTCATCGATGGCATTGCTCACTGCGTTGCAACCCAAAGCCGTGTTGATCTCTCGCGGCAACGGCAATTCGTTCGGTCACCCGCACCCCACGGTCATGGCCCGTTATAAAAAACGCGGTATGGAAATCCATGACAGCGCCGAACAGGGCGCCATCCGTCTGCACCTCGGACGCTTCCATCCGCCGTGGACGATGCGTCAAGAACGGCGTTTCTGGCGTTCCACACAATAACCGCGAGTTATGAAAGCCCGACCGGATGCGACATCACGGTCTTCGGTGCATCGACCCCCTATGTTAGAGTGGCGCACTTTTTCGAGGGGACTGTCACTGTGTGGGAATTGGTCAAATCCGGCGGCTGGATGATGCTGCCGATCATTCTGAGTTCCATCGCGGCCATGGCGATCGTCGCCGAGCGTCTCTGGACCCTGCGCGCCAGTCGTGTGACCCCGGAGCACTTGCTCGGGCAGGTCTGGGTGTGGATCAAGGACAAGCAACTCAATAAAGAAAAACTCAAGGAATTGCGCGCCAATTCGCCATTGGGCGAGATTCTGGCGGCGGGCCTGGCCAACTCCAGACATGGTCGCGAGATCATGAAAGAGTGCATCGAAGAAGCCGCCGCGCGGGTGATTCACGAACTCGAACGCTACATCAATGCGCTGGGCACCATCGCTGCCATGGCGCCGTTGCTGGGTTTGCTCGGCACCGTGCTGGGCATGATCGATATTTTCAGTGCGTTCATGGGGACGGGCATGGGCACCAATGCCGCCGTGTTGGCCGGTGGTATTTCGAAGGCCTTGATCACCACGGCTGCTGGCCTGATGGTCGGTATCCCGGCGGTATTTTTCCACCGTTTCCTGCAACGCCGCATCGATGAGCTGGTGGTGGGCATGGAACAGGAAGCGATCAAGCTGGTCGAGGTGGTGCAGGGTGATCGTGACGTGGACCTGACCGAGGGCAAAAAAGCGTGAAATTCCGCCGCAAACCGCGGGAAACGGTCGACATCAACCTCGCGTCGCTGATCGACGTGGTGTTTATCCTGCTGCTGTTTTTCGTCGTGACCACTACCTTCACCCGTGAAACCCAGTTGCGCGTCGATCTGCCCGAAGCGGTCAGCGGTTCGCCTGCCGAAGACCAGCAGGTCAAACACCTGGACGTGGCGATCAGCGCCGAAGGCGTGTTCTCGGTGAACAATCAGGTCTTGCAGAAGAACGATCTGACCGCGCTCATGGACGCGTTGCAAAAAGAATCCAACGGTGACACCAACCTGCCGCTGTCGATCAGTGCGGATGGCAAGACCCAGCATCAGTCGGTCATCACCGCCATGGACGCCGCCGGCAAACTCGGCTTCAGTCACCTGCGCATGACCACTGTCGAGGCGGCGCAGCCCGCGCCCTGATGGCCATGTCCGATCGCTTGCTCGCCGCGTGGTACCAAGGTCATCCGGCCCTGAAGCTGTTGCAGCCGCTGGAGTGGCTGTACCGGCGCGTGGTCATGAACAAGCGCAAACGCTTTCTGGCGGGTGAGGGCGAGATTTATCAGCCACCGGTGCCGCTGATCGTCGTCGGCAACATCACGGTGGGCGGCACCGGCAAGACGCCGCTGATTCTGTGGATGATCCAGCATTGTCAGCGCAGCGGCTTGCGGGTCGGCGTGGTCAGCCGTGGTTATGGCGCCAAACCGCCGCAACTGCCATGGCGCGTCGAGGCCGATCAAAGCGCCGACATCGCTGGCGATGAACCGCTACTGATCGTCCAGCGTACCGGCGTTCCGTTGATGATCGATCCGGATCGCAGCAGTGCGGTCAAAGCGCTGCTGGCGAGCGAACCTCTGGACCTGATCCTCTCCGATGACGGCATGCAACATTACCGTTTGGCCCGCGACCTTGAGCTGGTGCTGATTGACGCCGCCCGAGGCCTGGGCAACCAGCGCTGCCTGCCGGCGGGACCGTTGCGCGAACCGGTCGAACGACTGCAAAGCGTTGATGCGGTGCTGTACAACGGCGCCACCGATGATCGCGACAACGGTTTTGCCTTCCAGCTGCAACCCACGGAACTGGTCAACCTGCACAGCGGCGAACGCCGTCCCCTCGACCACTTTCCCGCAGGCCAGGCGCTGCATGCCGTGGCCGGGATCGGCAATCCGCAGCGTTTCTTCACGACCCTCGAAACGCTACACTGGCAGCCAGTCCCGCATGCATTTGCCGACCACGCCGAGTACAGCGTGCAGGCCTTGAATTTCACGCCGTCATTGCCGTTGGTGATGACCGAAAAGGACGCGGTGAAGTGCCGTGCCTTCGCCGCCGCCGATTGGTGGTACCTGGCGGTCGATGCTGCGCCATCGCCGGCCTTCGTGGCCTGGTTCGATACGCAGTTGATGCGCCTGTTGCCGGCTCGACTTTTGCCTTAAACCGTTTATATCCAGGGAATGCTCATGGACACCAAATTGCTCGACATCCTCGCTTGCCCGGTCTGCAAAGGCCCGCTCAAGCTCAGCGCCGACAAAACCGAGCTGATCAGCAAGGGCGCCGGCCTGGCGTACCCGATTCGCGACGGCATCCCGGTGATGCTCGAAACCGAAGCTCGCACCCTGACCACCGACGAGCGTCTGGATAAATGACCACAGCCTTTACCGTTGTCATTCCATCGCGTTACGCCTCGACCCGCCTGCCGGGCAAACCGTTGCTGCTGATCGCCGGCAAGCCGATGATCCAGCACGTCTGGGAACAAGCGTGCAAAAGCAGCGCCGAGCGTGTGGTGGTTGCCACTGACGATGCGCGCATTGTCGAGGCGTGCATCGCGTTTGGTGCCGACGTGGTGCTGACCCGCGAAGACCACAATTCAGGCACGGACCGTTTGGCCGAAGTCGCCGCAAAACTCGGTCTGGCGTCCGACGCGATTGTGGTCAACGTGCAGGGTGACGAACCGCTGATCCCGCCAAGCGTGATCGATCAGGTCGCGGCCAACCTCGCAGCCCACACCGAAGCGCGCATGGCCACGCTGGCCGAGCCGATCGAAGATGTCGAAACCCTGTTCAACCCCAACGTGGTCAAGGTGGTCAGCGACCTCAATGGCCTGGCGCTGACGTTCAGTCGTGCGACGTTGCCTTGGGCTCGGGACGCGTTCGCGAAAACTCGCGACGTGTTGCCGGAAGGCGTGCCGTATCGCCGCCACATTGGCATTTACGCCTACCGCGCCGGTTTCCTGCATGACTTCGTCAGCTGGGGTCCGTGCTGGCTGGAAAACACCGAATCCCTGGAACAGTTGCGTGCGCTGTGGCACGGCGTGCGGATTCACGTCGCCGACGCGCTGATCGCACCGCCCACCGGCGTCGATACGGTTGAAGACCTCGAGCGCGTTCGTCGCCTGCTGGAGGCCTGATGCGGGTTTTGTTCGTTTGCCTGGGCAACATCTGCCGTTCACCCACGGCCGAAGGTGTGCTGCGGCACAAATTGCGCGAAGCGGGGCTGGCCGATCAAGTCGAAGTCGCCTCCGCCGGCACCGGTGACTGGCACGTCGGCAGGGCTCCGGACAAACGCAGCCAGGCCGCGGCCAAGCTGCGCGGTTACGACCTGTCGATGCAGCGCGCCCAGCAAGTGAGCCGCGCCGATTTCGCGACTTACGACCTGATCCTCGCGATGGACAACAGCAACCTGCGCAACCTCCAGGACCTGCAACCTGCCAGGTGCAAGGCCGAACTGGACCTGTTCCTGCGCCGCTACCAGTCGCAAGTCGATGAAGTGCCGGACCCTTACTACGATGGCAACCAGGGCTTTGAGCAGGTGCTCGACTTGATCGAAAGTGCCTGTGATCGACTGGTGATCGAATTGAAGGGCCGGTTATGAGTTTGCAGGTTCAGCCACAGGTTTCGCTCAAGCCTTACAACAGCTTTGGCGTGGACGTTCAGGCCCGATTGTTTGCCGAGGCTCACAGCGATGCCGACGTGCGCGAGGCGCTGGCCTATGCGGTGGAGCATGACGTGCCGCTGCTGGTGATCGGTGGTGGCAGCAACCTGCTGCTGACCGCCGACATCCAGTCGCTGGTGCTGCGCATGGCCACCCGCGGGATTCGCATTTTGAGCGACGACGGCAGCAAGGTCGTGATCGAAGCCGAGGCCGGCGAGCCTTGGCATCCGTTTGTGCAACACACCCTGGCGCAGGGGTTGTCGGGTCTGGAAAACCTCAGCCTGATCCCCGGCACCGTCGGCGCGGCACCAATGCAGAACATTGGCGCCTATGGCGTGGAGATCAAGGACGTGTTCGCCGGCCTGACCGCGCTGGACCGCCAGACTGGCGAGCTGCGCGATTTCACGCTGGCCGAATGCAACTTCGCCTACCGCGACAGCCTGTTCAAACAGGAACCGGGGCGCTGGTTGATCCTGAGGGTTCGTTTCGCCCTGGACCGTGCCGAGCACTTGCATCTGGAGTACGGCCCGGTGCGTCAGCGTCTGACCGAGCAAGGCATCGATCACCCGACCGCCACCGACGTCAGCCAGGCGATTTGCAGCATCCGCAACGAAAAGCTTCCGGACCCGGCGGTGCTCGGTAACGCCGGCAGCTTCTTCAAAAATCCCTTGGTCCCGGCTGCACTGGTCGCTCGGCTCAAAGGTGAATACCCGGACCTGGTGGCTTACGCGCAACCCGACGGGCAGATGAAACTGGCTGCGGGCTGGCTGATCGAGCGGGCAGGGTGGAAAGGTTTTCGCGAGGCCGACGCGGGCGTGCATAAGTTGCAGGCGCTGGTGCTGGTCAACTACGGGGCCGCGACCGGTCTGCAGTTGCTGAACCTGGCACAGCGCATCCAAAAAGACATTTCAGAACGCTTCCATGTCGATCTGGAAATGGAGCCCAATCAGTATTGAGGCTACGCTTTCAAGGCTGATCTCAAAGCCCTGCACATCTTCGATTGTGCAGGGCTTTTTTGTTAATGCTGGGTTAACTTAGCCCCCTAACGATGCAAGCATTTGCTCCACCAAGGGCCCGATGCAGACATCTTCGTCCGCATAAGAGAGCCTCATTAGCCTGAGTCGATCTGCGTGATGCCAACCGCTAATCCCCCAGCGGCAGATTGCTCGACCCCATAACCCATACCACTATGCGGGCGTGCCCATGATTACCCTGAAACTCAATGGTCAAGACCATCAACTCGATGTCACCGAGGACATGCCGCTGCTCTGGGCCATCCGCGACGTGGCCGGTTACAACGGCACCAAGTTCGGCTGCGGCATGGGCCTGTGCGGCGCCTGCACCATTCACATCGAAGGCGCCCCGGCGCGCAGTTGCATCACGCCGATCGGTTCGGTAGTCGGCCAGAACGTCAGCACCATCGACAACTTGCACGCCGATCCGGTCGGGCAAATCGTCCAGCAAGCCTGGCTCGACACCGCCGTCGCCCAGTGCGGTTACTGCCAGGGCGGGCAGATCATGTCCGCCACCGCATTGCTCAAGACCAACCCGAACCCGAGCGACGAACAGATCGAAGAGGCGATGGTCGGCAATATTTGCCGTTGCGGCACCTACAACCGCATCAAGACCGCCATCCGCCAGGCATCCACTCACCTGAAGGAAGCCAAGGCATGAGCCAGTTCCCGAATGATTTCGCCCTGAGTAACCTCAGCCGTCGCGGTTTCCTCAAAGGCGTCGGTGCCACCAGTGCGCTGGTGGTCGCCGCGAGTTGGGGCTGGCAGGACGCGTTCGCAGCCGAGAAGGAAAAGAAATTCGGCGCCGACGGCATGCCCAACGGCTGGATCGATGATCCGAAGGTGTACGTCAGCATCGCTGCGGATGGCACCGTGACCGTGGTTTGCAACCGTTCGGAAATGGGCCAGGGCGTACGCACCAGCCTGACCATGGTCGTGGCCGATGAACTTGAAGCCGACTGGGCGCTGGTGAAAGTGCAACAGGCGCCGGGCGATGAAGTGCGCTTCGGCAACCAGGACACCGACGGTTCGCGCAGCATGCGCCACTGGTACGAGCCGATGCGCCGCTGCGGTGCTGCCGCGCGGACCATGCTCGAACAGGCGGCTGCTGAACAGTGGAAAGTCCCGGTCGGCGAGTGCCACGCGCAATTGCACAAAGTCATCCATAAACCGAGCGGTCGTGAGCTGGGTTACGGCGCGCTCGCCGTCGCTGCCGGTGCGCTGGCGGTGCCGGCACGTGACAGCCTGCGGCTCAAGGAACCGTCAGAATTCCGCTACATCGGCAAGGAAGGCACCAAGGCCATCGACGGTGCAGACATCGTCAACGGTCGCGCGATCTATGGTGCCGACGTGCATATCGACGGCATGCTTTACGCCGCAATTGCACGTCCGGCGGTGTACGGCGGCAAGGTTAAATCCGTGGATGACAGCGCGGCGCTGAAAGTCCCCGGGGTGGTCAAAGTCATCCAGATCAAAGGCCGTCCGCTGCCCTCGGAGTTTCAGCCGTTGGGCGGCGTGGCGGTGGTGGCCAGCAATACCTGGGCGGCGATCAAGGGCCGCGACGCGCTGAAAATCGAATGGGACGACGGCCCCAACGCCAGTTACGACTCGATCGCCTACCGCAAGGAAATTGAAGCGGCGTCGCTCAAACCCGGCAAAGTGGTGCGCAATACCGGCAACATCGACCAGGCCATGAGCGGCGCCGACAGCACCCTCGAAGCCTCTTACTATCTGCCGCACCTGACGCAAGCGCCGATGGAACCAATGGTCGCCATCGCCCGTTTCAAGGATGGCGTGTGCGAAGCCTGGGCGCCAAGCCAGGCGCCGCAGGTCACCCGTGAACGAATCGGCGAACGCCTGGGCATTCCGTTCGATAACGTCACCTTCCACGTCACCCTGCTCGGCGGCGGTTTCGGCCGCAAGTCCAAGCCGGACTTCATCATCGAAGCGGCGATCCTCGCCAAGGAATTCCCCGGTAAGGCGGTGCGGGTGCAATGGACTCGTGAAGACGACATCCACTGTTCGTATTTCCATACCGTCTCGGCTGAATACCTGAAGGCCAGCCTGAACAAGGACGGCCTGCCGTCGGGTTGGTTGCACCGCACGGTAGCGCCGAGTATCACCGCGCTGTTCGCGCCGGGCATGAACCATGAGGCCGCTTTCGAGCTGGGCATGGGCTTCACCAACATGGCTTACGCGATCCCCAACGTGCGCCTGGAGAACCCGGAAGCGGCGATTCATACGCGGGTCGGCTGGTATCGCTCGGTGTCGAACATTCCTCACGGCTTTGCGATCCAGTGCTTTGTCGATGAGTTGGCGCACAAGGCCAAACAGGATCCGCTCAAGTACCAGGTCAAATTGCTCGGCCCGGACCGTCAGATCGATCCGCGTACGTTGAGTGAAGAGTGGAACTACGGCGAGTCGCCCGAACGCTATCCGATCGACACCGGGCGCATGCGCACCGTCCTTGAAACCGCCGCGAAAGCTGCGGGTTGGGGGCGAGAGTTGCCGAAGGGCCGAGGCCTGGGACTGGCGGTGCATTACAGCTTTGTCACTTACGTGGCGGCGGTGATCGAAGTCGAAGTCAAAGATGACGGCACGTTGATCGTGCACAAGGCCGATATAGCGGTGGATTGCGGTCCGCAGATCAACCCGGAGCGAATTCGTTCGCAGTTCGAAGGCGCTTGCGTGATGGGGCTGGGCAACGCGGTGTTGGGCGAGATCAGTTTCAAGGACGGCAAGGTCCAGCAAGACAACTTCCATATGTACGAAGTGGCGCGTATGTCCCTGGCGCCGAAGGAAGTCGCCGTGCATCTGGTCACACCGCCGGGCGTGGTGCCGTTGGGCGGTGTCGGTGAACCTGGCGTGCCGCCGATTGCGCCGGCGCTGTGCAATGCAATCTTCGCCGCCACCGGCAAACGCATCCGCGACTTGCCGGTTCGTTATCAACTGCAAGGTTGGCAGAAGGCCGAGGCTTGATGGACAGCGTCGATCTGAATGTCCTGCGCAGCGTGCTGGAATGGCGCCGCGCCGGTCAGCGAGTGGTGTTGTACAGCGTGGTCCAGACCTGGGGCACCGCGCCCCGGGCGCCGGGCGCGATGTTGGCCTTGCGCGAAGACGGGGTGGTGATCGGTTCGGTGTCCGGTGGTTGTGTCGAGGATGACTTGATCGCCCGGCTGCACGACGGCCGGATTCCGGCTGACGGGCCGCCGGTGCAGTTGATCACTTACGGCGTCACTCGCGAGGAAGCCGCACGGTTTGGTTTGCCGTGCGGCGGCACATTGCGCCTGACCGAGGAGCGAGTCGGCGACCCGGCTTGGGTTGCCGGGTTGCTGGCGAGTTGCGAGGCCCATGAAATCACGGCGCGCTCGCTGGATATCGCGAGCGGTGAAGTGACGTTGCAGCCGGCGACCAAGAACGATGCGCTGAGTTTTGACGGCACCACGTTGCGCGCCATTTACGGTCCGCGTTGGCGGTTGTTGCTGATCGGCGCGGGGCAATTGTCCCGTTATGTTGCCGAGATGGCGCGGCTGCTGGATTTCGAAGTGTTGATCTGCGATCCACGCACCGAGTTCGTCTACGGCTGGGAAGAACAGCACGGGCGCTTCGTATCCGGTATGCCGGACGAAGCGGTGCTGAACATCCAGACCGACGAACGCACGGCCATCGTCGCGCTGACCCACGATCCGCGCCTGGATGACATGGCGCTGCTGACGGCACTCGATTCCAGGGCGTTTTACGTCGGTGCGCTGGGTTCGCGGATCAACAGCCTGAAGCGCCGGGAAAACCTCGCTCAGCTAGGCTTGTCCCAAGAGGCCATCGAGCGCTTGCACGGCCCGATCGGTCTACACATCGGCAGCCATTCCCCGGCGGAAATCGCCTTGTCGCTGCTGGCGGAAATTGTCGCGATCAAGAACGGAGTCGAGCTGAAACAGAAGAAGCCGTTGCAGGAGGAGGCATGAGCGGGCCAATCGGCGTCATCGTGTTGGCGGCGGGGCAGGGCACTCGGTTTCGACAGGTGGCGGGGGCCGACAGGGACAAGTTGTTGGCGGACTGTACGGGGCGCGATGGCGCCGTTCGTTCGGTGATCGAGCAGGTGCTGGTGAGTTTGCCGGCCAGTCTTGAGAAGCGCGTTCTGGTGAGGACCGAAGATCGCCCGCAAGTGGCTCGTATGGCTCAGGCGTATGGTTTCGAGATTGTGCTGGTGGAATCCTCCGGTATGGGCGACAGCATTGCGGCTGGGGTGGCTGCGTGTCCGCAACTCGGTGGCTGGTTGATTGTGTTGGGGGATATGCCGTTTATTCTGCCGTCGACGATTGAGCAGGTGTTGGCGGGGATTTCTGATGATGGAATTAGCGTACCGGTGATGAATGGCGAATACGGCCATCCGGTTGGTTTCGGGCGAACGTTTGGACCGGGGTTGATGGCGTTATCGGGTGATCGCGGGGCCAAGCCGTTGTTTGCGTCGGCGCGGGTGGTTGAGGTGGCGGTGGAGGATGCCGGGGTGTTGTGGGATGTGGATGTGCCTGAGGCGTTGGTTTTCGCCTGATACACCGCTTTCGCGGGCAAGCCTCGCTCCTACAGGTTTTCCGCCGATCACTGTAGGAGCGAGGCTTGCCCGCGAAGAACGATAACGCGATCTACCTGATAAATAGCCGGCATAAAAAAGCCCCGCCTGGGTTACCAGGCGGGGCTTTTTAGTGGCCGATGGAATCAGACGAGAGGTTTAGGCTCGTGCTCTTTTTCCTGGGCTTGCTCGTGTTGCTCTACCGCTTCCTGAACGGAGCGTGGAGCTTCGTCGATCACGGAGTCAGCTGGCTCGGCAGCCACTTCAGCAACCGGGGCAGGAGCAGCCTCGACGACTTCAGCAACAACCGGTGCCACTTCGACAGCGGCCGGAGCAGCAGCGGCAGCCAGTTCGGCTTCCTTCTGCAGACGCTCTTCTTCACGCTTGCGACGACGCACTTCACGCGGGTCGTTAGGTGCGCGGCCACTTGGTGTCAGGGCGCTGGCCGGGGCAGCTTCAACCACTGGTGCAGCCACTTCGGCGACAACAGGGGCTTCAACAACCGGAGCCACTTCTGGTTCGGCAGCCACAACAACAGGCTCGACAACCGCAACTTCAGCAACTGGCGCTGGCGTTTCGACCGCTACCGGCTCGGCAACCCAGTTGAAAGCGGTTTGCTCTTCGCGAACTTCACGAACGGTTTCGGTCACGGTTTCAGCGACGGTTTCAACAACCGGCTCTGCAACCACGGCAGGCGTTTCAGCAACGACGGCAGGCTCGGCAGCAGCTTCGACTTCAGGCTGTGCTTCACGAACCGGAGCCACTTCGACTTCCGGAGCGGCAGTTACTTCTACAGGCGTGGTCGCTTCAACGACTGGCGCTTCGACTGGAGCAGTTTCCAGTGTGGCGGCATTGGCGCGTTCGGCCTGCTCGTTGGCTTGTGCTTCAGCCGGAGCGCTGATCACGGTGCTGGCAACGGCTGCGGTAACAGCTAGGCCTGCGGCCAGATCGGCAGCGCTTGGTGCTTCGGCGCCTTCGTTACCTTCGGCGGACTCGGATTCTTCCGAACCTTCGATCACGTTGCCGTTGGCATCGCGTTGACGCTCGCGACGGTTGCTGCGACGGCGCTGGCCACGGGAGCGGCGGCGTGGACGATCGCCTTCGGCGCCTTCCTGACCGTCTTCCTGCAGTTGCTCTTCGTTGCCAGTCAGCTCTTCTTCAGCAACGGCGGCAGCGGCTTGCTCGGCGCGTGGTTGACGCTCTTCACGCGGTGGACGTGGCGCGCGCTCTTCGCGTGGCTGACGAGCTGGACGCTCTTCAGCAGTAGCGGCAGCAGCAGCCGGAGCAGCGGCGTCCAGCGGTTCACGCAGTTCACGAACGCGTTCTTCACGCTCGCCACGTGGCTTGCGATCTTCACGAGGCGCGCGCGGTGCACGTTCTTCGCGAGGGGCGCGTGGTGCGCGCTCTTCACGTGGAGCGCGTTCTTCGCGAGCGACTGCCGGGGTTTCTTCACGGGCTTCGCGTGGCTCACGTGGTGCGCGTTCTTCACGCGGTGCACGTTCCTCGCGAGGCTTGCGCTCTTCATCGCGGCGACCGTTACGGTTGCGGCTCTGCTGACGACCGTTGCGACGCTCTTCGTTGCGAGCAGGACGCTCGGTGGTCGCTGGTTTTTCAACCACAACCGGAGCAGCAGGCTCTTCTTTGGTAGCGAACAGGCTGACCAGCGACTTCACCAGGCCTTTGAACAGGCTTGGCTCTGGCGCGGCGGCCGGTGCAGCAACCGGTGCGGCGACGACTTCGGTCGGAACCGGAGCGTTGGCGCGGGCCGGCGCAGTCTTGACCGCGGCTTCCTGGCGAACCAGGGTGCGGGTCGCAGCGGCTGGCTGGACTTCTTCGACTTCGGCAGCGGCAGCAGCGATTTCGTAGCTGGACTGGTTGATGCTGGCTTCCGGGCTGTCATCACGCAGGCGCTGAACTTCGAAGTGCGGCGTTTCGAGGTGATCGTTCGGCAGAATGACGATGCGGGCACGGGTGCGCAGTTCGATCTTGGTGATCGAGTTGCGTTTTTCGTTAAGCAGGAAGGCTGCGACCGGAATTGGCACTTGTGCGCGAACTTCGGCGGTGCGGTCTTTCAGGGCTTCTTCTTCGATCAGGCGCAGGATCGCCAGCGACAGCGATTCAACATCACGGATGATGCCGGTGCCGTTGCAACGCGGGCAAACGATGCCGCTGCTTTCGCCGAGCGATGGACGCAGGCGCTGACGGGACATTTCCAGCAGGCCGAAGCGCGAGATGCGGCCAACTTGCACGCGAGCGCGGTCGGCTTCCAGGCATTCGCGGACTTTCTCTTCCACGGCGCGCTGGTTCTTGGCAGGGGTCATGTCGATGAAGTCGATGACGATCAGGCCGCCGATGTCGCGCAGGCGCAACTGACGGGCGATTTCTTCGGCGGCTTCAAGGTTGGTCTGCAGGGCGGTTTCTTCGATGTCGCTGCCTTTGGTGGCGCGCGCCGAGTTGATGTCGATGGACACCAGGGCTTCGGTCGGATCGATAACGATGGAACCACCGGAAGGCAGTTCGACGACGCGCTGGAAAGCGGTCTCGATCTGGCTTTCGATCTGGAAGCGGTTGAACAGCGGAACGCTGTCTTCGTACAGCTTGATCTTGCTGGCGTACTGCGGCATCACCTGGCGGATGAAGGTCAGGGCTTCGTCCTGGGCTTCAACGCTGTCGATCAGCACTTCGCCGATGTCCTGGCGCAGGTAATCGCGGATGGCGCGGATGATCACGTTGCTTTCCTGGTAGATCAGGAACGGCGCGGAGCGATCCAGCGAGGCTTCTTTGATGGCGGTCCAGAGTTGCAGCAGGTAATCAAGGTCCCACTGCATTTCTTCGCTGCTGCGGCCCAGGCCGGCAGTGCGCACGATCAGACCCATGTCGGCCGGTGCAACCAGACCGTTCAGGGCTTCACGCAGTTCGTTGCGCTCTTCACCTTCGATGCGACGGGAGATACCGCCGGCACGCGGGTTGTTCGGCATCAGAACCAGGTAACGACCGGCCAGGCTGATGAAGGTGGTCAGGGCTGCGCCCTTGTTGCCACGTTCTTCTTTTTCGACCTGAACGATGACTTCCTGGCCTTCGCTCAGGACGTCTTTGATGTTGACGCGGCCTTCAGGGGCTTTCTTGAAGTATTCGCGGGAGATTTCTTTGAGGGGCAGGAAGCCGTGGCGCTCGGAGCCGAAATCGACAAAGGCAGCCTCAAGGCTTGGTTCGATGCGAGTAATCCGGCCTTTATAGATGTTGGCCTTCTTCTGCTCGCGTGCACCGGATTCGATGTCCAGGTCGTAGAGGCGTTGGCCATCTACCAGTGCAACACGCAACTCTTCGGGTTGAGTTGCGTTAATCAGCATTCTTTTCATGTAGTACCGTCGGTTTCCGGGCTGCCGGAAACGGCGTTCGGCACACACGACTTCTCATGGTCGGTGTCAGGTGCGTCGGGAGTGGTTGGCCATTCCCGTGTCTAGCGAAGTCCGGCCAATGTGGGCCTTCGTCGCGACGTACGCGTCCTGCTTGCTGTGGCTACTTAAGCACTCAGTCAGGAGGAGGAATCAACCGGCGGCTGTGGACGAGATGAAGCGTCTTGATAAAGCCTATTGCTACACAGTCCAGCGGTTGTGCATCTCCACCCTACACGTATCCCTGATAATTCGGGTGCTGCCGCGCGCAGAATCCGCAGCGGGTTGGCATTTACCGTGAGCTCCGAAAGGGGAGGTCACGCATCATGGCTAATTTAGGCGTTGTTTCCGAAGCGTTCGCTCGGGGTCATTCGCAGCTGACTGCACTTTGTGAACTGGCCGTGAATATGGGCTCGCGTAGCGAGTGAAAACTCTGCTTTGCGGCGTGATTCAGGCCTCATGTCACCTGCGCTCGTTACACCTGCAAACTCCACCGTTACGTAGCGAAAGCGCCGTAGGACGGCCTCGCGTCCTGGTGAATTGCATTGGTCAGGGCCGGTTTTTGACCGTTTGTCCGCTGTCCAGGCCGCTTTTGGCGGCGTTCGCGACTATAGCAGTAATGATTAAGTGCTTCAATTCCATAAAAAATTGATATCATCCGCGCCATGACGACTACTGCCCCCTCGACCCCAGGCGTACAACTGCTTGAGGTCTCGCCGGAATATGCCGGCCAACGTATTGATAACTTCCTTCTCGCTCGGCTCAAAGGCGTGCCCAAGACCTTGATTTACCGCATTTTGCGTAAAGGCGAAGTGCGAGTGAACAAAGGCCGGATCAAGCCCGAATACAAGCTGCAGGCGGGCGATATCGTGCGCGTGCCGCCGGTTCGCGTGCCTGAGCGCGACGAACCTGTGCCGCTGGCCCAGGGCTTGCTGCAGCGACTTGAAGCCTCGATTGTCTATGAAGACAAAGCGCTGATCGTGATCAACAAGCCTTGCGGCATTGCGGTTCACGGCGGCAGCGGCCTGACTTACGGCGTGATCGAAGCCTTTCGTCAGCTGCGTCCGGATTGCAAGGAGCTCGAGCTGGTTCACCGCCTTGACCGTGACACCTCCGGTCTGCTGATGATCGCCAAGAAACGCAGCATGCTGCGTCACTTGCACACGGCCTTGCGCGGTGATGGCGTGGACAAGCGCTACATGGCGCTGGTTCGCGGCAACTGGGCGGCTTCGATCAAGCAAGTCCGTGCGTCGCTGGGCAAGAGTAATCTGCGTTCCGGCGAGCGGATGGTCGAGGTCGACGAGGAGGAGGGCAAGGAATCGGTGACCGTGTTCAAGGTCCTGCGCCGATTCGGCGACTTTGCCACCCTGATCGAGGCCAAGCCAATCACTGGCCGGACTCACCAGATCCGTGTTCACACCTTGCACGCCGGGCATTGCATTGCCGGCGACACCAAGTACGGCGATGACGATTTCAGCAAGGAAATCCGCGATCTGGGCGGCAAACGCCTGTTCCTGCATGCGTACATGCTGACCGTGCCGCTGCCGGATGGCGGCGAACTGAAGTTGCAGGCGCCTGTCGACGAGATGTGGGCCAAGACTGTGGAGCGCCTGAGTGCACCCCTCTGATTACAAACTGCTGATTTTCGATTGGGACGGCACGCTGGCTGATTCCATTGGTCGGATTGTCGAGGCGATGCGCGTTGCGTCCGAGCGTTCCGGTTTTCAGTTACGCGATGACTTTGCTGTCAAAGGCATCATCGGTCTGGGCCTGCCGGAGGCAATTCGCACGCTTTACCCCGAGATCAGCGATGCCGAGCTGGTGGCGTTTCGCGAGCATTATGCGGACCACTACATCGCGTCGGAAGCGGTGCCTTCGCCGTTGTTCGAAGGGGTCGTCGAGTCGATGGAGGCGTTCCGCGCCGAGGGCTATCATTTAGCGGTTGCCACCGGCAAGGCGCGTCGCGGACTGGATCGGGTGCTGAAGTCGCACGGCTGGGAAGATTATTTCGACATCACCCGTGCCGCCGACGAAACCGCCAGCAAACCCCATCCACTGATGCTTGAGCAGATCCTCGCCCATTGCGAAGTTCGTCCGGAGCAAGCGTTGATGGTCGGCGATTCGTCATTCGACCTGCAGATGGCGCGCAACGCCGGCATGGATTCGGTGGCGGTCAGCTACGGCGCGCAATCGATTGAAGCGCTGAAATTGTTCGAGCCGGCGCTGGCTATTGATCGTTTTTCAGAATTGCATGCCTGGCTGAGTCAGCGGGCTTAATACGTTTTTGCCGGGGTAGATGGTCATGACCGACGAATGGAAAGCGCCCGCCAAGCCGAGCGCAGAGAGCGGTGACGAAAAAAGCTGGAAGCTGCTGGAAAAGACCCTGCTCGCCAGCGTGCAGGAGCAGCGTCGGTCGCGTCGCTGGGGGATTTTCTTCAAGCTGCTGACCTTTGTGTACCTGTTTGGCGCACTGGTGCTGTTTACGCCGTTGATGGACATGGAAAAAGCCGCCACTCGCAGCGCCAATTACACTGCGCTGATCGAAGTGACGGGCATGATCGCCGACAAGGAGCCCGCCAGCGCTGACAACATCGTTGGTAGCCTGCGTGCTGCCTTCGAAGATAAGAAGGTCAAAGGTGTCATCCTGCGCATCAACAGTCCGGGTGGCAGTCCGGTGCAGTCCGGTTACGTGTATGACGAGATTCGCCGGTTGCGTGGCTTGAACCCGGACACCAAGGTTTACGCGGTAATCTCCGATCTGGGGGCTTCCGGCGCTTATTACATCGCCAGTGCGGCGGATCAGATTTACGCCGACAAGGCGAGCCTGGTGGGTTCCATTGGTGTGACGGCGGCCGGTTACGGGTTTGTCGGCACGATGGAGAAGCTGGGTGTCGAGCGTCGGACCTATACGTCGGGCGAGCACAAGTCGTTCCTCGATCCGTTCCAGCCACAGAAGCCTGAGGAAACCCGGTTCTGGCAGGGCGTGCTCGATACGACGCACCAGCAGTTCATCAACAGCGTCAAGACGGGGCGTGGCGACCGACTCAAGGACAAAGAGCATCCGGAGTTGTTCTCCGGGTTGGTCTGGTCCGGTGAGCAGGCGCTGCCGCTGGGGCTGATCGATGGTCTGGGTAATGCCAGTTCGGTGGCGCGTGATGTGATTGGTGAGAAAGAGCTGGTGGACTTCACCGTTCAGGAATCGCCGTTCGATCGCTTCTCGAAGAAACTGGGCGCCAGCGTGGCTGAGCAGTTGGCGATGTGGATGGGCTTCCAGGGTCCGTCGCTGCGCTGATCTTCCGGCTACATAAAAAAACCGGCCCAAGTGGCCGGTTTTTTGTTGGCGTCCACATCCTGTAGGAGCCGGCTTGCCGGCGATGGCGTCCTCAAGATCAGTGAGGGACTCGACAGCCGTCAGGGGATTTGCACCCCTTCAACCAACAGCATGTCGATCAGGCGAATCAGCGGCAAGCCGATCAGGCTGGTGGCGTCAGGGCCTTCGGTGCGCTGAAACAGGCTCACCCCCAAACCTTCTGCCTTGAAGCTGCCAGCGCAATCGTAGGGCTGTTCGGCGCGCAGGTAGCGTTCGATGCGTGCGGTGTCGAGTGTGCGCATGTGCACGGTGAACGGCACGCAGTCGACCTGGCAGTGTCCCGTCTGGCTATTGAGCAGGGCCAGGCCGGTCAGAAAGGTTACGCTGGCGCCGCTTGAGGCCAGCAACTGCTCGCGAGCCTTTTCGACGGTGTGGGGTTTGCCGATAATGCGCTCGCCGAGCACTGCGACCTGATCGGAGCCGATAATCAGATGGGCGGGGTGGCTGCCGGCAAGAGCCCGGGCTTTTTCTTCGGCGAGGCGCTTTACCAGTTCGACGGCGGCCTCATTCGGCCGATGACTTTCGTCGATGTCCGGCGAGCTGCAGGTGAACGGCAGCTGCAAGCGGGCCAGCAATTCCCGGCGATACACTGAGCTTGAAGCGAGTAATAAAGGCAGCATGTGCATCTCCAGAAGACAGGCGCGAATTCTAGCGAGGCTTCCAGGTGACGGACAGGGCTGAATTTCCTTTGACATGGCTGGGTGCATCCCTATAATGCTGCGCCTATGTTGAATGACCCGATTCCACCTCACGTTGACCCGCGCAAATTGGCTGACCGTGGCACCACCCTTCAAGGTGAACTGCTGCTGGCCGATTTGGAGAGACTCTGCGACCCGCTTTCCGACAATGTCGGTACGGTGCAGGCTAAATTCGTTTTTGAACGAGATGAACGTAAGTCTGTGGTAATCCACAGCTTTATCGACACCGAAGTCAAAATGGTTTGCCAGCGTTGTCTTGAGCTGGTCACCCTGCCGATCCACAGCGAATGCAGTTATGCTGTGGTGAAGGAGGGTGCGAATACCCAGTCGTTGCCGAAAGGTTATGACGTGCTGGAACTGGGCGAAGATCCTTTGGATCTGCAGTCACTGATCGAGGAGGAGCTTCTGCTCGCCTTGCCCATTGTGCCTGCTCATCATCCGGAAGAATGCCAGCAGCCGGCGGGTCTCGATGAGCCCGAACCGAGCGAGGACGAGGTAACGCGGTCCAACCCGTTCAGTGTATTGGCGCAGTTAAAGCGTGACCCAAACGTTTAGGAGTTAATCAATTATGGCTGTTCAGCAGAACAAAAAATCCCGCTCCGCCCGTGACATGCGTCGTTCGCACGACGCTCTCGAGGCTAGCACCCTGTCTGTAGAAAAAACCACCGGTGAAGTTCACCTGCGTCACCACGTATCGCCAGAAGGCGTATACCGTGGCCGTAAAGTGATCGACAAGGGCGCTGACGAGTAATAACTTGTCCGCTCAAGTCATCGCGATTGACGCAATGGGCGGGGACTTCGGTCCCCGCAGCATTGTTCAGGCCAGCCTTGCTTGTCTGATTGCTACGCCCTCGCTGCACCTGACCCTTGTCGGTCAACCCTCCCTCCTTGAAGAATTGATCGCTGGCCAATCGGCTGTGGATCGCTCGCGCCTGTCGATTACCCCGGCATCCGAAGTGATCACCATGGACGAAAAGCCTGCCCAGGCCTTGCGCGGCAAGCCGGACTCGTCGATGCGCGTGGCGCTCGAGTTGTTGCGTGATGGCAAGGTTCAGGCCTGCGTCAGCGCCGGCAATACCGGCGCGCTGATGGCCTTGTCACGGTTCGTGCTCAAGACCTTGCCGGGTATTGACCGGCCGGCCATGGTCGCGGCGATTCCGACGCAGAAGGGCTATTGTCAGTTGCTCGACCTGGGCGCCAACGTCGATTGCAGCGCCGAGCATCTGCTGCAGTTTGCGGTGATGGGCTCGGTTGCGGCACAAACCCTGGGCATCGTTCGTCCACGGGTTGCATTGCTGAACATCGGCACCGAAGACATCAAGGGCAATCAGCAGGTCAAGCTGGCTGCGACCTTGTTGCAGAGCGCTCGCGGCATCAACTATATCGGTTTTGTCGAAGGTGACGGTTTGTACCGTGGCGAGGCGGATGTGGTGGTGTGCGACGGTTTTGTCGGCAATATTTTGCTCAAGTCCAGTGAAGGCCTGGCGACCATGATTGCCGGGCGAATTGAAGCGCTTTTCAAAAAGAATCTCGCATCGAAAATGGTGGGCGCTCTGGCGCTGCCGCTGATGAAGCGTCTTCAGGCTGATCTGGCGCCTGCTCGGCATAACGGCGCAAGCTTCCTCGGGTTGCAGGGGATTGTCGTGAAAAGCCACGGTTCGGCAGGGGTTCAGGGCTTTCAGAGTGCGATTCAGCGAGCCTTGATCGAAATCCAGGAAAACCTGCCGGAGCGCATTCACGGTCGTCTGGAGGATTTGTTGCTTTAGGCGTTTTCGTCGGACAATGCTTAAATGTGACCGCTCAGTTCAATTTGCCATCCAACTGTCAGTTTCTTGCGTCCCCCAAGCGGGACGTCAATTCTCCGACGACAAGATCATTAGGGGCTTGTTACATGTCTGCTTCCCTCGCATTCGTCTTTCCAGGACAGGGTTCGCAGTCCCTCGGCATGCTGGCCGAGTTGGGCGCGCAACATCCGGTGGTCCTCGAAACATTCAAAGAAGCATCCGACGCGCTCGGTTACGACCTGTGGGCACTGACCCAGCAAGGGCCGGAAGAGCAACTCAATCAAACCGATAAAACCCAGCCGGCCATTCTGACCGCCTCGATCGCCTTGTGGCGTCTGTGGCTGGCGGAAGGCGGTGCGCGTCCGGCTTACGTTGCCGGTCACAGCCTGGGCGAGTACAGCGCCCTGGTCGCTGCGGGCAGCCTGAGTCTGGGCGACGCGGTGAAACTGGTGGAGCGTCGCGGTCAGTTGATGCAAGAAGCCGTTCCGGCCGGGCAGGGCGGTATGGCTGCCATTCTCGGTCTGGACGATGCTGACGTACTGGCAGCCTGTGCCGAAGCGGCGCAAGGCGAAGTGGTCAGCGCGGTCAATTTCAACTCTCCGGGTCAAGTCGTGATCGCCGGTGCCAAGGCGGCGGTCGAGCGCGCCATCGAAGGCTGCAAGGCCCGTGGTGCCAAGCGCGCCATGCCATTGCCGGTCAGCGTGCCGTCCCATTGCGAGCTGATGCGTCCAGCCGCCGAGCGTTTCGCCGAGTCGATCGCTGCGATCAACTGGCAGGCACCACAGATTCCTGTGGTACAAAACGTCAGCGCAAACGTGCCGGCCGATCTTGAGACCCTCAAGCGCGATCTGCTTGAGCAGCTCTACAAGCCTGTGCGCTGGGTTGAATCGGTCCAGGCGCTGGCCGCCAAGGGCGCGACCCAGTTGGTCGAATGCGGCCCTGGCAAAGTGCTGGCAGGCTTGAACAAACGCTGCGCCGAAGGCGTATCGACATCCAACCTCAATACCCCAGACGCCTTCGCTGCCGCCCGTGCAGCGTTGGCCTGAATCAGGAGAAGCTTGCATGAGTCTGCAAGGTAAAGTTGCACTGGTCACCGGTGCGAGCCGCGGTATCGGCCAGGCCATCGCCCTGGAACTGGGTCGTCAGGGCGCCATTGTTGTGGGCACCGCGACATCCGCCTCGGGTGCCGAGCGCATCGCCGCTACCCTGAAAGAAAACGGTATTCAAGGCACTGGCCTGGAACTGAATGTCACCAGCGACGAATCCGTTGCCGCTGTGCTGGCGAGCATCCAGGAGCAGTTCGGTGCGCCGGCGATCCTGGTCAACAATGCCGGCATCACCCGCGATAACCTGATGATGCGCATGAAAGACGACGAGTGGCATGACGTTGTCGATACCAACCTGAACAGTCTGTTCCGCCTCTCCAAGGGCGTTTTGCGCGGTATGACCAAAGCCCGTTGGGGACGAATTATCAGTATTGGCTCGGTTGTGGGTGCCATGGGCAACGCAGGCCAAGTAAACTACGCTGCCGCCAAGGCAGGTCTGGAAGGTTTCAGCCGTGCTCTGGCGCGTGAAGTCGGTTCGCGTTCGATTACGGTAAACTCGGTGGCCCCTGGGTTCATCGACACCGATATGACCCGCGAACTGCCCGAGGCACAGCGTGAAGCCTTGCAGACGCAAATTCCGCTGGGTCGTCTGGGGCAAGCTCAAGAGATCGCGTCTGTGGTCGCTTTTCTTGCATCCGACGGTGCGGCTTACGTTACTGGGGCTACAATCCCGGTGAACGGCGGGATGTACATGAGTTAAATGTGACGGATTGCTTCAAAAAAATGTCATACGAGCTGTCTAAAATCCGTTATAAAGCTGCAATCTATTTATAGGCAGAGGGTCACGGGGTTTGAGGAGTGAAGCTTTCAGTTGAAAAACTGAAAAGTCTTTCTATACACTTACCCACTGGCCAGCTGCCTGAATTTGTCCATTAGGAGTGAAAACAAGGTATGAGCACCATCGAAGAGCGCGTCAAGAAAATCGTTGCTGAGCAACTGGGCGTTAAAGAAGAAGAAGTGGTCAACACTGCTTCCTTCGTTGAAGACCTGGGTGCCGACTCCCTTGACACCGTTGAGCTGGTGATGGCTCTGGAAGAGGAATTCGAGACCGAAATCCCTGACGAAGAAGCTGAGAAGATCACTACTGTACAAGCTGCAATCGACTACGTTACTAGCCACCAGGCGTAATAGTTTGTAATCGTTGCTTGCTGTCATGGAAAAACCGCACTGCCATCATGGCGTGCGGTTTTTTCTTTAGGCCTGATGCAAAGTCGTCATTTGAAAAAGGAGAGTGCTGTGTCGCGTAGACGCGTCGTAGTCACCGGTATGGGTATGTTGTCGCCACTGGGCACGGATGTGCCGAGCAGTTGGCAGGGCATTCTGGCTGGCCGTAGTGGCATTGGTCTGATCGAACACACCGACCTTTCTGCCTATTCCACCCGTTTTGGCGGCTCGGTAAAGGGCTTCAATGTCGAGGAATACCTGTCGGTCAAGGAAGCTCGCAAGCTCGACCTGTTCATTCAGTACGGTCTGGCCGCAGGTTTTCAGGCGGTGCGTAACGCCGGTCTTGAAGTTACCGACGCCAACCGTGAGCGCATCGGCGTGGCCATGGGTTCGGGTATTGGCGGTCTGACCAATATCGAAGAAACCAGCCGCACGCTGCATGATTCCGGCCCACGACGGATCTCTCCGTTTTTCGTGCCTGGCTCGATCATCAATATGATTTCCGGTTTCCTGTCGATCCACTTGGGTGCACAGGGACCTAACTACGCCATCGCCACCGCGTGCACCACCGGTACGCACTGCATCGGCATGGCTGCTCGCAACATCATGTACGACGAAGCCGACGTGATGATTGCCGGCGGCGCCGAGATGGCGGCTTGCGGTCTGGGCATGGGCGGCTTCGGTGCCTCCCGCGCGCTGTCGACCCGCAACGACGAGCCGACCCGCGCCAGCCGTCCATGGGACAAGGGCCGTGACGGCTTCGTCCTGTCCGACGGTGCCGGTGCGCTGGTGCTTGAAGAGCTGGAACACGCCAAAGCTCGCGGCGCGACCATCTACGCAGAACTGATCGGCTTTGGCACCAGTGGCGATGCCTACCACATGACGTCGCCGCCGGCTGACGGTGCGGGTGCTGCTCGTTGCATTTCCAACGCCCTGCGCGATGCGAAGATCAATAGCGATCAAGTCCAGTACATCAACGCCCACGGTACGTCGACTTCGGCCGGCGACCTTGCCGAAGCCTGCGCGATCAAGTCGGTGTTCGGCGATCACGCCTACAAGCTGGCGGTCAGCTCGACCAAGTCCATGACCGGTCACCTGTTGGGTGCGGCGGGCGCAGTCGAGGCGATCTTCAGTGTGCTGGCGATCAATAGCCAGGTGGCACCGCCGACCATCAACCTCGACGAGCCGGACGAAGGCTGCGACCTGGACTTCGTGCCGCACACCGCGCGCAACATGGACATCGATGTGGTCCTGTCCAACTCCTTCGGGTTTGGCGGTACCAACGGCTCGCTGGTGTTCCGCCGGTTCGCTGACTGATGGACAGCTGGGTCGACGGTCAGCCGGCTGACGCTCTGTCGCTGAAGGATCGCGGCCTGGCTTACGGTGATGGTCTGTTCGAGACCATTGCCGTGCAGAACGGGCAGCCGCTGTTGCTGGACCGGCATCTGTCGCGTCTGGCGCAAGGCTGTTCACGCCTAGCGATCACGGCCGATCACGCGCTGATCCGCAGCGAGCTGCTGGCCTACGCCGCAGCACTGGGCGAGGGCGTGCTCAAACTCATCCTCACCCGCGGCGACAGCCTGCGCGGTTACGCGCCCGATCCTGCGGCCCAGGCCCGACGCATTCTTCAGGGCAACCCGCCTGCCGCTTACCCTGTCGCACATGCGGAGCAGGGCGTTCGCCTGTTTCCTTGCGCTACACGACTGTCCAGACAACCCTTGCTCGCCGGGCTCAAACACCTGAACCGTCTTGAGCAAGTCATCGCCCGTTCCGAATGGCAAGACACCGAGCATGCCGAAGGCTTGATGCTCGATCAGGGCGGGCGAGTGATTGAGGGTGTGTTCAGCAATCTGTTCCTGGTCCGCGATGGTGTGTTGATCACTGCCGATCTCAAGCGCTGCGGTGTGGCCGGCGTGATGCGCGCCGAATTATTGTTTCAAGCCGAGTCGCTGGGGATTCCCACGCAAATCACCGACATTACCCTCGAACAGCTGCAATGGGCTGATGAGGTCTTTATCTGCAACAGCGTGTATGGCGTTTGGCCGGTGCGCGCCTATGCAGCTCTGAGCTGGCCGGTTGGGCCGCTCACCCGTAAACTCCAAACCATTGCCCGCGCGCTACTGGATGCTTGATACGTGAGACGTAAATTCTTGCTGCTGCTGGAAACCGGACTGGTTCTGGCAGGGCTGTGTCTGGGCGCTTCGGCCTGGAAGATTCATTCGGCGCTGGAACAGCCGCTGAACATTACCCAGGAACAACTCCTGGAAGTGCCCAAAGGCACGACACCCACCCGCACTTTCTATCGACTCGAAGCCGATGGCGTCATCAAGGACGCTTTCTGGTTGCGTGTGTACTGGCGCTTCAACCTGGCCGGGCAACCGTTGCACAAAGGTGAGTACCGCATGCAGCCCGGCATGACGGTGGAAAACCTTATCGACCTGTGGAAACGCGGGGAAATGGTGCAGTACAGCCTGACGCTGGTCGAAGGCTGGAATTTCCATCAAGTGCGTGCCGCGCTGGCCAAGGATGAAAAACTTGAGCAGACGCTGAACGGCTTGAGCGATAGCGAAGTGATGGACAAGCTCGGTCACGCCGGGATCTTTCCGGAAGGTCGATTCTTCCCGGACACCTACCGTTTCGTGCGTGGCATGACGGACGTCGAGCTGCTGAAAAAAGCCTACGACCGCCTCGACGAAGTCCTTGCCAAGGAGTGGGGGCAGCGCGCGGCTGATGTGCCGTACACCGAACCCTACCAGGCGCTGATCATGGCTTCGCTGGTGGAAAAGGAAACCGGCGTACCGCAAGAGCGTGGCCAGATTGCCGGCGTGTTCGTGCGGCGCATGGAAATGGGCATGCTGTTGCAGACCGATCCAACCGTGATCTACGGCCTCGGTGATCGCTACAACGGCAAGTTGACCCGCGCCCACCTCAAGGAAGCGACCCCTTACAACACCTACGTGATTACCGGCCTGCCGCCGACACCGATCGCGATGGTCGGCCGCGAAGCGATCCATGCGGCACTCAACCCGGTGGCCGGCAACAGTCTGTATTTTGTCGCGCGCGGCGATGGCAGCCACGTGTTCTCCGATGATCTGGATGCTCACAACAGCGCGGTGCGTGAATTCCAGCTCAAGCGTCGCGCCGATTACCGCTCCAGCCCGGCGCCGGTCACCGCGCCAGAAGCGACGAATGAGCAGGCTCCGATCCCGGCGGCTTCGCCTGACCCGGCCCCGGAGGCGTTGGCGCCAGTGACGCCGCCAGAGCCGGCTCAAGAAACGACTCAAGAACCTGCTAAAGAGCCCGCTGCTGCACCCGCGCCCGAATCGGATGCAACCGCGCCGCAAAGCCCGCAATGATTCTGACTAAGGACTGCCTGTGACTGGCTTGTTTATTACCCTGGAAGGCCCCGAAGGCGCCGGCAAAAGCACCAATCGCGAATACCTCGCCGAGCGCCTGCGCGCCGCCGGTATCGAAGTGGTGCTGACCCGCGAGCCGGGCGGCACGCCTTTGGCCGAAAAGATCCGCGAGGTGCTGTTGGCGCCAGTCGATGAAACCATGGACCCCGACACCGAGTTGTTGCTGGTGTTTGCCGCGCGCGCCCAGCATCTGGCCGGCGTGATCCGCCCGGCGCTGGCCCGTGGCGCGGTGGTGTTGTGCGATCGCTTTACCGACTCGACCTACGCCTATCAGGGTGGCGGTCGCGGTTTGTCACTGGAACGCATCGCTACGCTGGAAAACTTCGTTCAGGGCGAGCTGCGCCCGGACCTGACGCTGATTTTCGATCTGCCGGTGGAAGTGGGTCTGGCCCGCGCCAGCGCTCGCGGTCGTCTGGATCGCTTCGAGCTCGAAGGCCGGACGTTTTTCGATGCGGTGCGCAGTGCGTTCCTCAAACGCGCTGAAGCCGACCCGGCGCGATATGTGCTGGTCGACGCCGCCCAGCCGCTGGCGCAGGTTCAACAGTCGCTGGACGCCTTGTTGCCGCGTCTGCTGGAGCTGACCCGTGGCTGAAGCCTATCCGTGGCAGGACAGCCTCTGGCAGCAGTTGGCAGGTCGCAAACAACATGCGCACGCCTATCTGCTGCACGGCCCGGCCGGGATCGGCAAGCGAGCGCTGGCTGAGCGCCTGATGGCCAGCCTGCTGTGCCAGCGCCCGACCGCACAGGATGCTTGCGGCGAATGCAAATCCTGCCTGCTGCTCAAAGCCGGCAGCCACCCTGACAACTACATCCTCGAGCCGGAAGAAGCCGACAAGGCGATCAAGGTCGATCAGGTCCGCGAACTGGTCAGCTTCGTGGTCCAGACCGCGCAGATGGGCGGGCGCAAAGTGGTGTTGATCGAGCCAGTCGAGTCGATGAACATCAACGCCGCCAACGCCTTGCTCAAAAGCCTTGAAGAGCCGTCCGGCGATACGGTGCTGTTACTGGTCAGTCACCAGACCAGTCGGTTGTTGCCCACCATCAAAAGCCGCTGCGTGCAGCAAGCCTGTCCACTGCCAAGCGAGGCCATGAGTCTTGCGTGGCTGGCCAAGGCGTTACCGGACAGCTCGGAAGAAGAGCGCGTCGAATTGCTGACCCTGGCCGCCGGCTCACCGCTGGCGGCGGTGAATTTGCAGGCTCAGGGCGTGCGCGAGCAGCGGGCATTGGTGGTCGACGGTGTGAAGAAGTTGCTCAAGCAGCAGCAATCGCCGACTCAACTGGCCGAAGGCTGGAACGCGATTCCGCTGTTATTGCTGTTTGACTGGTTCTGCGACTGGTCGAGCCTGATCCTGCGGTATCAGCTGACTCAGGATGAAGACGGGCTGGGATTGGCCGATATGCGCAAGGTGATTCAATACCTGGCGCAGAAAAGCGCTCAGGACAAAGTCCTGAACATTCAGGACTGGATCCTCGCCCAGCGCCAAAAAGTCATGAGCAAGGCCAACCTCAATCGGGTGCTGTTGCTTGAAGCGCTGCTGGTGCAATGGGCGTCATTGCCTACCCAGAAGTGACCGACTGGGCCTATCCTCTGAACATCAGCAGCGGAGGTCAGCATGAATGAAGCCGTCAATCCGGGGCCGCGCAACGGTATTTTGTCCCTGACCATCAAGGACAACTCCGTGCTCTACGCGGCCTACATGCCCTTCATCAAGAACGGTGGCCTGTTTATCCCGACCAACAAGAGCTACAAGTTGGGCGATGAGGTATTCATGCTGCTGAACCTGATGGACGAGCCGGAGAAAATTCCGGTCGCCGGCAAGGTTGCCTGGATCACCCCCAAAGGCGCGCAAGGCAACCGGGCCGCTGGCGTCGGCGTGCAGTTCAACGACGGTGACGACACCGCGCGCAGTCGAATCGAAACCCACCTGGCCGGAGCCCTGAAGTCCGACCGTCCCACTCATACGATGTAAGTTGCAGCCCTTTTTATGCTCGTAGATTCCCATTGTCACCTTGATCGCCTTGACCTCGCCGCCCATGACGGCTCGCTGGATGCCGCACTCGACGCGGCCCGCCAGCGCGGGGTAGGGCACTTTCTGTGTATCGGCGTCAGTGTCGACAACGCCGCAGACGTCAAAGCCCTGGCCGAACGTTATGACGATGTCGACTGTTCGGTCGGCGTGCACCCGTTGGACGTGCAACCGGGCGCTGCGCCAGCGCTGGACTGGCTGCTGCAGGAGCTCAATCACCCGCGTGTGGTCGCGATTGGTGAAACCGGCCTGGATTATCACTACGAGCCCGAAGCGGCGGAGTTGCAGCAGGAGTCGTTTCGCCTGCACCTGCAAGCCGCGCAGCAGACCGGCAAACCGGTGATCATTCACACACGTGGTGCCCGGGCGGACACGCTGAACCTGTTGCGCGAGGCCGCGTTGCCCCAGGCTGGCGTTTTGCATTGCTTTACCGAAGATTGGGACATGGCCAAAGCGGCGCTGGACATGGGTTATTACATTTCCCTGTCTGGCATCGTCACTTTCCGCAATGCCGATGCGCTGCGTGACGTGGCCAGTAAAGTGCCTGCCGACCGATTGCTGGTGGAAACCGACTCGCCGTACCTGGCGCCGATCCCTTATCGCGGCAAGCCGAACCTGCCGCAATATGTGCGGGAAGTGGCAGAGTTTCTGGCAATGCTACGCGGTGAATCCTACGAGCGATTTGCCGCGCAGACGACCGAGAACTTCAAGCGACTGTTCCCGCTGGCGCATGTGAAAGGTTAAATCGCAGGCAAAAAAAACCCGGGTTCTGGGGGGTGAATCCGGGTTAAGACCATTAGGAGTAAAACAATGGTACGCGGTCCGTTGGTACCAATATCGACGCGGCACTTGGGGGAGATGCCCCGCCGACAGTTGAAGTATTGATCAGTATTGCGCTGAGTCCAGTTTACCGGCCCAGGTTTTTAAACAATTTTGGAATACAGGCGCTTCGGAAGAGTTCTCATTAAAAGCTGGTGCTGACAGAATTCATCTAGAAACACAGATATGGAAGGATGATCCGTGCATTTTGCCGCAAGTTAGGCATAATACGCGGCTTCGAATTTTGACCCCGACAGACCTTTTCTTATGCATAAAGAACCTCGTAAGGTCCGTGAATTTCGTCGCCGCGAGCAAGAAATTCTCGATACCGCGCTCAAGCTGTTCCTCGACCAAGGTGAAGACAGTGTCACCGTCGAGATGATTGCTGATGCCGTCGGTATCGGCAAAGGCACAATCTACAAGCACTTCAAATCCAAGGCGGAGATCTACCTGCGCCTGATGCTCGATTACGAGCGCGATTTGAACGAGCTGTTGCATTCGGCCGATGTCGACAAGGACAAGGAAGCGCTGTCCCGGGCCTACTTCGAATTCCGCATGCGCGATCCGCAACGTTACCGCTTGTTCGATCGCCTGGAAGAAAAGGTGGTCAAGGGCAATCAGGTGCCGGAGATGATCGAGGAGCTGCACAAGATTCGCGCCTCGAACTTCGAACGCCTGACCCTGCTGATCAAGGGCCGGATCAGTGAAGGCAAGCTCGAAGACGTGCCGCCTTACTTCCATTACTGCGCATCCTGGGCGCTGGTGCACGGTGCCGTGGCGCTGTATCACTCGCCGTTCTGGAGCAATGTGCTGGAAGATCAGGAAGGCTTCTTCCAGTTCCTGATGGACATAGGCGTGCGCATGGGCAACAAACGCAAGCGCGACACCGACACGCCGAGTAGCTGAGTCATTCAGTTGCCTAATTGCGCCATGATTTCGCTATATGGCGCAGTACCTCAGTAATATACTCAGGCATGGGACTTGCTAAAACTTGATTTGTGAGTCAAGTTTTACGTCGTCCGAATTCCTTGTGCCGGAGTGACCATGATCGTTGACCGTCAAGGCAGGCGTTTTCGTAATCTGCGAATCAGCCTGACCTCCGCCTGCAATTACGCGTGTACCTATTGCGTGCCTAACGGCAAGCGGCTGGTCGCTGCGCAGGATGAACTGTCGGCCGAAGCCATGGCACGCGGCGTTGCCTACCTGATTGAGGCGGCGGGGATAGAGAGACTGCGCATCACCGGCGGTGAGCCGTTGGTCAGCCCCAAGCTCGAAGCCTTCATGACCGCTGTCGGGCAGATGGGCCTGCAAGACATCAGCCTGACCACCAATGGTCAATTGCTGGCGAAAAAACTGCCCCTGCTGGTCGATGCCGGCATTCGTCGCATCAATGTTTCCCTCGATACCCTGGATGCCTGCGCATTCCGCAGCATTGCTCGCGGCGGCGATCTGGCGACTGTGCTCGATGGCATGGACCAGGCCAGCGCTGCCGGCATGAAGATCAAGGTCAACATGGTGCCGCTGCGCGGGCAGAACCTCGATCAAGTCATGCCGCTGCTCGATTACTGCCTGGAGCGTGGCTATGAATTGCGCTTCATCGAACTGATGCGCATGGGCCACCTGGCCAACGACAACAACGCATTCCTGCAACAATTCGTCAGCCTGCAACAGCTGCTGAGCCTGATCGGTGATCGCTATGAGTATCTCCAGGCCGATGCGCCGGTTGACGCCACGGCGGTGCGCTATGAAATTCCGGGGCAGGGCTATTTCGGCGTAATCGCCAACGAAAGTGTTCCGTTCTGTCGGACCTGCTCGCGGCTGCGCCTGTCTTCAACCGGGTGGCTGCATGGCTGCCTGTCGTCGAGCAACCGTCACTATGTCGGCGATCTGTTGGACAAACCTCGCCATCAGGCATTGCCGGCTTTGCAGCGACTCTTGGTGAAGGCCTTGGGTGACAAGCAGGAAGTGGCGTTTTCCGGTGGTGCGACCGTCATGAAGATTATCGGTGGCTGATCTACCGTCTTCGCGGGCAAGCCTCGCTCCTACAGGGATCGTGTACAACCTGTAGGAGCGAGGCTTGCCCGCGAATGCGTTCGAACAGGCAACGACGTTCTGGAGCTGGCGCGGAAGCTGCATCCCATGGCCATTCGCCGGTTTTCCGTCACCGGCCTCTGGAGGGTAGGATGCGTAGCCTGGTTTTGCTGCTGGCCGTTTTGGCGCTTGGTGGCTGCATGAATGTCAGCGATCTGGCTGAAGGGACTCGCTACCACATGAGCGACGCGGGTCTGCTTGACCACAGCGACAGCCGCCGCGTGAACAACCTGCGCATTCAGCCGGATTCGTTCGTCTATATCGCCCAAGGCGCCTTTGTGCCGCCGGGCAGTGCGGTCTACCCGCGACCTAACGTGATCGCCGAAGTCGCCTTCGACGGTTTTATCGAATACTTCCCGATGGTCCGCCGCGCACACACGCCGGAAGGCCTCGAGCAGGCGATGGGCGAAGCCCGTGCGGTCGGTGCGCATTACCTGCTCTACACCCGTTTCGCCAAGTCTGACGACCGTATCGGCAACACGGACGAATGGCTCGACCAGGAAGCCGTGGATCGTCTCGGTATCGACTCCGGCGTGATTCAGATCATGTTGATCGAGACCAGCACCCAGTATTTGATTGATACTGCACGTATCAAGAGTCGTGGCGGTTTACTGACGTTCTACGACAAAAAGCCAGAAGACCTGATGGGCCCGCCGCTGCGGCAATACGCGCGCAGCCTGCTGGGGCTCAGCGACCAGTAATTCCAAGGAGAACGCCATGAGTGGTCCGCAAAAAGCCAACGACCTGTTGGGGCAAATCCCCAAGACCCAAGGCTTGCCACCGGTCCACTTGTGGAACCCCGACTTCTGCGGCGACATCGACATGCGCATCGCCCGCGACGGCACCTGGTATTACCTGGGCACGCCGATCGGGCGCAAGCCGATGGTCAAACTGTTCTCCACCATCATTCGCCGCGACGGCGATGATTACTTCCTCATTACCCCGGTCGAGAAAGTCGGCATCAAGGTTGACGATGCTCCGTTCGTGGCGATTGCCGTGGATGTTGAAGGCGAGGGTGAAGCCCAGGTCTTGCGCTTCACTACCAATGTGGATGAAACCGCCGAGGCCGGTGCCGACCATGCGATCCGCGTGGTGATTGACCCGGTGACACAAGAGCCTGCGCCTTACGTGCATGTGCGCACCAATCTCGAAGCGCTGATTCATCGCAATGTGTTTTACCAATTGGTGGAGCTGGCGGTGACTCGTGAAATCGATGGGCAGCGTTGGCTGGGCGTATGGAGTGGCGGCATCTTCTTCCCCATCGGCCTCGAGCCGTAACACATATCCCTGTGGGAGCGGGCTTGCTCGCGAAAGCGGTGTGTCATTCAGCAGAGATGTTGACTGAGATACCGCATTCGCGAGCAAGCCCGCTCCCACATTGGGTTTATGTGCTTTTCAAAAAATCAAATTGACACCCAATCATATGATGATTAGCGTGGACAACCATCGCGAACGGCATTGTGCCGTCCCTGCATCGAGGTGCCCATGTCCAGCAGTTTTCACGCATCGACGGTCGATTGGCTGGGTTGCTGGATTGCGGCGGGCCAGGTAAAACCCGGCGAAACCCTCAAGGTTGAGGCCGACCTGGGCGAGCAGCTCGGCGTCAGTCGCACCGTCATCCGCGAAGCCATCAAAACCCTGGTCGCCAAAGGCATGCTCGAAGTCGGGCCGAAGGTTGGCACTCGGGTATTGCCGGTGCGGCGCTGGAACCTCTTCGACCCGCAAGTCGTCGGCTGGCTGTCCCGCAGCGGCCTGCCGGAAAACTTCGTCGACGACCTCCTCGATTTACGCCGCACCATCGAACCGATGGCCGTGCGCTGGGCCTGTGAGCGGGCGACCGTCGAGCAGGTGCAAGCGGTGCTTCAGGCCTATAACGCGCTGGAGCGAGCGGTGCACAGCGGCATCGATTACAACCGTGCCGACCAGTTCTTCCACGAGTGCATCCTCGCGGCCAGCCACAATCAATTCATCGAACAAATGGTCCCGGCCCTCGGCGCGTTGCTGGCGGTGTCTTTTGAAGTCTCCGCCGCCGATCCGGACGAACTGCGCCGCACGCTGCCGATTCACAAAGACATGGCCGACGCCATCGCCGCCCGCGACGCGGCACGCGGTGTGTGGGCCTGCATGACCCTGATCGACAACGCCGACCTGGCCATCAAACGCTTCTACCCAAAAGTCATGGCCGACAAAAAAGCCGGCTGACAACGAATAACCCCTGTAGGAGCGAGCCTGCTCGCGAAAAACTTCAAGGCAGCGCGTTTATGCAGCGGACACGCGTTACCGTTGACGTCCATCGTGAGCAAGCTCGCTCCTACAAACAAGAACAACGCAGGAGGTTTCATGGAATGGACCGCAGTCACCGGACACCGGGCACGCCTCGGCGAAGGCCCGTTCTGGGATGCGCCGACGCAGGCCCTCTATTGGGTGGATATCGCCGGCAAACAGGCACTGCGCCTGATCGGCGCCAACGTGCAGATCTGGCAGATGCCCGAGCACGTGTCGGCTTTCATTCCCTGCGAAAGCGGCGATGCGCTGGTGACGTTGAGCAGTGGCGTGTATCGGCTCGACCTGGATTCACCAGGCCTTGAGCCACGGCTGACCTTGTTCTGCGTCGCCGACCCGCAGCCGGGCAATCGCGGCAACGAAGCCCGTTGCGATGCCCAAGGGCGACTCTGGCTCGGCACCATGCAAAACAACATCGGCGAAAATGGCGAAGACCTGCCCGTTGTGCGGCGTTCCGGCGGCTTGTTTCGTATCGACCGCGATGCCCGGGTCACGCCGCTGCTGCGCGGTTTGGGCATTCCCAACACGTTGTTGTGGAGCGATGACGCCACCACGCTTTATTTCGCCGACAGTCTGGATGGCACGCTCTACCAGCATTTCATCCGCACCGACGGCGGCCTCGATCCCGCGCTGGTCTGGTTCGGCCCGCATCAACGTGGCGGCCCCGACGGCTCGGCGATGGATGCCAGAGGTTATATCTGGAACGCGCGCTGGGACGGCAGCTGCCTGATCCGGCTGACACCGGATGGGTATGTCGATCGCATAATCGAATTGCCAATCAGTCGCCCGACCAGTTGTGTCTTCGGTGGCGCCGACCTGAAAACCCTCTACATCACCAGCGCTGCGAGCCCGCTCAACCATCCGCTGGACGGCGCGGTGTTGTCGATCCGAGTCGATATACCAGGAAAGGCCTGTACGAGATTTTCCGGTTAAATCCCAAAATATGGGATGTAAAATTATATATTGAGATTATTTGGTGGTCGGGTTTATAGTCGGCTCCAATCAGTTACACGCACTCACACTTAAAAAAACAAAACAGGTGAAGTGATGCAGCGATTTTCCAACACGTTTTTTGGCCGGACATCGACAGATGCCCGGTTTTTGTCGTGCCCGCGAAAGGGAGTGCTGATCCATGGCTGAAGCGCTCTCCCTGCCTCCAGTGCCCGAGCCGCCGAAGGGCGAGCGCCTGAAAAACAAGGTCGTGCTGCTGACCGGCGCCGCTCAGGGCATCGGCGAGGCGATTGTTGCGGCCTTCGCCTGCCAGCAAGCCAGGCTGATCATCAGCGACATCCAGGGCGAGAAAGTCGAAAGCGTCGCAGCGCATTGGCGCGCCCAAGGCTTCGATGTTCAGGCGATCAAGGTTGACGTATCCAATCAACAAGACCTGCACGCGATGGCAAAAAGGGCCGTCGAGTTGCATGGCCGCATCGACGTGCTGGTCAACTGCGCCGGCGTCAACGTGTTCCGCGATCCGCTGGAAATGACCGAAGAAGACTGGCGCCGCTGCTTTGCCATCGACCTCGATGGCGCCTGGTTCGGCTGCAAGGCGGTGTTGCCGCAAATGATCGAGCAGGGCATCGGCAGCATCATCAACATCGCCTCGACCCATTCCACGCACATCATTCCCGGCTGCTTCCCGTACCCGGTGGCCAAGCACGGTCTGCTCGGCCTGACCCGCGCCCTGGGCATCGAATACGCGCCGAAAGGCATTCGCGTCAACGCCATTGCACCGGGTTACATCGAAACCCAATTGAACGTCGATTACTGGAACGGTTTTGCCGACCCGCAGGCTGAGCGTCAGCGCGCTTTCGATCTGCATCCGCCGCGGCGCATTGGCCAGCCGATTGAAGTGGCGATGACGGCAGTCTTCCTGGCCAGCGATGAAGCGCCGTTCATCAACGCCTCGTGCATCACCATCGATGGTGGGCGCTCGGTGATGTACCACGACTGAATAACCGGGTTTCAGGCGCGGAATTACGCCTGAAATCCAATCATCATACGATATGACTATTTGCTACAACGTTTGCACCGGCTTTGAAAAATAACGCTCAAAAAAAATAACAAGGAGTCAGCTTATGAATCGTCGTCGTGGGATCCGTTCCCTGTGCTGTGCCGCTTTGGCGGTCACCGCGGTCAGCCTCAGCAGCAGCTTGCTGGCGGCCGAGGAAGTGAAGATCGGTTTTCTGGTCAAGCAGGCGGAAGAGCCCTGGTTCCAGACCGAATGGGCCTTCGCCGAAAAGGCCGGCAAAGAGAAAGGCTTCAAGGTCATCAAAATCGCCGTGCCGGACGGCGAGAAAACCCTTTCCGCCATCGACAGCCTGGCTGCCAACGGCGCCAAGGGCTTCGTGATTTGCCCGCCGGACGTGTCCCTAGGCCCGGCGATCATGGCCAAAGCCAAACTCAACGGTTTGAAAGTGATTGCCGTGGATGACCGCTTTGTCGATGCCAGCGGCAAGTTCATGGAAGACGTTCCGTACCTCGGCATGGCGGCGTTCGAAGTCGGCCAGAAGCAGGGCGCGGCGATGGCCGCCGAAGCGAAAAAACGCAACTGGGACTGGAAAGACACCTACGCGGTGATCAACACCTACAACGAACTCGACACCGGCAAGAAGCGCACCGACGGTTCAGTCAAAGCGCTGGAAGACGCCGGTATGCCAAAAGACCACATCCTGTTCTCGGCCCTGAAAACCCTCGACGTGCCGGGCAGCATGGACGCCACCAACTCGGCGCTGGTGAAACTGCCGGGCGCGGCGAAAAACCTGATCATCGGCGGCATGAACGACAACACCGTACTGGGCGGCGTACGCGCCACCGAGAGCGCCGGGTTTGCCGCCGCTAATGTGATCGGCATCGGCATCAACGGCACCGACGCCATCGGCGAACTGAAAAAGCCCAACAGCGGCTTCTTCGGCTCGATGCTGCCAAGCCCGCACATCGAGGGTTACAACACCGCCAGCATGATGTTCGAGTGGGTCACCACCGGCAAAGAGCCGGCGAAGTACACGGCGATGGACGACGTGACCCTGATCACGCGCGACAACTTCAAGCAGGAACTGGAAAAGATCGGCCTCTGGAACTGAGGCGCGGTTGATTTCATCGGCGGCCCTGGCGACGGGGCTGCCTGATCTGTGTGATGAGGTGTTTTATGCACGCGCAAGTACAGACACAACACGACAGCGTCGGCGGCAGCCTGCGCTTCAACGGGATCGGCAAGACCTTTCCCGGGGTGAAGGCACTGGACGGCATCAGCTTCGTCGCCCATCCGGGTCAGGTTCATGCCTTGATGGGCGAGAACGGCGCCGGCAAATCGACCCTGCTGAAAATCCTCGGCGGCGCCTACACGCCGAACAGCGGCGACCTGCAGATCGGCGAGCGAACGATGGTCTTCAAATCCACCGCCGACAGCATCGGCAACAAGGTCGCGGTGATCCATCAGGAGCTGCACCTGGTCCCGGAAATGACCGTGGCAGAAAACCTGTTCCTCGGTCATCTGCCCGCCAGTTTCGGCCTGATCAATCGCAACGCACTGCGACAACAAGCGCTGGCCTGCCTCAAGGGCCTGGCCGATGAAATCGATCCGCAGGAGAAAGTCGGGCGCCTGTCTCTCGGGCAGCGGCAACTGGTGGAAATCGCCAAGGCGTTGTCCCGTGGCGCGCATGTGATCGCGTTCGACGAACCGACCAGCAGCCTCTCGGCGCGGGAGATCGATCGCTTGATGGCGATCATCGGGCGCCTGCGCGACGAAGGCAAAGTGGTGCTTTACGTCTCCCATCGCATGGAAGAAGTGTTCCGCATCTGCAACGCGGTGACAGTGTTCAAGGACGGCCGCTACGTGCGCACCTTCGAGGACATGAGCGAGCTGACCCATGATCAATTGGTCACGTGCATGGTCGGGCGCGACATTCAGGACATCTACGATTACCGCCCGCGCAAGCGTGGCGCGGTGGCGTTGAGGGTCGACGGTCTGCTCGGGCCGGGCTTGCGTGAGCCGGTGAGTTTCGATGCGCACAAAGGCGAAATTCTCGGGCTGTTCGGGCTGGTGGGGGCAGGGCGAACCGAGCTGTTTCGCATGCTCAGCGGCCTTGAGCGCAACACCGCCGGGCGCCTGGAATTGCGCGGGCATGAACTGAAATTGCGTTCACCCCGCGATGCGATTGCCGCCGGCATTCTGCTGTGTCCCGAGGACCGCAAGAAGGAGGGCATCATGCCGCTCTCCAGCGTCGCCGAGAACATCAATATCAGCGCGCGCGGCGCCCATTCCACCTTCGGTTGCCTGTTGCGCGGCCTGTGGGAGAAGGACAACGCCGACAAGCAGATCAAGGCGCTGAAAGTGAAGACGCCCAGCGCGGCGCAGAAAATCATGTACCTGTCCGGCGGTAATCAACAGAAGGCGATTCTCGGCCGCTGGCTGTCGATGCCGATGAAAGTCCTGCTGCTCGACGAGCCGACTCGCGGCATCGACATCGGCGCCAAGGCCGAGATTTACCAGATCATCCATAACCTGGCTGAAAGCGGCATCTCGGTGATCGTGGTGTCCAGCGACCTGATGGAAGTGATGGGTATTTCCGACCGCATCCTGGTGCTCTGCGAAGGCGCGATGCGCGGCGAACTGTCCCGTGACGAGGCCAATGAATCCAACCTGCTGCAACTGGCTTTGCCGCGCCACCGCGCTGACGGCGTGGCGAACTGAGAGGTGACTATGATGACAACCCAAAACAACGCTCTGCCCACCCAGCGCAAACCTCTGGACCTGCGGCGCTTTCTCGATGACTGGGTGATGCTGCTCGCGGCCGTCGGGATCTTTGTGCTCTGCACCTTGCTGATCGATAACTTCCTTTCGCCGCTGAACATGCGCGGTCTGGGCCTGGCGATTTCCACCACCGGGATAGCCGCGTGCACCATGTTGTATTGCCTGGCGTCGGGGCATTTCGACTTGTCGGTGGGCTCGGTGATTGCCTGTGCCGGCGTGGTCGCGGCGGTGGTGATGCGCGACACCGACAGCGTGTTTCTCGGTGTGGTGGCGGCGCTGTTCATGGGCTTGATCGTCGGGCTGATCAACGGGATCGTGATCGCCAAGCTGCGGGTCAATGCATTGATCACTACGTTGGCGACCATGCAGATCGTTCGCGGTCTGGCCTACATTTTTGCCAATGGCAAAGCGGTGGGCGTGTCGCAAGAGTCGTTCTTCGTCTTCGGTAACGGCCAGTTGTTTGGCGTGCCGGTGCCGATTCTGATCACCATTGCCTGTTTCCTGTTTTTCGGCTGGCTGCTGAATTACACCACCTACGGGCGCAACACCATGGCCATCGGCGGCAACCAGGAAGCGGCGCTGCTGGCCGGGGTCAACGTTGACCGGACCAAGATCATCATCTTCGCCGTGCACGGTGTGATCGGGGCGTTGGCCGGGGTGATTCTGGCGTCGCGGATGACTTCCGGCCAGCCGATGATCGGCCAGGGTTTCGAGCTGACGGTGATCTCGGCGTGTGTGCTTGGCGGGGTTTCGCTCAGTGGCGGGATCGGCATGATCCGGCATGTGATTGCCGGGGTGTTGATTCTGGCGATCATCGAGAATGCGATGAACCTGAAGAACATCGATACGTTTTATCAGTACGTGATTCGCGGTTCGATTTTGCTGCTGGCTGTGGTTATCGACCGCCTGAAACAACGCTGAGATTTTTGTTGTCTGTGCTGGCCCCTTCGCGGGCAAGCCTCGCTCCTACAGGTTATGTGTCGTGCACGGATTACGCGACTGACATATAACCTGTAGGAGCGAGGCTTGCCCGCGAAGGCGATGTACCTGATTCACCTCGCGACCGCATCCTTCCGTCACTCCCCCTAAATATGTCTTGCCTGTTACAAGTCGTTTCGGGTATCAATTTGTACATGATTAGACAGGTACGATTTGACAAGAAACAACGGGTGGTCGACGAACTCATCCGGCGCATTGAAAGCGGCCTCATGGAGGACGGCTTTCAGTTGCCGGGCGAGCATCAGTTGGCTCAAGAATTCAAAGTCAGCCGAGGTACGCTGCGTGAAGCCCTGGCCGAATTGAAACGGCGCAACTACATCGCGACGCAAAGCGGTGTCGGTTCCATCGTCACGTTCGACGGGGTGGTGCTCGATCAGCGCAGCGGTTGGGCGCAGGCGCTGGCCGACAGCGGGGCGCTGATCAATACCGAAGTGCTGCGGCTCGAGGCGGTGACTCGCCCCGACCTGCTGCCGCGTTTCGGCACTGACCAATTCATCACCCTTGACCGCCGCCGTCGTTCCACCGACGGCAAGCTGGTTTCCCTCGAACGCTCATTGATGCCGGCTACCGGGGGCCTGGAAAGCCTGCCGCGTGTCGGCCTGATCGACAATTCCCTGACCATCACCCTGGCCGCCTACGGCTACATCGGCGAGCGCGGCGATCAATGGATCGGTGCCGAACCCTTGAACGCCGAAGACGCCGAGCTGCTCGGTCGTCCGGTCGGCACGGTGTTCCTCAAAGCCTTGCGCACCACCTACGACCGGCAGAACCGCTTCATGGAGCAGGTTGAAAGCCTGCTCGATCCCGTGCACTTTCGCCTGCACCTGCAATTTGGAAACCCACAATGACCGCGCTCAATCGTGCACTGGGCGCGTTTTACGGACTGGCCCTGGGCGATGCGCTGGGCATGCCGACGCAATCGCTGAGCCGCGCCGTCATCAAGGCGCGTTTCGGTGAAATCACCGATCTGCAAGACGCCGGCCCCAATCAACCGATTGCGGCCAACATGCCTAAAGGCTCGATCACCGACGACACCGAACAGGCGATTCTGGTCGGTCAGTTGTTGATCGACGGCAAGGGCAGGATCGAACCGTCGGTATTGGCGCAACGGCTGATCGAATGGGAAGCCGCGATGCAGGCCAAGGGCTCGCAGGATTTGCTCGGGCCGTCGACCAAACGGGCGATCGAGATGATCCTCGCCGGTCATTCGCCGGAAGAAGCGGGGCGCTACGGCACCACCAACGGCGCGGCGATGCGCATCACGCCCGTCGGCATTTCGGCGGATGTCCGCGATCCCGAGCGTTTCATCAACGCCGTGGTGCAGGCCTGCCAGGTCACCCACAACACCACGCTGGGCATCTCCAGCGCGGCGGCGGTGGCGGCGGTGGTCTCGGCCGGCATCAACGGCATGGACCTCGGCGAGGCATTGAACCTCGGCCAGCAAATCGCCCAGCAAGCGGAAAGCCACGGTCACTGGGTCGCGGGCGGACGCATTGCCTCGCGCATCAGTTGGGCGCGGACGATCAGCGTCGACAGCGACAAGGCGATGCTGGCGGATTTGATGTACGACGTGATCGGCACGTCGGTGGCTTCGCAGGAGTCGGTGGTGGTTTCGTTTGCCCTGGCGCAGCAAGTGGCCATCGGTGAAATAAATGCCTTCGACGCGCTGTGCATGGCCGCAGGTCTGGGTGGCGACACCGACACCATCGCGGCGATTCTGGGGGCCATGCTCGGGGCTTGTCTGGGGCTTGAGAGTTGGCCGGTGGCGATGATCGACAAGGTCAAAGCCGTTAATGCGTTGGAGTTGGAACCGTTGGTGCAGGGCCTGTTGGCTTTGCGTTGACTGGGCTGACGCCATCGCGAGCAGGCTCACTCCCACAGGTACGGCGTGTACCGTGAGGTTTGCACTATCCCTGTGGGAGCGAGCCTGCTCGCGATAGGCGCACCGCATATTTGAAAAATTCACCCGCAATGGATCGCACAACTACGGCCAGGATCGCCGGGATGTTATGTCGACTTCCGCAATTGCCCATAACCACAACAAAGGCAACAGGAGCATTTCACATGAGTTCATCGAACGCCGGGCAAAGCGCCGGGCAACTGGAAACCCGTGGCATCGAGCCGGTGCCGGAAGCCGAATGCAACGGGCATCCGCTGCAGCTGTTCTGGGTCTGGTTCGCCGCCAACATTTCCATCCTCGGCCTGCCGCTCGGCGCTACGCTGGTGGCGTTTCGCGGGTTGGCGATCTGGCAGGCGATCATCGTCGCGATCCTCGGCGCTGCCGGTTCCTTTGCCGTCGTCGGGATCATTTCCATCGCCGGCCGCCGTGGCCGTGCACCGAGCCTGACGCTGTCGCGGGCGATCTTCGGCGTACGTGGCAACATCGGCCCGACCCTGGTTTCGCTGATGTCGCGGCTGGGTTGGGAAACCGTCAACACCACCACCGCCGCGTTCGTGTTGCTGTCGCTTTGCTCGATCCTGTTCGGCTCGCCGGTGGAAGCCAAAAGCGCGCCGGTGCTGACCCTGATCTTCATCGCGATTTTCGTGCTGCTGACCTTGTCGGTGTCCGGCCTCGGTCACGCGACGTTGCTGGTGATTCAGAAGTGGGCGACTTATGTGTTCGGCGCGCTGAACATTCTGGTCGGCGGTTTCCTCTGCGCCACCATCGACTGGAGCGCCGTGTTCAACGCCACGCCTGCACCGCTTAGCGCAATGATCATCGGCGTCGGCACCATGGCCGCCGGCACCGGGATCGGTTGGGCCAACGCCGGCGCGGACATGTCGCGTTATCAGCATCGCAGCGTCAAGGCGGCACGTCTGGTGGCTTCCGCCGCGTTTGGTGCCGGGATCCCGCTGGTGTTGCTGATCACCCTCGGCGGCCTGCTGTCGGTGGGCAACAATGACCTGGCCTCGGCCACTGACCCGATCATCGCGATCCGCGACATGCTGCCGACCTGGATGGCCGTGCCGTACCTGATCACTGCGTTCGGCGGCTTGCTGCTGTCGAACAACCTGTCGGTGTATTCCGCAGGCTTGACCACGCTGACCCTCGGCCTGAAGGTCAAGCGCGTCTACGCCGTGGTGGTCGACATCGTGGCGATTTTCGCCGGTTCGATTTACTTCATGCTGATCGCCGACAGTTTCTACGGCCCGTTCATCACCTTCATTTCGCTGCTGGCCGTGCCGATCACGGCGTGGGTCGGGATCTTCGTCGTTGACCTGATTCATCGTCATTACTACAGCCCCAAAGACTTGCTGGACGTCAGCCCGAGCAGCGCCTACTGGTATCGCGGCGGCGTCGAGTGGCGTGCTTTCGGTGCGTGGGCCCTGGCGATCGTGCTGGGTTTCAGCTTCACCACCATTGGCACCACCGAACAAACCGTCTGGTTCCGTGGGTTCCTCTCCGACTCGTGGCTGGGGCATAACGGCCTTGGCTGGATCGTGACGTTCCTGGTCGCCGGCGGGATTTATTTTGTACTCGGCGGGGCCAGGGATCGCCGCGCCGCGTCGCTCGAGAATGCTCATGCCTAAAATGTTGCACACCGGCCAGGTCATCATCGACCTGGTCATGGCCGTGGATAAACTGCCTCAGCCCGGCGGCGACGTACTGGCGCAATCCGCCAGTTTCGAAGCCGGCGGCGGGTTCAATGTGATGGCCGCCGCTCAGCGTAATGGCTTGTCGGTGGTTTACCTGGGGCGTCATGGCACGGGTCGTTTCGGCGATCTGGCGCGTGAGGCGATGAAGGCTGAAGGCATTCGCATCGGCATTGCTCACAGTGCTGAACGAGACACGGGGTTGTGCGTGGCGATCACGGACGCCTCGGCTGAACGTAGTTTTGTTTCCTACATCGGTGCCGAAGGTGAAGTGTCCGCAGAGGATTTGAACAGCGTAGCGGCGCAGGCGGGCGACTATGTCTACGTCAGCGGCTACAGCCTGCTGCATGTCGGCAAGGCTCAGGCGCTGGTGGATTGGGTGTTGGCGTTGCCGAGTGCAGTCAACGTGGTGTTCGACCCGGGCCCGCTGGTGGAGTCACCCGATGCGCCGTTGATGCAGGCGTTGTTGCCGCGCATCGATGTGTGGACCAGCAACAGCGTCGAGGCGCTGCGGTTTACCGGGGCGTCGGACATTGCCGAGGCGCTGGATCGACTGACCGATCATCTGCCGTCGAAGGTGTTGATGGTGGTTCGCGACGGTCCGCAGGGGTGCTGGATCCATCAGCATGGCGAGCGTCAGCATGTGCCGGGTTTCAAGGTTGAGGCGGTGGACAGCAACGGCGCCGGGGATGCCCATGCCGGGGTGTTTGTGGCCGGGTTGGCGCGCGGGTTGTCGGCGGGTGAAGCGGCGCGGCGGGCGAATGCGGCAGCGGCGCTGGCGGCGACTCGGTGGGGGCCGGCGACTTCGCCTGGGGCGGATGAGGTGGATGCGTTGATCAGTAAAACTTTCGGCGCCTGATCTGACGTCTTCGCGAGCAAGCCTCGCTCCTACAAGGATCGCGTAGTTCCTGTAGGAGCGAGGCTTGCCCGCGAAGGGGCCCTCAAACGTTTACACGTCCAGCTTGCGCGCCACCTCAACCCCAGCCGCACCAAGCTTGATCGGCTTTCATCGACGTTCATGGATACTGATGAACGACGAACCGTTCAGGCCTGTTGCAACGTTTTGACCGTGTAGCGGCGCCAGATCAGGCGGCCCACGGTGATCAGCCAGTTCAACAGCGCCACGGCGAGAACGGTGAGCAACAGTGTCGCCATCCCGTGTTCGACTATGATCTTCCCGGCCAGCAACGGAAAGCCGAACACACCAATGAAGTACGACAGGCTGAACAGCAGCAACGCTTGCGCGGTGGTGCCGTGCGGCGCTTCATTCGCCGCCAGGCCGTTGATCACCGAATACGTCAGCCCGTAACCGACCCCAAGCATCATCGCCGCGAGCACGTAGCTCAAGCCGCTGTCGACCACGAAACCGAACATCACAATCGAAACCATCATCAGCCCCGACAACAGGCAGGATGCGCGGAACGGATCGCGCTTGACCACGAATCCGGCAATCACCATCCGGCTGCTGATTGCCGCGCCCATGAAGCCGAAAAAGAACAGCGAGTAATCCAGCGAACGAGACGCCGCGTAGCTGGTCTGGAAACTCGACAGACCACCGAAGACGCAGCCGCCGAGGCCGACCATGAGGATCGGGAACACTGCGCGGGACGATAAAATCTGCCGGGTTGCACGCCAGGAAATGCGTGCGACCGCAGCGGCCGGCGAGGGCGCTTTTTTCAGCTGCGCATCCAGTCGCCAGAACAGCAACACGCCGATCAGGCTGGCCAGCGCCGCGAGGTAAAACGCCGCCGTTACGGGATAGCCCAGCGCACTGGCCGCGCGGCCCAGCAACGGGCCGCTGCCGATCCCGGTCATCATGCTGCCCGACAGCAGCGCGAAATATCTGGCCCGTTGTGCAGGCGTCACAAGGCTCGCGACGATGATCGGCCCGAGCGTATAGAAAACGCCCCAGCCCAAACCCAGCAACAAGCCGAAAAACAGCAGCAGATGGCCGAAGCCCGGCGTCAGTGCAAAGCCCAGGCTGGCCGCCACCAGCAGCACGCCGAACAGCGCAATCGAACGCGCCGCGCCAAGCCAGTCGGACAAGTGCCCGGAAACGATCACCGCCGCAAACGTACTGAGCATCGCCGCCGAAATCACGCTCCCGGCATCGTGTTCATTACCGCCGCGCGAGCCGATCAACAGCGACAGCAAAAACGTCGAGCCGTAGGACAGCGACAGCAAATAACTGGCGAGGCAAAACAGGCCGAACAGTTTGCTGGAGACCTGAGGTGGAGCAGTAGACATGACGCGCTTCCTTGACCCGATAACGGAGAGTGTCATCTATCTATCATGCAAGGCGCCGATGTTAGGTCTGAGGTTATCGATTCCAGGGTTAGTGGTGGGCGGAGTAATGCACTCAGCCGATGCCGATTTCTTCCTTGAACAGCTCCATGAAATTTTTCAAACGTTCATGCCGGATGCGGGCCAGGCGTTGACCGGTGAGGGTCTGGAAGCCGTCTGCCAAGTGCAGCAGCTTGGTCTGGAAATGATCGAGGCAAAAGCGCTTGTCATCGTATTCCCGCGCATTCGCTTCCGGGTCTTGTGGGTCATACAGAGCGCTGCCCATGCGACCGGCAATGTAAAAAGTGCGCGCAACGCCGAGCATCCCGAGGGAATCGAGACGGTCGGCGTCCTGCATGATTTTCGCTTCGAGGGAACTCGGGGTGATGTTGGCAGAAAAGCTGTGGGCCTCTATGGCGTGTACAACGGCGCTGATTTTTGCGCTGGGCCAGTGCATGTCGGTCAACACTGCAGAGGCCTTCTCGGCTGCCAGCCGCGATGCTTGCGAACGCAACGGCGAGTTCTTCTCCACCGACACGCAATCATGCAAAAGCACCGCTGCCAGCAGCACTTCAATATCGCCACCTTCCTCGGCATGAAGAGTGCGCACGTTGTGCCAGACCCGCTGCAGGTGCGACAGATCGTGGGCGCCGTCTTCCGAGGGTTCCAGTGCGTGGGGCAGCAACCTGGCGGCGAGGATTGGCAGCGGCGCGAAAGCATCAGTCGTCATAAACGTCCTGTTAAGTGAAAACGGTTGGGGCAGCGGCTCCACATCCTCCATAGATCAGCTTTGAATTTCCAGTGTGACGAGCGTTGCGCGCCGACTTAGTATGGCGTTTTCCACTTTTGACGAAGGCACGTCCATGACGATCGAAATCCGCCCGGCGACCCCCAGCGATGCACCGCAAATCCTCGCGTTCATCACTGAATTGGCCGATTACGAACGTGCCCGCCACGAAGTCATCGCCAGCGTCGCCGACATCGAGCGCAGCCTGTTCAGCGAAGGCGCCACCGCCCACGGCCTGATCTGCCTGCGCGACGGTTTGCCGATCGGCTTTGCGGTGTTCTTCTTCAGCTATTCCACTTGGCTGGGCAGCAACTGCCTGTACCTCGAAGACCTCTACATCACTCCCGAGCAGCGCGGTGGCGGGGCCGGTAAAACCCTGCTGCGCCACTTGGCGAAAATCGCCTGTGCCAATGATTGCGGGCGTTTTGAGTGGAGCGTGCTGGACTGGAACAAGCCGGCTATCGAGTTCTATAAATCCTTGGGTGCGCAGCCACAGGAAGAGTGGGTGCGGTATCGGATGGATGGCGCGGTGCTAAGGGATTTTGCTGCGGGCAATTGACCCCCTTAAAAGATCGCAGCTTCGCTGGCTCCACACTGAAAATGGTTGTAAACCCAACCTGTAGGAGCCGGCTTGCTGGCGATGGCAAACTCAAGAGCAACCCAATACTTTGAGAGTGGATCGCCAGCAAGCCGGCTCCTACAGGGTTGAATTCGATGGTTGATGCATCGCAGAAATTGAAGCTGCGATTTTTTTTGCCTGCAGCAATCAGATCCCATTATATGGGATGTGTATTTATATATTGAGATATCGCCGCGTCAGGGTTTATAGTCCAGCTCACTCACTGCCAATAAACAAAACAGGTGAAGCGATGCTGGCGCAATTGATCGCGCTCGATTGGGGGACAACCTCATTACGTGCTTACAAACTCGCGGCAGGTGGCCAGGTGCTCGAACAGCGTTCGCTGTCATCGGGAATCATGCAGCTGCCCCGGACGCCGCGAATCATTAACGGTCTGGCATGCACCGACGGTTTCGAACTGGCCTTTGACGAGGCCTGCGGTGACTGGCTCGATGAGCAACCCGGTTTGCCGGTGATTGCCTGCGGCATGGTCGGCAGCGCGCAAGGCTGGCGCGAAGCGGCCTACCGTGACACGCCGGCAAACGTTGCCAATCTCGGAACTTCCCTACAAACCATTCGCAGTCTTCGCGGTATCGATGTGCACATCGTGCCGGGCGTGATTCAGCGTTCGCGCCTGCCGAACGTGATGCGCGGTGAAGAAACCCAGGTCCTCGGCGTGCTGCAAAACCTGGCGGGCGAGGCGGGCAGCGATCTGTTGATCGGCCTGCCGGGCAGCCATTCGAAATGGGTGGAAGTGGCCGACGGCTGCATCGTGCATTTCGACACCTTCATGACCGGCGAAGTCTTCGCGGTGCTCAGCGAACACAGCATTCTCGGGCGCACCCAGCAACGCGGTGGGTCTTTCGATGGCGACGCGTTTGACCGTGGCGTGCAAGTGGCGCTGTCGGCGGACGGCGAAATCGGCCCGCTGTCGACGCTGTTCAGTGCCCGCAGCCTCGGGCTGACCGGCGAGCTGAGCGGCAGTGCGCAACCGGATTACTTGTCCGGCCTGTTGATCGGCCATGAGCTGTCGGCGCTGGCCACGGTTCAGCGGCGTCGGCGCAACAGCGTTCATCTGCCGTCGATCATTCTCATCGGTAATTCCCAACTCTGTGCCCGTTACAGCCGGGCGCTCGACGCCTGCGGTTTTGCCCGAGTGACGCTGGCCGAACAGGCCACCGAACGCGGGTTGTGGCAACTGGCGCTCGCCGCCGGGCTGATCACTCCAAACCCATCCCGTTAAACCTGACTGGAGGTCTGACATGCTCAAACAAGCATTGGCGCAAAACGGTCTGATCGCAATCCTGCGTGGCCTGCGCCCGCAGGAAGCGGCAGCTATCGGAGAAGTCCTTTACGCAGCCGGATTTCGCGTCATCGAAGTGCCGCTCAATTCCCCCGAGCCGTACGAAAGTATCCGCATCCTGCGCAGTACCTTGCCTGCCGATTGCCTGATCGGTGCCGGCACGGTGTTGACGCCGGAGCAGGTCGAGCAAGTGAAAGCCGCCGGCGGGCAGGTCATCGTCATGCCCCACAGCGATCCCAAAGTGCTGCGCGCCGCGAAGGCCGCCGGGTTGTTCCTGTCGCCTGGCGTGGCGACACCGACCGAAGCGTTCGCTGCACTGGCTGAAGGCGCGGACGTGCTGAAGATGTTCCCCGCCGAGCAAATGGGCCCGGCGGTTGTAAAAGCCTGGCTGGCGGTGTTGCCCGCCGGGACGATTCTGGCGCCGGTGGGCGGGATCACCCCGGAGAACATGCAGGTGTTTATCGACGCGGGCGTGAAGGGCTTCGGCCTCGGGTCCGGGTTGTTCAAACCGGGCATGACTGCGGCGCAAGTGGCGTCCAACGCCAAGGCCTACGTCGCTGCATGGAACGCTCTGCGTTAAGACTTTTTTGGCGCCGAGCGCGCTGCATCTAATAAGAGAGAGAAGAGATGAAAATCACCAAACTGACCACCTTCATCGTTCCGCCGCGCTGGTGCTTCCTGAAAGTGGAAACCGACGAGGGCGTGACCGGTTGGGGCGAGCCCGTGGTCGAAGGCCGTGCCCACACGGTGGCGGCTGCCGTTGAAGAATTGTCCGACTACCTGATCGGCAAAGACCCACGCAACATCGAAGACATCTGGACCGTGCTGTATCGCGGCGGCTTCTACCGGGGCGGTGCGATCCACATGAGTGCGCTGGCCGGTATCGACCAGGCATTGTGGGACATCAAGGGCAAGGCCCTGGGTGTGTCGGTCAGCGACCTGCTCGGCGGTCAGGTGCGCGACAAGATTCGTGTCTATTCGTGGATTGGCGGTGATCGTCCGGCAGACACCGCGCGCGCCGCGAAAGAAGCGGTCAGCCGTGGTTTCACTGCGGTGAAAATGAACGGCACCGAAGAGCTGCAATTCCTCGATTCCTTCGAGAAAGTCGACCTGGCCCTGGCCAACGTTGCCGCCGTGCGTGATGCGGTCGGCCCGAACGTCGGTATCGGTGTGGACTTCCATGGCCGGGTGCACAAGCCCATGGCCAAGGTGCTGATGAAGGAACTCGATCCGTACAAACTGATGTTCATCGAAGAGCCGGTGCTCAGCGAAAACTACGAAGCGCTGAAGGAGCTGGCGCCGCTGACCAGTACACCGATTGCCCTCGGCGAGCGTCTGTTCTCGCGTTGGGACTTCAAGCGCGTACTCAGCGAAGGTTACGTCGACATCATCCAGCCGGATGCTTCTCATGCCGGTGGCATCACCGAGACTCGCAAGATCGCCAACATGGCCGAAGCCTACGACGTAGCGCTGGCGCTGCATTGCCCGTTGGGGCCGATTGCACTGGCGGCGTGTCTGCAACTGGATGCGGTTTGCTACAACGCGTTCATCCAGGAACAGAGCCTGGGTATCCACTACAACGAGAGCAACGACCTGCTGGATTACGTCAAGGATCCACGGGTGTTCGATTACGACAAAGGCTTCGTGAAAATTCCGAACGGCCCGGGCCTGGGGATCGAGATCAACGAGGAATACGTGATCGAACGCGCGGCGGTCGGGCATCGCTGGCGCAACCCGATCTGGCGCCATGCCGACGGCAGTTTTGCTGAGTGGTGATTTAACGCCGTCCTTGTAGGAGCGAGGCTTGCCCGCGAAGGCGTCAGTAATGGCGCCCTCGCCAGTGCGGCAGACCGAGGTGCAGCATTCGCGGGCAAGCCTCGCTCCTACAGTTTTTCGATTCGTCCTTTGACCTCAATAAACATAAGAAGAGGCATTCCCCATGCAACCGCAAACCCTCACGGGGCAGGCGTCGTTGGTGGCGCCCAGCCGCAAGCGTTTTTTCATCATGGTCCTGCTGTTTATCACCGTGGTGATCAACTATCTGGACCGCAGCAACCTGTCCATCGCCGCCCCGGCGCTGACCAGTGACCTGGGCATCGACCCGATCCACGTCGGACTGATCTTCTCCGCGTTCGGCTGGACCTACGCCGCCATGCAGATCCCCGGCGGCTGGCTGGTGGATCGCGTTCCGCCGCGCATCCTTTATAGCCTCGCCTTGCTGCTGTGGTCGATCGCCACGGTGATGCTCGGTTTCGCCGCCAGCTTCATTGCGCTGTTCGTCTTGCGCATGGCGGTCGGTGCGCTGGAAGCACCGGCGTATCCGATCAACAGCCGCGTAGTCACCACCTGGTTCCCGGAGCGCGAGCGCGCCACGGCCATTGGTTTCTACACCTCCGGCCAGTTCGTCGGCCTGGCGTTCCTGACGCCGGTACTCGCCTGGTTGCAGCATGAATTTGGCTGGCACATGGTGTTCGTCAGCACCGGTGCGGTGGGCATTCTCTGGGCGGTGATCTGGTACGCGGTGTATCGCGAACCGCGGGATTTCAAAGGCGCCAATGACGCTGAAATCGACCTGATCCGCGAAGGCGGCGGGCTGGTGGATATTCAGGCCGAGCAAGCGAAGGTCAAGGCCAAATTCAGCTGGACCGACCTCGGCATCGTCCTGACCAAGCGCAAGTTGTGGGGCATTTACCTTGGCCAGTTCTGCCTCAACTCGACGTTGTGGTTTTTCCTGACGTGGTTCCCGACCTACCTGGTGAAGTACCGCGGCATGGATTTCATCAAGTCCGGCCTGCTGGCATCGTTGCCGTTTCTCGCCGCTTTCGTCGGCGTACTCTGTTCCGGGTTCTTCTCCGACTTCCTGATCCGTCGCGGCTACACGGTGGGTTTCGCCCGCAAGTTGCCGATCATTGGCGGCTTGCTGATTTCCACCTCGATCATCGGCGCCAATTTCGTCGAATCGACGCCGCTGGTGATTGCCTTCCTCGCCTTGGCGTTCTTCGGCAACGGTCTGGCTTCGATCACCTGGTCACTGGTTTCAACGCTGGCACCGGCACGCTTGTTGGGGCTGACCGGCGGGGTGTTTAACTTCATCGGCAACCTGTCGGCGATTGCCACGCCGATTGTCATCGGTTTCCTCGCCAGCGGTGATTCGTTCGCTCCGGCGATCACCTACATTTCGGTTCTGGCGTTGTTGGGGGCGCTTTCCTACATTCTGCTGGTCGGGAAGGTCGAGCGTATCAAGTTGTAGTCGTAGCCGTCGGGCGACCATAATGCCGCCCGTTCACTCGCTCAACGGTAAAGGCTGGATATGCAGGAAGACGCCCCAAAAATCGCCAAGGACGCCGCGCCGACCGGCACTCAGACCCTGCTTCGCGGTCTGGGTGTGGTTCAGGCCGTGGCCAGTGGCGCCCGCGATCTCAAGGAAATCGCCCGGCTGATCGGCACGACGCGCAGCACCACCCATCGTCTGGCCAGTTGCCTGGTGGACGAGCGTTATCTGCGCGTGGTGCCGCAAGTCGGTTATTTGCTGGGGCCGAAGCTGATCGAGCTGGGCTTTCAGGCGCGTGAGGAATTGCCGCTGGTCACGTTGGCCGGTCCGTATCTGGATGAGTTGTCGGCGTTGACCGGCGACACCATTCACCTGGCGATTCGCGAGGGCGACGAAGTGCTGTACCTGCACAAGAATCCGGGGCGCAATGGTCCGGAAATGCGTTCGCGGGTTGGCCACCGCATGCCGTTGGCGCGCACCGGGATCGGCAAGGCGCTGATGCTCGATGACACGCAGGAAGAATGGCAACGGCTGTACGAAGTCAGCCTGCCGGCGGGTGGGAAAAATCAGTTCTGGCCGCAGCACCCGGAGCAATCCTGGGAGCAGTTTCAGCAGCGCATGATTGAGTACGTGGCGGGCGGTTACGCCTTCGACCTGGAAGACAACGAACCGTCGATCCGCTGCGTGGCGGCGCCAATCCGTGACGCGAGCAAGCGCATCGTCGCCGGCATCAGCATCGCCAGCACCGTGCCGTACATGCCGCTGGAAAAAATGGCCGAGCTGATTCCCCTGATCAAAGGGGTCACGGCCCGGCTCTCGGCGGAACTTGGCTTGAAGGTATAAACCGCTAAGGTTTAGACCTTCAGCGTCGCCATGTCGATGACGAAGCGGTACTTCACGTCACCGGCGATCATGCGGGCGTAAGCCTCGTTGATCTGGCGGATGTCGAGCATTTCGATGTCGCAGGTGATGTTGTGCTCGGCGCAGAAATCCAGCACTTCCTGGGTTTCGGCGATACCGCCGATCAGCGAGCCGGCCAGTACACGGCGGCCCAGCACCAATTTGGCCGCGTGGACCGGTGGATCAATCGGTTCAATCAACCCCACCAGAATGTGCACGCCGTCGAAACGCAGCGTGTCGAGGTAGGGATTGAGGTCGTGCTGCACCGGAATGGTGTCCAGCAGAAAGTCGAAATGGCCGGCAGCGGCTTTCATCTGCTCGGCATCGGTGGACACGATCACATGGTCCGCGCCCTGACGACGACCTTCTTCAGCCTTGCTTGCCGAGCGGGTGAACAGCGTGACTTCCGCGCCCATTGCCTTGGCGAACTTGATGCCCATGTGGCCGAGGCCGCCCATGCCGAGAATCCCGACCTTGTCGCCCGCTTTCACGCCGTAGTGCTTGAGCGGCGAGTAGGTGGTGATGCCCGCGCAGAGGATCGGCGCGGCGCTGGCCAGGTCAAGTTTTTCCGGGATGCGCACCACGAAGTGCTCGCTGACCACGATGCTGTCGGAGTAACCGCCCATGGTGTTGCTGCCATCGACCCGGTCGGGTGTGGCGTAGGTCATGGTCGGGCCTTCGAGGCAATATTGTTCGAGGTTGGCCTGGCAGGCTTCGCAGCTGCGGCACGAATCGACCATGCAGCCGACGCCGACCAGATCGCCGACTTTATGTTGGGTGACATTCGCACCGATGGCGGTCACTTTGCCTACGATCTCGTGGCCGGGCATTAGCGGGTAAACGGCAATGCCCCACTCATTGCGCGCCTGATGGATGTCGGAATGGCAGACGCCGCAGTAGAGAATCTCGATCGCCACGTCGTCGGCACGCGGGCTGCGGCGTTCGAATTTCACGGGGGCAAGGGGAGTGGTGGCCGACTGGGCGGCGTATCCGATGGCGGTGTACATGGTGGACCTCGCAAAAAGCATGACAGGTGAGGCGGCGCATTCTGGGCGCCGTACCTTTGCGCGGCCATGGCGATTCCTCCGGGTGTCATGCCTATTCCTCCGGCATCTGCGTTCGTTGGGTCCAATGGGCAATCAGACCTGCGATGATGCTTTCATCCCTTTTTCCGTGATTATTTTGTGAAGAGCTCCCATGTTGTTGACCCGTCATCTCGATGCCAATGCCACGCTGGTTTCGCTGATTGAGCCACTGGCGACCCGCGACGGTTTCACCCAGACCGGGTTGCCCGGTGTGCAAGTTCTGCGCGCCAGTTGTGACGTCGCCCGTGGCCCGCATATTTATGAACCGAGCCTGATGATCATCGCCCAGGGCAGCAAACTGGCGTATCTGGGGCCGCGAACCCTGGAGTACGGCGCCGGGCATTACTTGATTCAAGCGTTGCCGGTGCCGTTCGAGTGCGAAACCTTTGCCTTGCCGAATGCGCCGCTGCTCGGGGTTTCCGTGGCGATTGACCGGGTGCTGCTGGGGGAATTGGTGCTGGCGATGGGACTGGCGCCGGGGCGGCACATTGCGGCGCAGACGCCGGAGTCGATGACCTCGGTAGTGCTCGACGACGGCATGCGCGGCTGTGTGGAGCGGTTGTTGCGTTGTCTGCACGATCCTCTGGAGGCGCGGATCATGGGGCCGTCACACCTGCGCGAGTTGTTGTTCGTCGCGTTGCGCGGGCCGCAGGCGGATGTGTTGCGCGCGCTGGTGGAACAGCAGGGGCAGTTCGCCCGTGTCGCGGCGTCGATCAGCCATTTGCATGCGCACTACGCCGAACCCTTGAACGTCGAGACCCTGGCCAGTTGCGCGAACATGAGTGCGTCAACTTTTCATGAGCATTTCAAGCGCAGCACGTTGTTGTCGCCGGTGCAGTATTTGAAGCGTTTGCGCTTGCTCAAGGCGCAGACGTTGCTGGTGGCGGAGGGCTTGGGCGTGGCGCAGGTGGCGCATCGGGTCGGGTATCAGAGCACGTCGCAGTTCAGTCGGGAGTACAAGCGTTACTTTGAGCGTAATCCGGGAGATGAGCGCGCTGCCTGAACCGTTGCGAACCCCTGTAGGAGCCGGCTTGCCGGCGATAGCAGTGTGCCAGACACCGATAATGCCGAATGACACACCGCCATCGCCGGCAAGCCGGCTCCTACAAGGACTGTGTGGGGCATGAATTGCGGGCAACAAAAAGGCCCCCATTTAGGGAGCCTTGATGTTCAGCGATTCAACTTACATGTTCGGGTAAGTCGGGCCGCCAGCGCCTTCCGGCGCCACCCAGGTGATGTTCTGTGCAGGGTCCTTGATGTCGCAGGTCTTGCAGTGAACGCAGTTCTGGGCGTTGATCTGGAAGCGCTTCTCGCCGTCTTCCTTGGTGACCACCTCATACACGCCGGCCGGGCAGTAACGCTGGGCAGGTTCATCGTACATCGGCAGGTTCTTGGCGATCGGGATGCTCAGGTCGGCCAGCTTCAGGTGGCAAGGCTGTTCTTCTTCATGGTTGGTACCGGAGATGAACACCGAGCTGAGTTTGTCGAAACTGATTTTGCCATCAGGTTTCGGGTAGTCGATCTTCTTGCAGTCGGCCGCGAGTTTCAGGCAAGCGTAATCCGGCTTGGTGTCGTGCAGGGTGAACGGCAGTTTGCCGCCGAAGATGTTCTGGTCCAGCCAGTTGAAACCACCGCCGACGATGGCGCCGAACTTGTGGATCGCCGGGCCGAAGTTGCGGCTGGCGAACAGCTCGTCGTAGAGCCAGCTCTTCTTGAACGCGTCGACGTAAGTGGTCAGTTCTTCGGTGCCGTCCTTTTCAGCGAACAGCGCCTCGGCCACGGATTCAGCGGCGAGCATGCCGGACTTCATCGCGGTGTGGCTGCCTTTGATCTTGGCGAAGTTCAGGGTGCCGAGGTCGCAACCGATCAGCGCGCCGCCCTTGAAGACCATTTTCGGCAGCGAGTTCAGGCCGCCCTTGCAGATGGCGCGTGCGCCGTAGCTGATGCGCTTGCCGCCTTCCAGGTACTGCTTGAGTACCGGGTGATGCTTGAGGCGCTGGAACTCGTCGAACGGCGACAGGTAGGTGTTGCTGTAGGACAGATCAACGATCAGGCCGACCACCACCTGGTTGTTTTCCAGGTGATAGAGGAACGAGCCGCCAGTGTTCTCGGTGCCCATGATGTCCAGCGGCCAGCCGGCGGTATGCACCACCAGGCCTGGCTGATGTTGGGCCGGGTCGATTTCCCAGATTTCTTTCAGGCCGATGCCGTAGTGCTGTGCGTCGGCTTCGCTGTCGAGGTTGAAGCGCTTGATCAACTGCTTGCCGATGTGGCCACGGCAGCCTTCGGCGAACAGCGTGTACTTGCCGCGCAATTCCATGCCTGGGGTGTACAGGCCTTCTTTCGGGTTGCCTTCGCGGTCAACGCCCAGATCACCGGTGATGATCCCGCGCACCACGCCGTTTTCGTCGAACAGTGCTTCCTGCGCGGCGAAGCCCGGGTAGATTTCTACGCCCAGGTTTTCGGCCTGCTGAGCCAGCCAGCGGCACAGGTTGCCCAGGGAGATGATGTAGTTGCCTTCGTTGTGCATGGTCTTGGGCACAAAGAGGTCGGGAATCTTCTGCGCGCTGTCGGCGTTTTTCAGCACGAAAATGTCATCGCGGGTGACCGGCGTGTTCAGCGGCGCGCCAAGTTCTTTCCAGTCCGGGAACAGTTCGTTCAGGGCGCGTGGTTCGAACACGGCACCGGACAGGATGTGAGCACCCACTTCGGAGCCTTTTTCGACCACGCAGACGCTGATTTCCTTACCGGCTTCAGCAGCCTTCTGCTTCAAGCGGCAGGCGGCGGAAAGACCAGCGGGGCCGGCACCGACGATGACCACGTCGAATTCCATGTATTCGCGTTCCACAGGTTATCTCCTACTCAAGGCTCAACAGTTTTTTTTCTAATTGGAGGTTTGGTGTCGCATCCATGAATTCCTGCACGAGGCAGGAAGAGGACAATCGATGAACCACCTTTCTCTTTGGGTGGCGCATTATATCTACACCACTCTTAGCGTCCAATACAAACGTTTGTTTGAATCGGCTCAAAGCCAGAGAAATCAAAGTCACGCGGCTTATGACTGGCCATTTTGCCGTATTGACCGGAATAGGCGTTCCGGTCAAGATACGGTCGGTTTTGCGCTCGCCGTAGGCTGACTGTTGGTTTCAAGAGCACCTCTAAAGACAGGGCGATGGCAGTACAAGGTGACGCGCAGCGCAGTGTTGGCGCGCAGTTTACACGCCACGATATTTAATGACTTGTTGGTCACCACTGACGAACGGTCATCAACGTCATGAGCGATGGTCACTTGACACGTATGCCGGCGTTTTTAGAGGTGCCCTTGCGCCCGATGAGCATCAACCGCCAGGTTCGCCTAGGCGACTTTCTTTTCACCGGAGAGTAACGAGGAATCCATGAAGGTTCTTGTAGCTGTCAAACGCGTTGTGGATTACAACGTCAAGGTTCGCGTCAAGGCGGACAATTCCGGCGTCGACCTCGCCAACGTGAAGATGTCGATGAACCCGTTCTGCGAAATCGCAGTGGAAGAAGCCGTACGCCTGAAAGAGAAAGGCGTTGCGACTGAAATCGTCGTCGTCTCCATCGGCCCGTCCACCGCTCAAGAGCAACTGCGCACCGCGCTGGCTCTGGGTGCCGACCGCGCCATCCTCGTCGAATCCGCTGAAGATCTGACTTCCCTGGCCGTTGCCAAGCTGCTCAAGGCTGTTGTCGACAAGGAACAGCCTCAGCTGGTGATCCTTGGCAAACAAGCCATCGACAGCGACAACAACCAGACTGGCCAGATGCTCGCTGCATTGAGCGGCTACGGTCAGGGCACCTTCGCGTCCAAAGTCGAAGTGTCCGGCGACAGCGTTGCCGTGACCCGCGAAATCGACGGCGGCGCGCAAACAGTTTCCCTGAAACTGCCGGCCATCGTCACCACCGACCTGCGTTTGAACGAGCCGCGCTACGCGTCCCTGCCAAACATCATGAAAGCCAAGAAGAAGCCTCTCGAAGTGCTGACTCCGGACGCTTTGGGCGTTTCCACCGCCTCCACCAACAAGACCGTGAAAGTCGAAGCGCCTGCTGCACGCAGCGCGGGTATCAAGGTCAAGTCGGTGGCTGAACTGGTCGAGAAACTGAAAAACGAAGCGAAGGTAATCTAAATGACTATCTTGGTTATTGCTGAACACGACAACAAAGTGCTGGCCCCGGCCACGCTGAACACTGTAGCCGCTGCTGCCAAAATCGGCGGCGACATCCACGTGCTGGTTGCAGGTCAGGGCGCTGGCGCCGTGGCTGAAGCCGCTGCGAAAGTGGCTGGCGTGGCTAAAGTGCTGGTGGCCGATAACGCCGCCTACGCTCACCAACTGCCGGAAAACGTCGCGCCACTGGTTGCCGAGCTGGGCAAGGGCTACAGCCACATCCTGGCTGCCGCTACTTCCAACGGCAAAAACATCCTGCCGCGCGTTGCCGCTCAGCTGGACGTTGACCAGATCTCCGAGATCATCTCGGTTGAAAGCGCTGACACTTTCAAGCGCCCGATCTACGCCGGTAACGCCATCGCTACCGTTCAGTCGAACGCTGCGGTCAAAGTGATCACCGTGCGTGCCACCGGTTTCGACCCGGTTGCCGCTGAAGGCGGTTCGGCTGCCGTTGAAGCAGTTGCTGCTGCGCACAACGCCGGCACTTCGAGCTTCGTCGGTGAAGAACTGGCCAAGTCCGATCGTCCGGAACTGACCGCTGCCAAGATCGTCGTTTCCGGCGGTCGCGGCATGCAGAACGGCGACAACTTCAAACACCTGTACGCCCTGGCCGACAAGCTGGGCGCTGCCGTGGGTGCTTCCCGCGCCGCGGTCGACGCAGGTTTCGTACCCAACGACATGCAGGTCGGTCAGACCGGCAAGATCGTTGCTCCACAGCTGTACATCGCGGTCGGTATCTCCGGCGCGATCCAGCACCTGGCCGGCATGAAAGACTCCAAAGTGATCGTCGCGATCAACAAGGACGAAGAAGCGCCGATCTTCCAGGTGGCCGATTACGGCCTGGTGGCGGACCTGTTCGAAGCCATCCCTGAGCTCGAGAAGCTGGTCTAATCCAGCCGCTTGACCTATAAAGAGCCCGACCTTTTGGTCGGGCTTTTTTTTGCTCTTCTGTAGGAGCGAGCCTGCTCGCGATGGACTTGGAGGCACCGCGGTTACCCGGAGCGGGCGCGTCATCGTTAACGTCCATCGCCGGCAAGCCGGTCTCGCTCCTACAGGGGATATAACGGGGTTTGAGTATGGATCTGCATCGAGTGTTCGGTTGGTCATTGCTGCTGGGTCTGACGCTGTTGCCGACGCTGTCCATCGCAGCGGGCAAGTGTGAGCGACTGGTGGTCACCGGCAGCCCGGATGCGCCGCCGTATCTGTGGCAAGACCCGCAAAACCCCAAGCACCTGATCGGGGCCAGTGCCGATCTGTTGCAACAAGTAGCAGGGCAGTTGGGCATCAAGGTCGAGATGCTCTATGCCGGCAAACGCGCTCAGGCGCTGGAGGAAGTGCGCAGTGGGCGCATGGACATGCTGGCCGACGCGCCGTTGACGGTCAGTGAGCTGGAAACCCTGGATTACATTCATCCGCCGTTGCTGGAAAACGATTACCTGGTCTGGACCCGAAAAGACTCGCCACTGGTCTACAACCAGGCGCAGGACCTTCACGGTCACCCCGGCGCGTTGTCGGAAAAGTCTCGAATGACCCCGGAATTCGGTACGTTTGCCGAGCAGCAATTGACCCTCGTACGCACCCCCAACCTGACCCAGGCCCTTCAGAAATTGCTGTTGGGGGAAGTGGAATTTGTCCTCGCCGGACGCTATTCGGGCATGGCAGCCGCACAGGCCTTGAGCATGGCCAATGACCTCGTCGCGCGCCCGCAGCCGGTCGACAAACCCGGCCTGTTCCTCGCGGTTTCCCATAACTCTGCCTGCAACGATCCGTGGTTGCGCGGACAGCTGGCCAAAAAGATGACAGAATTGCCCGCGTCCGGACTGACGGAAGCCGTGCTGCAACGCAATATCGAGCGCTGGAAAGCGCAGCAACAGCAACCACAGCAACCCCCCGCCAGTACCCCAAAACAGTAGGGATTTTTAGTGAGTATTCGACCTCTTTTCGCTGCCCTGGCCGTTCTGGCTCTGGCGGGTTGTGCAGCCGATCCGGCGCCGAATGAACAAATACGCCTGACCGAACAGGTGCTCGTGCAAGCCAAAGCCGTGGGGGCCACCGCGGACGATGTGCCGGAAATGAAACTGGCCGAAGAAAAATTCGCCCGTGCCCAAGGTGATATGGCCGATCAGTCTTACAAGCATGCACGCATGCGCTCCGAACAGGCCGAACTTGACGCGCGCCTGGCTGAAGCCAAGGTCCTGACGCTCAAAAGTGAGGAGAAGCTGGATCTTCTCAACACCCGCATCACTCGATTGCGCAAGCAAGTGGGGGATGCTCAATGAACCTCACGTCCAAAGCTATCGGCGGCTTGATCCTCGTGGGCTGTGCCAGCCTCTATGGCTGCGCCGGTCAGCGCAGTGAAGCCGCGCTGCAAGAAGCGGGTGCTGACTTTCAGAAGGTGAAAGAGGATTCCAGCGTGCTGCGAATCGCACCGAAAGACGTGATCCGTGCCGGTGAATCCCTGGCCCGTGCCGATCGACTGTCCAGCTACTGGGGCAGCGGGTCTGACGTGCTGCATTACGCCTACCTGAGCCGGCGCTACAGCGAAATCGCTCGGGAACACACCAATCAGGTACTCAACGAAGAGCGCGCGGCGAAGCTCGAACTGGAGCGTCAACGCCTGCAACTGGCCCTGCGCGAATCCAAATTGCTGAGCGTGCAGCAGCAGGGCAAGTGGCTTGAAGAGCAGATTGTTGCGCTGGCCACGACCCAGACTGACCGTGGCCTGGTGATGACCCTCGGCGACGTGCTGTTCGACACCGGCGAAGCGGAGCTGAAAAACTCGGCGAACCGCGTGGTGTTGAAGATCGTGCAATTCCTGCAGCTCAATCCCAAGCGCGTCGTGCGCATCGAAGGCTACGCCGACAGCACCGGCGGCAAGCAGGAAAACCTCAAACTGTCCCGTGACCGTGCGCAATCGGTGGCGGACGTGTTGACGGACCTGGGCATCGACGAAAAACGCATTAAGGTCGAAGGTTATGGCGACGAATACCCGGTAGACGCGAACGCCTCGGAACGGGGCCGGGCGCAGAACCGTCGGGTGGAAATTGTGTTCTCCGACGAAAAAGGCCAGCTCGGCGCCGCCCGGTAATGGCGGATTCCGATTGAAACCACATACTCTGTAGGAGCCGGCTTGCCGGCGATAGCATCACCGCGGTGTCTCAGATGAACCGCAGTGATGCCATCGCCAGCAAGCCGGCTCCTACAAACCCGGGCTGCCCGTCAGCGCCGGGTTTTTTTTCGCCTGCCAACTGCTCCGCGTTTTCAGTAAAAAGCAGTACAGATTTTGCTGACACTGCACTGTACCGTCGACTATTGTGGCAACTGTCCCCGTACACTTCTAAACTGTTCCGGTATTGTTTCACACAAGAATAAAATGCCCGTGAAATCGAGTGCTGCGTCATGACCAATCTCTTGCTCTACCAACGTATTGCTCAACAACTGGCCGAAGACATCCGTCGTGGGGTCTATCAGCCGGGGGAGCGCGTGCCTTCGGTGCGCAAGATGAGTTCGCAGCTCAATGTCAGCCACGCGACGGTGTTGCAGGCGTATGCCAATCTCGAAGATCAGGGGCTGATCCGTGCCCGGCCGCAGTCGGGTTACTACGTGCACCAGACGCCGGCCCTGACTGCGCCGACACCGGACATCGCCCGGGTCGAACGTCCCGGCCTGGTCACCCGCAGCAGCATCATTCAACAAGTGTTGGTCGAATCCCGTCGTGAGGGCGTGTTTCCCTTGGGCGCGGCGGTGCCGAGCGTCGATTACCTGCCGGTGCGGGCGCTGCATCAGCAGTTGGCCAAAGTCACCCGATTCCATAGCCCGCGGGCATTCAGTTACATGTTCAGCCCCGGTTTTGAACCGTTGCGGCGGCAAGTAGCGATTCGCATGCGCGATGCCGGCGTGGTGGTCGATCCGTCGGAAGTGGTGATCACCCACGGCTGCGTCGATGCCTTGCAGATGTCCCTGCGCGTGCTGACCCGGCCGGGCGACTTGATCGCCGCCGAGTCGCCAACCTACTACGGGTTGCTGCAACTGGCCGATCTGCTGGGCCTGAAAGTCATCGAGATCCCCAGCGATCCGGCCACCGGCATGAGCCTGGAAGCCTTGCAGCTGGCAGCGAATCAGTGGTCGATCAAAGCGCTGGTGCTGACTACGCGCCTGAGCAATCCGCTGGGCGGCACCATGCCCGAAGAGCGGCAGAAACAACTGCTGCGCCTGGCCTCGGATTTCGATATTCAGGTGGTCGAAGACGATATCTACGGCGAACTGATGTTCGAGCAGGGCCGCACCAAGGCACTCAAGGCCTACGACCGGCTGGATCGGGTGATCTACTGCTCAAGCTTCTCCAAGACCCTGTCCCCGGGTGTGCGGATTGGCTGGATGATTGCCGGCAAGTACCAGCAGGAAATCCAGCGCTTGCAGACCTTCAGCACGCATTCGGCTTGCAGCGTTACGCAGATGGGGATCGCGGCGTATCTGGAAAATGGCGGTTACGACCGGCATTTGCGCTACATCCGTCAGGAGTACCGCAAAAATCTCAGCGCTTTCCAGCTCGCGGTGCAGCAGTATTTCCCGGAAGGCACACAGATGACCCGGCCGACCGGCGGCTTCATTCTGTGGGTGAGTCTGCCGGGACGGGTCAATACACAAGAACTTCATGTGCGCGCGTTGCAGCAAGGCATCAGCATCGCACCGGGGCTGATTTTCAGTAACACCGAGCAGTTCAATCACTGCATTCGGCTCAACTGCGGCATTCCCTGGAATCGCGAAGCCGAGCGTGCATTGATGACCCTAGGCATGCTGGCTACCCAGCTTTGCCAGGAGATGGCCGGCGGAATGTGATGGGGCGGACGGGTAATTCCTGCCCGAGCTTGTCATGTCGCGTCCAACGAGCGAGCATATGCCCTCTGCCGATAGCGCCGTTCCCCGTTGGATCCATGAAACCGATTTTTCCTGCCGCCTGGTTGTCGATCTGCCTGCTGATAACCTTCAATTCGGAAGGCGTCCTGGCGGCTTCCGCTCAGGAAAAACCTGCCGCCAGCGCGACATCGAAAAAACCGGCACCGGCAAAAAAAGCCACGCCGGTCAAAAAGAAAGCGGCTACGCAGAAAAAACGTTCGCCCATTGCCTCCAAATCCAAACCGGCCAGTGAAGTGGTGAAAACCAAACTGCCTTCGGCTGACCTGGATTTGAGCTTGCCTGAGGAAATGGCCGAAGAGTTTAAGCCGGTCGGTACAGTCCCGTTGCCCCGGCACGATGCGGTATTGCCAAAAATGTTTGGTGAGAAGGCCGGCAGCTCTCCGTTCCAGCTCAACGGGCGACTGATCAGCAACGAAATGAAGTTGCAACTGCGTAACGAAGAGCGTCGAGACGTCGACGGTGCGGCGCTGGAATTGGAGTTCAAGCAGTAAATCCTCCCTCGGCGTGACCCGCAGGCCAGACGCTTTGTCGGAGACTGGTCAGTCACGCTGGTTTGAGCGTAAAAACCCGGCGGCAGGTAATTTAAAACAACTGTTTTAGCGGTTACTCTGTGCCCCGTCCTTTAACACATCACCCGTCGCGAGGAGCTCGTCGTCATGAAATGCCGTGAAGGCTGTGGCGCCTGTTGCATTGCCCCTTCCATCAGTTCTCCGATTCCCGGTATGCCCAATGGCAAAGCCGCCGGAGAACGTTGCGTTCAACTCTCCGCCGAAAACCTGTGCAGTATTTTCGGCCAACCGGAACGTCCGGCCGTGTGTTCGGCATTTGAAGCCGACGTCGAAGTCTGCGGGAACAGCAGTGACGAAGCGATCAGATTGCTGGGCTGGTGGGAGCAGATGACGGCGGCGTGATGTGTCAACGAACGGAACTTCAACAATAAGGAATAAGACTATGGGTTCGCTGCATCGTATGGCTGTGCTGTGTGGTTTGACGGTTTTGCTGGCGACTGCCACCGCACAGGCCGAAGACTGGAAGGTGGCCAAGAATGAAGACGGCATCAAAGTGTCCTTGAGTGAAGTGGCCGGCTCTGACTACAAGGCTTATCAGGGCGTTACCCTGATGAAAACCACCATGGCCAAATTGCGCGCACTCCAGGAAGACGTGGCGGGCGCCTGCTCGTGGATTCACGAATGCAAGCAGCAGAAGCTGCTCAAGCATGAAGGCGATCAGAGCTGGACCTACACCCAGTTCAATACCCCATGGCCGGTGACTGCGCGTGATTCGGTGCTGCATATCACGACTACCGTAGGCGCCGATGGCAGTCTGACCCGTAAGCTTGAGGGTGTGCCGAAGTACATTCCTGAAGAAAAGGGTTTTGTGCGGGTTGCCAAGGTTGATGGGTTCTGGAAGTTCGTGCCCAAGGGTGACCAGATTGAAGTGACCTATCAGGTTCACACTGAGCCGGGTGGTAGCGTGCCTTCGATGATTGCCAACAAGTTTGTGGTTGATGCGCCGTTCAATACCTTGAAAGCGCTGAAAGAGCGTGCCGAGAAGTAATTGCTTCGTTTCTTTCTATAAAAAGCCCTGATTTGATCGGGGCTTTTTTTTTGCGGGTTTGTTTGATTGGTGTGCATATCCGTAGCTGCGGTCATGGCGGCTTATGGTTTCGCTTTTACAGCGAGTCACTTGGAAGAGCCCCAAGTAACCAAGGGCTCTTGCCCCTTTCGTTCGGTGGCTCGCTAATGCTCGCCATGCCCTCGCTCCGGTCCTGCTCCGTGGGCCCGCCGCCATCGGCCATCCCTGGCCGGGGGCGGCTAACCCGGCATCCATGCCGGGTTGCCCACTGCGCAGAACCTGCGCTCGGCCTCTCGAGGGGGCGCTCAGATCAAAAGCGGAAGGCGAGCTAACGCTCGGCCTGATGAGTGGTGGAAATCAAAAGCGTACGCGATTTCCTGTAGGAGCCGGCTTGCCGGCGAAAAGCGTCTGGGCGACGCGTTCATTCAGACAGCACGCGTTATCGTTGACGCCCATCGCCAGCAAGCTGGCTCCTACAATTTCGAACTGTGTGAACCCAATCCCTGTAGGAGCCAGCTTGCTGGCGATGGCGTCCGTCCAATCAATAAACAGGTGACTGATCCACCGCTATCGCCAGCAAGCCGGCTCCTACAGGGGGAATGTGCAAACATCCAAAATTAGTGCAGCCACCACAATGCGGGAGTGCACACACGGCCAAGGAGCCAGGTCGGCTTTCAGGCCGCCTCGGCGGCTGTGGCGGTAGTCGCCCCCTCGAGAGGCCGAGTGGAGGTTCTGCGCAGTGGGCAACCCGGCATGGATGCCGAGCCACAGCGAGGCACCGAACGAAAGGGGCAAAAGCGCTTGGTTACTTGGCGCTTCTCCAAGTGACTCGCTGTAAGGGCGAAACCAATAGCCGCCATTACCGCAGAAACGGATATGACCACACCCAACTTATGGACTCTGAAAGACTTTATTGTGTTTCCGAATATGCGCTACACAAAATTTTCACAAAGCCTCCAAGACAATTCGCCCGCGCCAGCCGTGCAGATCAGTAATCAATGGCAATGCCGCGGTTGATCGTGCAACATTTGCGCACCGCGCAAACCCCGGGGCCGAGAACTGGCCAACAGAGGGCAGGGCGCAGCTGTAATTTTGAAACTTCAACTTCCAATGGGTCCTAAAACGACATGGCAATCCCGGACGCCCTGAGTCAGCAGCGAGCTTCTAGTCGCCTGCTGCAACCGACCGTCAAATCGCATCTGGCCTACACGCTGTTGTGTGCCCTGGTCATGATGGTCATGTTCAGCCTGCTGCGCGTCGCGCTGCTGGTCTACAACCGCGAGATGATCCTCGACACCCCGGCCTCGACCTTTTTCGAAGCGTTCGCCAACGGTCTGCGCTTCGACCTGCGCCTGGTGGTCTACCTCAGCATTCCGCTGTTGCTGGCGCTGTTCAGCTCCCGGGCCATGGCGGCCCGCGGGTTCTTCCGTTTCTGGTTGACCATCGCTTCGAGCATCGCGCTGTTCCTCGGCCTGATGGAAATGGACTTCTACCGCGAGTTCCACCAGCGCCTCAACGGCCTGGTCTTCCAGTACGTGAAGGAAGACCCGAAAACCGTAATGAGCATGCTCTGGTACGGATTCCCGGTGGTTCGCTACCTGCTGGCCTGGGCCGTGGGTACGTTGATCCTGACCCTGGCGTTCAAGGGCGCCGACCGCGCGACCCGTCCTCGCGGTCCGTTCAGCGGCGGCAGCATCGGCACGCGCCAGATCGCCCCGTGGTACGCGCGCATTGTCGTGTTCGTGGTGTGCCTGCTGGTCTGCGTGGTCGCGGCTCGCGGCACTCTGCGCCAAGGCCCGCCACTGCGTTGGGGTGACGTTTACACCACCGACTCCAACTTCGCCAACCAGTTGGGCCTCAACGGCACATTGTCGCTGGTCGCGGCGGCCAAGAGCCGGATGTCCGAAGATCGCGACAACATCTGGAAAGCCACGCTGCCACAGCCGCAAGCTCAGCAAATCGTGCGTGACATGCTGGTGATGCCGAACGACAAACTGGTAGATGCCGAGACCGCAGCGGTGCGTCGCGATTACACGCCGCCGGCCGACAAGACTCTGCCGATCAAGAACGTCGTCGTGATCCTGATGGAAAGCATGGCCGGTCACTCGGTCGGAGCCCTCGGTGCGCCGGGCAACATCACGCCGTACCTCGACAAGCTGTCGAAGGAAGGCCTGCTGTTTGACCGCTTCTTCTCCAACGGCACCCACACCCACCAGGGTATGTTCGCCACCATGGCCTGCTTCCCGAACCTGCCGGGTTTCGAATACCTGATGCAGACCCCGGAAGGCAGTCACAAACTGTCCGGCCTCCCGCAATTGCTCAGCGCCCGCGACTATGACGACGTGTACGTCTACAACGGCGACTTCGCCTGGGATAACCAGTCGGGTTTCTTCAGCAGCCAGGGCATGACCAACTTCATTGGTCGTAACGACTTCGTCAACCCGGTGTTCTCCGATCCAACCTGGGGTGTGTCCGACCAGGACATGTTCGACCGTGGTCTGGTCGAACTCAAGGCGCGGGAAAACGGCAAGCCGTTCTATGCCTTGCTGCAGACCCTGTCCAACCACACGCCATACGCCTTGCCGACGCCATTGCCGGTCGAGCGCGTGACCGATCGTGGCAGCCTGAACGAGCATTTGACCGCCATGCGTTACGCGGACTGGGCGCTCGGTCAGTTCTTTGAAAAGGCCCGCAAGGAGCCTTACTTCAAGGAAACCCTGTTTGTCATCGTCGGTGACCACGGTTTCGGCAACGAGCGCCAGATCACCGAAATGGACCTGGGCCGCTTCAACGTGCCGATGCTGATGATTGCACCGGGCATCCAGGACAAATTCGGCAAACTTGACCACACGGTGGGCACGCAGATCGACATCGTACCGACCATCATGGGTCGCATCGGTGGCGAAGTGCGTCATCAGTGCTGGGGGCGTGACCTGCTCGACCTGCCGGAAGGCGACACCGGTTTTGGCGTGATCAAACCGTCGGGCAGCGAACAGACCACGGCCATTGTCACGGCGGATCAGATTCTGGTCTTGCCGAAAGAAAAGGAAATGGAGCCGAAGATGTATCAGTACGAACTGGGCGCGACACCTCACGCCGAGATCGTTCCGAATGCACCTCGCACTGCCGAGCTGAAACTCAAGCTCGAAGCGTTCCTGCAAACGGCGACCAAGAGTCTGATCGACAACACCGCCGGTGTCGTTGACGGCAAGCCGGACTGAGCGTTGACGCAATAAAAAAGAGGCCCTTCAAGGGCCTCTTTTTTTTTGCCTGTCAGATTTTTATATCTTGCCGAGTAACAGCAAAATCAACAGCACCACCAACACCACGCCGATGATACCCGACGGGCCATAACCCCAACTTCTGGAATGAGGGAAGACCGGCAGACCACCTACCAGCAGGAGGATCAGAATAATGATTAGTATTGTGCCCATGTCTATTTCCTTGTCGGAAGTGTTCTGAAATTGCCTGGTGTTAATTGTCAGCTGGACTGCAATAAACCCGAGCTGCTTGTAAATTCCGACTGGTGCACTTGAAAGAAAATTCCAAGTTTTTTTAATGTATTTCGAAGAAAGGCTTATTTCGTTTTCAGGGGCCTGGTTGATTCAGGCGCGCTCGCGGTTTGATTGCGCCATTCAGCAATCTGATGGAGCGTGGGTCGGGCAAGGTCCTTCGCTACACTCGACGCATCTTCCCCGGAACAACAAGGCTGTTTGCTATGCAAAATCGCATGATGATCACTGGCGCGGGCTCGGGCCTGGGTCGCGAAATCGCGCTGCGCTGGGCACGTGAAGGCTGGCAACTGGCTTTGTCGGATGTCAGCGAACCCGGTCTGCAGGAAACCCTGAAACTGGTTCGCGAAGCCGGCGGCGATGGCTTTATCCAGCGTTGCGATGTGCGCGATTACAGTCAGCTGACTGCGTTCGCCCAAGCCTGTGAAGTCAAGCTCGGCGGCATCGATGTCATCGTCAACAACGCCGGTGTTGCCTCGGGCGGGTTCTTCAGCGAACTGTCCCTGGAAGACTGGGACTGGCAGATCGCGATCAACCTGATGGGCGTGGTCAAGGGTTGCAAGGCGTTCTTGCCGCTGCTGGAAAAAAGCAAAGGCAAGATCATCAACATCGCGTCGATGGCCGCCCTGATGCAAGGCCCGGCGATGAGCAACTACAACGTGGCCAAGGCCGGTGTAGTTGCTTTGTCCGAAAGCCTGCTGATCGAACTGGCGCACCAGGAAGTTGGCGTGCATGTGGTGTGCCCGTCGTTCTTCCAGACCAACCTGCTGGACTCTTTCCGTGGTCCGACACCCGCCATGAAAGCGCAGGTTGGCAAGTTGCTGGAAAGTTCGCCGATTAGTGCGGCCGACATTGCCGACTACATCTATCAGCACGTCGCCGCCGGCGAATTCATGATCCTGCCCCACGAACAAGGCCGTATGGCCTGGGCGCTGAAACAGAAGAACCCGCAACTGCTCTACGACGAAATGACCCTCATGGCCGATAAAATGCGCGCCAAGGCCAAACAAACCGCAGGCTGAACTTGCCCACGCACAACGTCGCCGTTAGGGTGGCCGCCATCGGTCATCCTCGCGAGACGTTCGCATGCTCAATTACCTGTGGTTTTTTCTCGCCGCGCTATTCGAAATCGCCGGCTGCTTTGCCTTCTGGATGTGGTTACGCCAAGGCAAAAGCGTCTGGTGGGTGGTGCCGGCGCTGCTCAGCCTGACCTTGTTCGCGCTGCTGCTGACCCGTGTCGAGGCGAGCTACGCGGGGCGGGCTTATGCCGCCTACGGTGGCATCTACATCATTGCGTCGATTGGCTGGCTGGCCGTGGTCGAACGGATTCGCCCGCTCGGCTCTGACTGGATCGGCGTGGCGCTGTGTGTGATCGGCGCAAGCGTCATCTTGTTTGGCCCGCGTTTTTCCGCTGCCTGAAGCAAAGCCTCGGTTTGTAAGACGTTTCCTTAAGAGGTGTTCGCCTTGCGCTGTAGGGCGGGACTGTTTTGCCCTCGTCGCATTGAAGGCCCGCCGCGTGCCGGGCATCTTCAGGGTTCGATAACCCTGAAGGACGAATGCCATGCTTGTACTCAGCCGCGTTGTGGGCGAAATGATTTCCATCGGTGACGACATTTCGGTGCGTATTGTCGCCGTCAACGGCAACACGGTGCGCTTCGGCGTCGACGCGCCGCAAAGCGTCAATGTGCACCGTGCTGAAGTCTACAAGCGCATCCAGGTCAAACTGGCAAAAACCAAAGGGCGATGAAGGCGTCAGTCGAACAGATGCTTGGGCACGTCGTGCTTGAGCATCAACTGGCATTGCTCGCTTTCCGGGTCGAAGACAATCAGCGCCTGACCTTTGGTCAGGGCCTGGCGAACACGCAATACGCGGGTTTCCAGCGGCGTGTCATCGCCGTTATCGGTGCCGTCACGGGTCACGAAGTCCTCGATCAGGCGGGTCAGGGTGTCGACTTCAAGTTGGTCGTGGGGAATCAGCATAGGCACCTCGGCTAAACAATGGCGCGATGCTACGGCGAATGATGGGTGGCGGCTAGTCTGGACCTGATGTGTTGCCTGATAGATCGCCATCGCCGGCAAGCCAGCTCCTATAGGGTTTGATGTCGTTCTCCAAATCCCGAACGACGCAAGACCTGTAGGAGCTGGCTTGCCGGCGATAGCGATCTACCTGACAGCCCAAAACGCCGGATCAGCTATCCGCCCGCTGCCCCACCAGGCTATCCACCGAAGGCACCCGCGTATCGCTTTCCATCTGCGTGTCATGTTCGATCTGATGACTGAACCGGTCCAGCGAACCCTTGGCCGGTTGCGCATCGCTGGCAAACACCGGCGGGCTGAGGATGTAGGCGCCGAGCAGGCGACTGAGCGCCGCAAGGCTGTCGATGTGGGTGCGTTCGTAGCCGTGAGTCGCGTCGCATCCGAAGGCGAGCAGGGCGGTGCGAATGTCATGGCCTGCGGTGACCGCCGAATGTGCATCGCTGAAGTAGTAGCGAAACAGGTCGCGGCGCACCGGCAACTCGTTGTCGCTGGCCAGTCGCAGCAGGTGCCGCGACAAGTGATAGTCATAAGGCCCGCCGGAATCCTGCATCGCCACGCTGACCGCATGTTCGCTGGAGTGCTGGCCGGGCGCGACCGGTGCGATGTCGATGCCGACGAATTCGCTGACGTCCCACGGTAACGCCGCCGCTGCACCGCTGCCGGTTTCCTCGGTGATGGTGAACAGCGGATGGCAGTCGATCATCAGTTCTTCGCCACTGTCGACGATCGCTTTAAGTGCCGCCAGCAGCGCGGCAACGCCGGCCTTGTCGTCGAGGTGACGGGCGCTGATGTGGCCGCTTTCGGTGAACTCCGGCAACGGGTCGAACGCGACGAAATCGCCGACGCTGATCCCCAGGGAATCGCAATCGGCGCGGGTCGCGCAGTACGCGTCGAGGCGCAGTTCGATGTGATCCCAGCTGATCGGCATCTCGTCCACCGCCGTGTTGAACGCATGCCCGGACGCCATCAACGGCAACACGCTGCCACGGATAACGCCGTTGTCGGTGAACAGGCTGACGCGGCTGCCCTCGGCGAAACGGCTGGACCAGCAGCCAACCGGCGCCAGAGTCAGGCGACCGTTGTCTTTCACTGCGCGAACGGCGGCGCCGATGGTGTCGAGGTGGGCGGAAACGGCGCGGTCGGGGCTGTTTTTCTTGCCTTTGAGCGTGGCGCGGATGGTGCCGCGGCGAGTCATCTCGAAAGGAATGCCCAGCTCTTCAAGCCGCTCGGCGACGTAACGCACGATGGTGTCGGTGAAACCGGTCGGGCTCGGAATGGCGAGCATTTCCAGAAGGACTTTTTGCAGGTAGTTGAGGTCGGGTTCGGGGACTTTATGGGTCATGGAAACTCCTGATGAGTTGAGCGCATCGATGGTTTCGATGAGGGTAATTTGCGGTGTCTGTGAGGCCGTCTTCGCGGGCAAGCCTCGCTCCTACAAAAGCACCCATTCCTGTAGGAGCGAGGCTTGCCCGCGAAGGGGCCGGTTCAGGCACCACATCACTAAGAGACCGCCGGCTGACTATGCGGAAACAACAGATCCACAAACCGCTCGGCCGTCGGCTGCGGCTCATGGTTGGCCAGGCCGGCGCGTTCATTGGCTTCGATAAACACGTATTGCGCCTGATCCGCCGCCGGCACCATCAGGTCGAGCCCGACCATCGGAATATCCAGCGCCCGCGCCGCGCGCACGGCGGCCTCCACCAGTGTGGGATGCAGGATCGCCGTGACATCTTCAAGCACACCGCCGGTATGAAGATTCGCCGTACGCCGTACGAACAAATGTTCACCCGCCGGCAGAATGCTGCTGTAGCCGTAACCCGCTGCCTGCAACGTGCGTTCGGTCTCGTGGTCCAGCGGGATTTTGCTTTCACCGCTGGTGGCCGCCTGCCGACGCCGACTCTGGGCGTCAATCAGCGCACCGATGGAATGCTGCCCGTCGCCCACCACTTCGGCCGGCCGGCGAATCGCCGCCGCCACCACCTCAAACCCGATCACCAGAATCCTCAGGTCGAGGCCTTCGTGAAAGCTTTCCAGCAGCACGCGGCTGTCGAACTGACGGGCTGATTCGATGGCTTGCTGGACGTCTTCGATGGTCCGCAAATCCACCGCCACCCCTTGACCCTGTTCGCCATCCAGCGGCTTGACCACCACCCGTTCGTGCTCGTCGAGAAACGCCAGGTTGTCATCGGCGTTGCCGGCCAGTTGCTGGCTCGGCAGATTCAGACCGGCCGCCTTCAACACTTTGTGTGTCAGGCTTTTGTCCTGGCACAGGCTCATGCTGATGGCGCTGGTCAGGTCACTCAGCGACTCGCGGCAACGTACCCGCCGTCCGCCGTGGCTGAGGGTAAACATCCCGGCCTCGGCATCATCGACCTGCACATCAATGCCGCGACGATGGGCTTCCTCGACGATGATCCGCGCGTAGGGGTTGAACTCGGCTTCAGGACCGGGGCCGAGAAACAACGGTTGGTTAATGCCATTCTTGCGCTTGATTGCAAAGGTCGACAGGTTGCGAAAACCGAGCTTGGCATAAAGACTTTTCGCCTGGCGATTGTCGTGCAGCACGGACAGGTCCAGGTAACTCAAGCCACGGCTCATGAAGTGTTCGATCAAATGCCGTACCAGCACTTCACCGACGCCGGGCCGCGAACAGTGCGGATCGACTGCCAGGCACCAGAGGCTGCTGCCGTTTTCCGGATCGTTGAACGCCTTGTGATGATTGAGGCCCATGACACTGCCGATGACCGCGCCGCTGTCCTCGTCCTCGGCCAGCCAGTACACCGGGCCGCCCAGATGACGCGGGGTCAGCAGACGGGCGTCGATCGGCAACATGCCACGCGCCAGATACAACTGATTGATCGCCTGCCAGTCGGCATCGCCTTGCGCACGACGAATGCGAAAGCCGCGAAACACACGGGTCGCCTGCCGGTAATCGCTGAACCACAAGCGCAAGGTGTCCGACGGATCGAGAAACAACTGGGCCGGCTCCAGCCCCAGCACTTGCTGGGGCGCGGCGACATAGAGGGCGATGTCCCGTTCGCCCGGTTGCTCGTTTAGCAGCTCCTGGGCGAGGCTCGCCGGGTCGGGGAACGTATGGCCGATCAACAACCGGCCCCAGCCGCAATGCACGGCAATCGGCGCGGTACCGAGTTCACTGCCGTCTTCAGCCAGACGTGCCTGCAAGCGTTCGTAGGAGGGCGCCTGACCGCGCAACAAGCGTTGGCTGTACGCCGTGGCGTGAGGTTTCATCGATCAGATTCCTTGTTCACTGAGCCACAGGTTCAGCGCTGCCAATTGCCACAGCTTCGAGCCGCGCAACGGGGTCAACTGGCCTTGTGGATCGGTCAGCAAACGGTCGAGCATCGCCGGGTTGAACAGGCCACGATCCTGACTCGGGTCCAGCAGCAATTCGCGCACCCAGTTCAGCGTGTCACCCTGCAAATGCTTGAGCCCCGGCACCGGGAAGTAACCCTTTTTACGGTCGATGACTTCGCTCGGAATCACCAGTCGTGCCGCTTCTTTCAGCACTTGTTTGCCGCCGTCCGGCAGTTTGAATTTGCCCGGCACCCGGGCTGACAATTCCACCAGGCGATAGTCGAGAAACGGCGTGCGCGCCTCCAGGCCCCAGGCCATGGTCATGTTGTCGACGCGTTTGACCGGGTCATCCACCAGCATCACCGTGCTGTCCAGACGCAAGGCTTTGTCCACCGCCGCATCGGCACCGGGTTGTGCGAAATGTTCCTTCACGAAGTCGCCGGCGGCGTCATGCGCGGTCAGCCATTTCGGCTGTACGGTGGCGGCGTAATCCTCGTAGCTGCGATCGAAAAACGCATCGCGGTACGCCGCGTACGGATCGGCCGCGCCATCGACCTGCGGATACCAGTGATACCCGGCGAACAATTCGTCCGCCCCCTGGCCGCTTTGCACCACTTTGCAATGCTTGGCCACTTCGCGGGACAACAGATAGAACGCGATGCAGTCATGACTGACCATCGGCTCGCTCATCGCGCGGAAGGCGGCGGGCAGTTGCTCGATGATCTCTTGTTCGTCGATGCGCAGTTGATGATGTTGGGTGCCGTAATGCCTGGCGATCAGGTCCGAATACTGGAACTCGTCACCGCGCTCGCCACCGGCATCCTGGAAACCGATGGAGAAGGTCGACAGGTTTTCCACGCCGACCTCCCGCAACAGCCCGACGAGCATGCTCGAATCGACGCCGCCCGACAGCAACACGCCGACGTCCACCGCTGCCCGTTGACGAATCGCCACCGCATCGCGGGTGCTGTCGAGTACGCGGTCGCGCCAGTCTTCGAGGGTCAGATTCTTCTCATCCTCGTGTGGGCCGTAGGGCAGGGTCCACCAGGTTTTCTGCTCGGTTGTGCCGTCTGCTTCGATGCGCATCCAGGTGGCGGGCGGCAGCTTTTCGATGCCGGCCAGCAAGGTGCGCGGCGCCGGGACCACCGCGTGGAAGTTCAGATAATGATTGAGCGCCACCGGATCGAGGATCGGATTGATGTCGCCGCCCTTGAGCAACGCCGGCAGCGCAGAAGCAAAGCGCAGGCGCTTGCCGGTGCGCGACAGGTACAGCGGCTTCACGCCGAGACGGTCACGGGCGATGAACAGGCGCTTGGCGTCACGCTCCCAGATAGCGAAGGCAAACATGCCGTTGAGTTTGGGTAACAGCGCTTCGCCCCAGGCGTGGTAGCCCTTGAGCAGCACTTCGGTGTCGCCGCCGGAATAGAAGGCGTAACCGAGGCTTTCGAGCTCGGTGCGCAGTTCCGGGAAGTTGTAGATCGCGCCGTTGAAGGCCAGGGACAGGCCCAATTGATGGTCGACCATCGGCTGCGCCGAGCCGTCCGACAGGTCCATGATTTTCAGGCGACGATGGCCAAGGGCAATCGGCCCCTGGCTGTGAAAGCCCCACGCGTCAGGGCCGCGAGGCGCCAGGTGATGGGTGATTCGTTCAACGGCTGCAAGGTCCGCAGGTTGATGATCAAAGCGTAACTCGCCAGCTAATCCGCACATAAAGTCCTTACCGGTTTTTCCGTTGGGGAGGGTCAATCGATACCGCGCCCAAAGGGCAGGTACTCAGAAACTGACCCGGTGGGATCGTGGGAGTTTTAGATCGATAAGTAATAAAGGTGCTGGGTGCGTGCCAAGGCTTTAAGTACAAAACCTTGTATGCCCGGCAGCCAGGTGCCTCATTTGCCGCGAATCAAACGGCGCAAGGCGAAGCGGTTCGGATGACACGCCTCGGCCACGGCCCTTGGCAATGGCAGCGGTTCGTTATCCAGCCACGCCGCCAGCAACTCGCCTGACAACGGTGCGGTGATCAAACCTCGGGAACCGTGGCCGCTGTTGACATACAAGCCGTCCAGCCATGGGCAAGGGATGTCTGGTGTTTGCCGGGCATCCTTGCTCAAGGCGCTGTAGGCATCGGCGAACGCCTGACCGTCGGCCAGTGGGCCGACAATCGGCAAGTAGTCCGGGCTGGTGCAGCGAAACGCTGCGCGGCCTTCAAGTGCATCAGGTTGCAATGCATTTGCGCCGAGCCGAGCGACCAGGTCTACCGAAATTTCCTCAAGCATTTGCAGATTGCCTGCATGTTCGGCAGCGGTTGGGGTCAGGTCATCGGAGTTGAAATCGAAACTGGCGCCCAGGGTGTGTTCGCCCAAACGAGCTGGCGCGACATAACCTTCGGCGCAGACGACGGTGCTCAGTGCCTGACTTTCAGTCGTCTGTGGCAGGCGAGTGATTTGCCCACGAATGCGTTTGAGCGGCAGCTCGCTGCTGTAAGTGAAACGCTTGATCTCGGCAGCGCCAGCCAGTACCACCACCGGGGCCTCGGCCAGCACGGTTTCGCCCTCTAGGGCTTGCCAGTGTCCTTGCGCTCGGCGCAACTCCAGCACATCGTGATGCGTCAGGATCTGTATGTTCGGGTGCGCCGCTTGCCATTGGCACAGGGCGGGAGGGTGTACCCAGCCGCCTTCGGGGTAGAACAGGCCACCCGATTGCAGCGCGATGCCGGCGCGGATTTCGGCCTGCGCTTGATCGAGCGTGTGCAGCAAGTCCTCGGGAAACGCTGCGGCCAATTGCGCCTGACGCTCCGCTTCCTTGGCATTGAAGGCCAGTTGCAGCACGCCGCAGTCGTCCCAGTCGAGACCTCGATGCAACTGCTCAAGCAAGCGGCGGGTGTGGCCGAACCCGCTGACGATCAATTGCGACAATGCGGTGCCATGGGCGGAAAGCTTGAGGTACAAAACCCCTTGAGGATTGCCCGAGGCTTCCTGCGCCAGTGCCCCGTGACGCTCCAGCAGACTGACTTGCCAACCCCGCGCCGCGAGGCTGGCGGCTGTCGCGCAACCGGCGAGGCCGGCGCCGATCACCAGGGCACGACGTTCGCCGGTCAGGGGGGCCGGACGCGCAAACCACGGTTTTACCATGACGGGCTTCGTGACTTCCTCCGGCCAACCGAGAAACACCCCGCGCAGGATTTCCCATTTGTGGCCGATGCCGGGCGTGCGTTTCATCTTGAAGCCTGCGGCATTCAACAGACGGCGCACCCAACCGGTGCTGGTGAAGGTGCTGATCGTCGAGCCGGGCGCCGCGAGTCGGGCAAGCTCGACAAACAGTTCGGCGGTCCACATGTCGGGGTTTTTCGCCGGGGCGAAACCGTCGAGAAACCAGGCATCGATCTGCGCGTCCAGCTGTGGCAACTGTTCCAGCACATCGCCGATCAGCAGCGTCAGGGTGATGCGTCCGTGGTCCAGGATCAGGCGCTGAAAACCTTGATGGATTGCCACGTATTGCGCCAACAGTTGATCGGCAAACGGTTTGAGCTCCGGCCACAAGGCCAGCGCCCGCTGCAGGTCGGGCAGGCTCAGCGGGTACTTTTCGACACTGACAAAATGCAACCGCGCACCGGCCACCGCGTGCTGCTCGAACAGCTGCCAGGCACACAGGAAATTCAACCCGGTACCAAAACCGGTCTCGCCAATCACCAGTTTCCCGTCCACCGGCAACGCCGCGAAACGCTCACGCAACGCATTCTGTTCGAGGAAGACGTAACGGGTTTCGTCCAGCCCGGAGAGGTTGGAAAAATACACATCATCGAACACCCGCGAGCGCGGGAGACCTTGGTCGTCCCAGTCGAGCTGGGCGTGGGGCAGTACAGGTTTCATGGCAGGCTCGGCAACGGCAAGGCGACCATTCTAGCCGATCGTCGAGTAGCTGCTTGATCCATGGCAACGTCCGGATCGGGTCAGGCAGTGAAAATGGGATTTCTCCCACGCAGGAGAGGTCAATCCGCTAGTCTTGTTCAATCCTGGAAGGAGCCGTCCCATGTTCGAATCTGCTGAAATCGGTCACGTCATCGACAAAGAAACCTATGAAGCCGAAGTGCCGGCGCTGCGTGAAGCGTTGCTCGAGGCGCAGTTCGAACTTCAGCAGCAAAAACGCTTTCCGGTGATCATTTTGATCAACGGTATCGAAGGCGCCGGCAAGGGCGAGACCGTGAAGCTGCTCAACGAGTGGATGGACCCGCGCCTGATCGAGGTCCGCACGTTCGATCAGCAGACCGACGAAGAACTGGCGCGACCACCGGCCTGGCGTTACTGGCGGATGCTTCCGGCCAAGGGCCGCATGGGCATCTTCTTTGGTAACTGGTACAGCCAGATGTTGCAGGCCCGGGTTCATGGCGTGATCAAGGAACCCCGGTTCGATCAGAGCATCAATGGTGCCGAACGCCTGGAAAAGATGTTGTGCGACGAAGGCGCGCTGATCTTCAAGTTCTGGTTCCACCTTTCCAAGAAGCAAATGAAGGACCGCCTCAAGGCCCTGGCCGACGACCCGCTGCACAGCTGGCGCATCAGTCCGCTGGACTGGCAGCAATCGGAGACTTACGACAAGTTCGTCAAGTATGGCGAACGCATTCTGCGCCGCACCAGCCGCGACTATGCGCCGTGGCATGTGATCGCCGGGATGGACCCGCGCTATCGAAGCCTGGCGGTCGGCAAGATTCTGCTTGAAGGCCTGCAAGGCGCGTTGAAACGGCCGAAGATTCACCCGGATAAAGTCAGCGCCGCGCCATTGGCCAGCAGTGTCGATCTGGTGAACCTGCTCGACAGCCTCGACCTGAACCAACACCTGGAAAAGGAAGACTACGAAGAGCAACTGATCACCGAGCAGGCGCGTTTTTCCGGGTTGATGCGCGACAAACGCATGCGCCGCCACGCCTTGATCGCCGTGTTCGAAGGCAACGACGCGGCCGGCAAGGGCGGGGCGATCCGCCGGGTGGCCGCCGCGCTCGATCCTCGGCAATACAGCATCGTGCCGATTGCTGCGCCCACCGAAGAGGAGCGGGCGCATCCGTACCTGTGGCGATTCTGGCGACATATTCCGGCGCGGGCCAAATTCACCGTGTTCGACCGTTCCTGGTATGGCCGGGTGCTGGTGGAGCGTATCGAAGGCTTTTGCAGCCCGGCCGACTGGCTGCGCGCCTACGGTGAAATCAACGACTTCGAAGAGCAGATCGCCGATGCCGGAGTGATCGTGGTCAAGTTCTGGCTGGCCATCGACAAACAGACGCAACTGGAGCGCTTCGAAGAGCGCGAACAGATCCCCTTCAAGCGCTTCAAAATTACCGAAGATGACTGGCGCAACCGGGATAAGTGGGAGGCCTATCGCGCCGCGGTCGGCGACATGGTCGACCGTACCAGCACCGAAATTTCCCCCTGGACGCTGGTGGAAGCCAACGACAAGCGCTGGGCCCGGGTCAAGGTTTTGCGCACGCTCAACCAGGCGCTGGAAGCAGCATTCGAAAAGTCCGACAAGCATGAAAAGAAACTGAAAAAGCCCAAGACTTGAACCGATGGTGACGCATACGCGGGGTGAATGATTGTCGCGACCGGTCACGGCTGGACTTATGCTCGATCCACTCTCAACCGACAACAATAATGAGGTATGCCATGCGTGAAGTGGTGATCGTCGACAGCGTGCGGACCGGCCTGGCCAAGTCCTTTCGCGGCAAGTTCAACCAGACCCGTCCGGACGACATGGCGGCCCACTGCGTCAATGCACTGCTGGCGCGCTCGGGCATCGACCCGGCCAGCGTCGAGGATTGCATCGTCGGCGCCGGCTCCAACGAAGGCGCCCAGGGCTACAACATCGGTCGCAACGTTGCGGTGCTGTCGCGCCTGGGCACCGGCACCGCCGGCATGACCCTCAACCGTTTCTGCTCATCGGGCTTGCAGGCGATTGCCATCGCTGCGAACCAGATCGCTTCGGGCTGCAGCGACATCATCGTCGCCGGTGGTGTCGAATCCATCAGCCTGACCATGAAAAGCGTCAACACCGACAACCTGATCAACCCACTGCTGAAAGAACAGGTGCCGGGCATCTACTTCCCCATGGGCCAGACCGCCGAAATCGTTGCGCGTCGTTACAACGTCAGCCGCGAAGAACAGGATCTGTACGCCCTGCAAAGTCAGCAGCGCACTGCTCAGGCGCAGGCCGCCGGGTTGTTCGACGACGAAATCGTGCCGATGGCGGTGAAGTATCGGGTTGAAGACAAGGCCACCGGGCAGGTGCAGATCCTCGATGGCGTCGTTGACCGCGACGACTGCAACCGTCCGGACACGACCCTGGAAAGTCTGGCCGGGTTGAAACCGGTGTTTGCCGAAGACGGTTCGGTGACGGCGGGCAACTCGTCGCAGCTGTCCGACGGTGCGTCCATGACCCTGGTGATGAGCCTGGAAAAAGCGCTGGAACTGGGGCTGAAGCCGAAGGCGTTCTTCCGTGGTTTCACCGTGGCGGGCTGCGAACCGGATGAAATGGGCATCGGCCCGGTGTTTTCGGTGCCGAAGCTGCTCAAGGCCAAGGGTTTGCAGGTGGCCGACATTGACCTGTGGGAACTCAACGAAGCGTTCGCCTCGCAATGCCTGTACAGCCGTAATCGACTGGGGATCGATAACGAGAAGTACAACGTCAATGGCGGCTCGATTTCCATCGGGCACCCGTTTGGCATGACCGGGTCGCGTCAGGTCGGGCATCTTGTGCGGGAGTTGCAGCGACGTAATTTGCGGTACGGCATCGTCACCATGTGCGTGGGTGGCGGGATGGGCGCGACCGGGTTGTTTGAAGCGGTGCGTTAAGCCTTAAAGTTTGTGGTGATTATTACATCGCCATCGCGAGCAGGCTCGCTCCCACAGGGATCAGGTGTGCGACATTGATCCACTGTGGGAGCGAGCCTGCTCGCGATGGCAGCGCCTCGGTCTATCGACAGGCGCTCAAAAGCTGCATCCGCGCGATGTAAGCCGCAATCTCCCGCGCAGCCGCCTCCGGGTTTTCAAACGGCCCCTCCAGGGTGTTTTCCCGGGTGCTGAAATACAACTCTCCATTCACCCGACACATCCGGTCACTGCGAAAGTGCATGGCGGGGGCGTTGTCCTGGGCGCGCATGCCGTACATGGCGGTCTCCTGAAGGGGGTTGCTGTTGGCGGATCCAATGAGCTTATGCATGAACCACTTGCAACGCCTGGCCAGCCGATCAGCGGCATATCGCCAATTTATTGCTGCGACCCGCACAGTTTCATTTGCGTCCGGCAGCCAACTGTCCCTGTGTACCAGGCACCGCTGAGCCTAGAATGACGGTTCTTGCCATCTGGCTTTGAGGTACGCATGCACATTTCATCGGGGCGCTGGGTTTATGGTCTGTTCCTGGCCTTGTTGACTGCATTTTTGTGGGGAATCCTGCCGATCAAACTCAAGCAAGTGCTGCTGGTGATGGACCCGGTCACGGTGACCTGGTTTCGCCTGATGGTGTCCGGCGGCTGCCTGTTCATTTACCTGGCAGCGACCCGACGCCTGCCGAGCCGCAAAGCGCTCGGCCCGCGCGGTGGCTGGCTGGTGGTGATGGCGGTGCTCGGTCTGGTGGGCAACTACATCCTGTACTTGATGGGCTTGAATCTGCTCAGCCCCGGCACCGCGCAATTGGTGGTGCAGATGGGCCCGATCATGTTGCTGATCGCCAGCCTGTTTGTGTTCAAGGAGCGCTTCAGCGTGGGGCAGGGGATTGGCCTGCTGGTGTTGCTGATTGGTTTCGGACTGTTTTTCAACCAGCGTCTGGTTGAGTTGTTCACCTCGCTGAGCGACTACACGGCGGGTGTGCTGCTGGTGTTGTTGGCGTCCACGGTCTGGACGTTCTATGCCCTGGGGCAGAAGCAGTTGCTGACGGTGTGGAATTCGTTGCAGGTGATGATGGTGATTTACCTGTTCTGCGGGTTGTTGCTGACCCCGTGGGTGCACCCGCTGGAAGCGCTGCAACTGAATCCGCTGCAAGGCTGGCTGTTGCTGGCGTGCTGCATGAACACCCTGATTGCGTATGGCGCATTTGCCGAAGCGCTGGCGCACTGGGAAGCCTCGCGGGTGAGCGCGACGCTGGCGATCACGCCGTTGGTGACGTTCGGGGCGGTGGCCATGGCGGCCTGGTTATGGCCGGAGTATGTGCATGCCGAAACGATCAATGGCCTGGGGTATGGCGGGGCAGTGCTGGTGGTGCTGGGGTCGGCGCTGGTGGCGTTGGGGCCTTCGTTGATTGCGGGGCTCAAGGCGCGGAAGGTTCGGATGGCGGCCAGTTAGACCGCGTTATCGTTCTTCGCGGGCAAGCCTCGCTCCTACAGGGTTTGTGTCGATCACAAAATCTGCGAACGACACAAACCCTGTAGGAGCGAGGCTTGCCCGCGAAGACTGACTAACAGTCACCGCAATACTCAGCCCTTGGCCCCAGCCTCCAGCATATTCTCCGGCCTCACCCACGCATCAAACTGTTCATCGGTCAGATACCCCAATTGCAACGCCGCCTCCCGCAACGTCAGCCCTTCGGCATAGGCTTTCTTGGCAATTTCCGCCGACTTGTCGTAACCGATATGCGGGTTCAGCGCCGTCACCAGCATCAACCCACGCTCCAGATGCTCGGCCATTTTCTCGGCATCCGGCTCCAGGCCGGCGATGCAATGCTGCTGGAAGTTGCTGCAGCCATCGCCCAGCAATCGGATCGATTGCAGCAGGTTGTGGATGATCACCGGTTTGAACACGTTCAGTTGCAGATGCCCCTGACTCGCGGCGAAACCGATGGCCACGTCGTTGCCCAACACCTGGCATGCGAGCATCGACAGGGCTTCGCACTGAGTCGGGTTGACCTTGCCGGGCATGATCGAACTGCCGGGTTCGTTGGCCGGCAATTTCACTTCGGCGAAACCGGCACGTGGCCCGGAACCCAGCAAGCGCAGGTCGTTGGCGATTTTCATCAGGGTCACGGCGAGGGTTTTCAGTGCGCCGGACAGCGTGGTCAGCGGTTCATGCCCTGCCAATGCGGCGAATTTGTTCGGTGCGGTGACAAACGGCAGGCCGGAGAGCGCAGCCAGCTCGGAGGCAATCGCTTCGCCAAAACCGTGCGGCGAATTCAGCCCGGTGCCGACGGCGGTGCCGCCCTGGGCCAGTTCACACACATCGGGCAGGGCGCTGCGGATCGCCCGTTCGGCGTAATCCAGTTGTGCGATGAACGCCGAGAGTTCCTGGCCGAAGGTGATCGGCGTCGCATCCATCATGTGGGTGCGGCCGGTCTTCACCAGCTTCATGTGTCGCGCGGACAGCTCGGCCAGACCGCCCGACAGTTCGCTGATCGCCGGCAGCAAATGGTTCTGCACCGCCTGCGCGGCGGCGATGTGCATCGCGGTGGGGAAGCAGTCGTTGGAGCTCTGCGAGCGGTTGACGTGATCGTTGGGGTGCACCGGCACCTTGCCGCCGCGCGGGTTGCCGGCCAGTTCGTTGGCGCGCCCGGCGATCACTTCGTTGACGTTCATGTTGCTCTGGGTGCCGCTGCCGGTCTGCCAGACCACCAGCGGGAACTGGTCGTCGTGTTTGCCGTCGAGCACTTCGTCGGCGGCCTGTTCGATCAGCCGGGCGATGTCGGCGGGCAGGTCGCCGTTGCGGTCATTGACCCGCGCCGCGGCTTTCTTGATCAGCGCCAGCCCATGCAGCACCGCCAGCGGCATGCGCTCGTTGCCGATGGCGAAGTTAATCAGCGAGCGTTGCGTCTGAGCGCCCCAGTAGGCCTCATCCGGCACTTCCACCTGGCCAAGGCTGTCGGTTTCGATACGGCTCATCATGCACACTCCTGTCAGTCTGATAGCGCAGTTTAGGCCGTGATCGCCGGCCGTGGTTCCATCGGTCAGTATTTTGACCATTCAACCCCTCTAATTCAGGCACGACAAGGCTTGGGGTTGAGCGACACACTTTTTTAGGCGCAGAATGGACGCCCTTGGGGTTTTACCTCGCCTGCTAGAAAAGGAAACTCGATGACTCGTCTTCGTGCCATCTGTACCGCGGTTGCACTGGTTTGCGCCAGCGGCCCTGTTTTTGCCGATACCGCCAGCCACAACGCCAGTGCCGAAGCTTTCCTGACCCTGGCGCACGCTGACAAATTGGGCACTCCGGTGTACATGCAAGTGCAGCAAATGTTCGCTCAGCGCTTTGAACAGACCAAAGCCCCTGAATCGAAAAAAGCCTTGCTGGAAACCTACCAGGCCAAAGCCAACGCCGCTCTGGACCAAGCCATTGGCTGGAACAAGCTGAAGCCGGACATGGTCAAGCTGTACACCTCCAACTTCAGCGAATCCGAGCTCAAGGACCTGGTCGCGTTCTACCAGTCGCCACTGGGCAAGAAAGTCCTGGAAAAAATGCCGCAGCTGACCCAGCAATCGGCCCAGATGACCCAGGCCAAGCTCGAAAGCGCCGTGCCAGTGGTCAACAAGCTGTTGGCTGACATGACCAACGAGCTGGACCCTAAGGCTAACGCCGCTGCACCTGCTGCCAAGAAAAAGCCTTAAGCGGAGTTCGGTATGACCATGCAACAACGCATCGAATCGACGCTGGGCCTGTTACAGCCCGAGCACCTGCAAGTGCTGGATGAAAGCCATATGCACAGTCGTGGGTTGCAGACCCATTACAAGGCCGTGGTGGTCAGCCAGCAGTTCGAAGGGCTCAACCGCGTCAAGCGTCACCAGAAAGTCTACGGCACGCTCGGCGAGCTGATGGGCGAGTTCCATGCGTTGGCGCTGCATACCTACACGCCTGAGGAATGGGCACAGATCGACACGGCTCCGGCCTCGCCGACCTGTGCTGGCGGCTCGCACTAAACAAATGCGCCATCTTCGGCGCTGCCCTTTGTAGGAGCCGGCTTGCTGGCGATGACGGTGGATCAGTCGACATCTTTGCTGGCTGATCGGACGCTATCGCCAGCAAGCCGGCTCCTACAGAGAGGTGTGGCTAGTCGACATTAAGCCGGCTCCCACAATTTTTGCTAGAATCCGCAACGCGCCGCTTACCCGGCGCGTTTTTTTTCGCATCCGGTTCACCCCTTACGAGGGTAGCCACCTGGAGAATCACCCATGACACAACAGATTGTCGTGGCGGCACTGTATAAGTTCGTCACCCTGGAAAACTACGTCGACCTGCGCGAGCCGCTGCTGCAGGCCATGGTCGACAACGGCATCAAAGGCACGCTGCTGATCGCCGAAGAAGGCATCAACGGCACCGTGTCCGGCAGCCGCGAAGGCATCGACGGGCTGATGGCCTGGCTCAAGAACGACCCGCGCATGGACGACATCGACCACAAAGAGTCGTACTGCGACGATCAGCCGTTCTATCGCACCAAAGTCAAACTCAAGAAAGAAATCGTCACCCTCGGCGTCGAAGGCGTGGACCCGAACAAAAAGGTCGGCACCTACGTTGATCCAGAGAACTGGAACGCGCTGATCAGCGATCCGGAAGTACTGTTGATCGACACTCGCAACGATTACGAAGTCTCGATCGGCACCTTCGAAGGCGCCATCGATCCGAAAACCACCAGTTTTCGCGAATTCCCCGACTACATCAAAGCCAACTTCGACCCGGCCGTGCATAAGAAAGTCGCGATGTTCTGCACCGGCGGCATTCGTTGTGAAAAGGCTTCGAGCTACATGCTCAGCCAGGGTTTCGATGAGGTTTACCACCTCAAGGGCGGCATTCTGAAGTACCTCGAAGAGGTGCCGCAGGAAGAAACCAAATGGCAGGGCGACTGCTTCGTGTTCGATAACCGCGTGACCGTTCGTCATGACCTCAGTGAAGGTGACTACGATCAATGTCACGCCTGTCGTACACCGGTTAGTGTTGAAGACCGCGCGTCCGAGCACTATGTGGCCGGCATCAGCTGCCCGCATTGCTGGGATAAGCTGAGCGAGAAGACCCGTCGCAGTGCCATCGATCGGCAGAAGCAGATCGAACTGGCCAAGGCTCGCAACATGCCGCACCCGATCGGCTACAACTACAAGCAAACCCCTTCCGAGGCTTGAACCATGTCTGCACGCCGCCTGCTCTATGTGATGGACCCGATGTGTTCCTGGTGCTGGGGCTTTGCGCCGGTGGCCAATGCGTTGGTCGAGCAGGCGCAGGCGGCGGGTGTGGACGTGCATTTGATTGTGGGCGGCTTGCGCACCGGCAGTGGTTCGGCGCTGGAGCCGACCACCCGGCGCTACATTCTTGAACATTGGCAGGCGGTCACCGAGGCCACCGGTCAGCCGTTCAAGATCGAAGGCGCATTGCCCGACGGCTTTGTGTACGACACCGAGCCGGCCTGTCGGGCGTTGGTGACGGCGCGCAGCCTGGCGCCGGATTGCGCGTGGAAACTGCTTGGTCTGATCCAGCATGCGTTTTACGCAGAAGGGCGCGATGTTACCCACGCCAGTGTGCTGGTGGAACTGGCGGAGCAAGCCGGTTTGCCGCGCATCGAGTTCGCAGCCGCGTTCGACCGCGCCGATCAACATGCCGCGACTGCGGCCGATTTCACTTGGGTGCAGGACCTCGGCATCGCCGGTTTCCCCACCTTGCTGGCAGAGCGTGATGGTCAATTGGCGTTGTTGACCAATGGCTATCAGCCTCTCAGCGTATTGTCACCGCTGCTCGGCCGCTGGCTGGAGCGCGCTGCCTGTGCATGATCTGCCTGACGACGCCCCAACCGCTGCACGTGTCGACCGTCTGAGCTGGGCGGAAATCCGCCGCCTGGCCCTGCATCACAAGAAATCCCTGTGGATCGCCAACGGCGTGGCCGTGCTGGCGACGTTGTGCAGCGTGCCGATTCCCTTGCTCTTGCCCTTGCTGGTGGACGAAGTGCTGCTGGGCCATGGCGACGCGGCGCTGAAAGTCATGAACCACGCACTGCCCGAAGGCTGGCAGAAAGCGGCGGGGTACATCGGCCTGATGCTGCTGGTGACCTTGTTGCTGCGCTGCGGTGCCTTGTTATTCAACGTGGTGCAGGCCAAGTTGTTCGCGGCACTGGCCAAAGACATCGTGTACCGCATCCGCCTGCGGCTGATCGAGCGCCTCAAACGCATCTCACTGGGCGAATACGAAAGCCTGGGCAGCGGCACGGTAACCACGCACCTGGTCACCGACCTGGACACGGTGGACAAATTCGTCGGAGAAACCCTCAGCCGGTTCCTCGTCGCCATGCTGACCCTGATCGGCACCGCGAGCATCCTGATCTGGATGCACTGGAAGCTGGCGCTGCTGATCATGCTGTTCAACCCGCTGGTGATCTATGCCACGGTGCTGCTGGGCAAGCGGGTCAAGCACCTGAAGAAACTCGAGAACGACAGCACCTCGCGATTCACTCAAGCGTTGACCGAAACCCTCGATGCCATCCAGGAAGTGCGCGCCGGCAACCGTCAGGGCTTCTTCCTCGGGCGTCTCGGCCAACGTGCGCGGGAGGTGCGCGATTACGCGGTGAACTCCCAGTGGAAAACCGATGCCTCGAACCGGGCCAGCGGTTTGCTGTTCCAGTTCGGCATCGATATTTTCCGCGCCGCGGCGATGCTCACGGTGTTGTTTTCCGACTTGTCCATCGGCCAGATGCTCGCGGTGTTCAGCTACCTGTGGTTCATGATCGGTCCGGTGGAACAGCTACTGAATCTGCAATACGCCTATTACGCCGCCGGTGGTGCGCTGTCCCGAATCAATGAGTTGTTGGCAAGGGCCGATGAGCCTGAGTATCCGGGCGGGGTCGACCCGTTCAACGGTCGCGAAACCGTGGGTATCGAAGTCCAGGGATTGAGTTTCGGTTACGGCGACGAGTTGGTCTTGAACCAGATGAACCTGTCCATCGCTCCCGGTGAAAAAGTCGCGATTGTCGGCGCCAGCGGCGGTGGCAAAAGTACGTTGGTGCAATTGTTGCTGGGCCTGTACACGCCACTGGCCGGGACGATCCGCTTCGGCGGTTCGACCCAGCAGGACATCGGCCTGGAAACGGTGCGTGAAAACGTAGCGGTGGTCCTGCAGCATCCGGCGCTGTTCAACGACACCATTCGCGCCAACCTGACCATGGGCCGTGAGCGCAGTGACGAAGCCTGCTGGCAGGCGCTGGAAATTGCGCAGCTGCATAACACGGTTCGGGAACTGCCCAATGGCCTGGATAGCATTGTCGGACGTTCCGGCGTGCGCTTGTCCGGCGGTCAGCGCCAACGCCTGGCGATTGCACGGATGGTGCTGGCCGAACCGAAAGTGGTGATTCTCGACGAGGCCACTTCAGCGCTGGATGCCGCCACCGAATACAACCTGCACCAGGCACTGGCGCGGTTCCTGAGCCACCGCACCACCCTGATCATTGCGCACCGATTGTCCGCCGTGAAGCAGGCCGACCGGGTGCTGGTATTCGACGGCGGGCAAATTGCCGAGGATGGCGACCATCAGCAACTGATTGCCGAGGGTGGTTTGTACGCCAAGCTGTACGGGCATTTGCAGCAGCACTGATCAGTGCCGCGCGGCTACTTCCAGATCACGTTCAACGCCTCGGGATTGCCGTCATAACCGAATTGCTTCATGACGATGGAACACGAGTCGCAGGGGGCCATGGTGGTGGCGATAGTGATGGACTCAAGCTCCTGAGAGTCCGGATATTTCTGGCGTATGACGCTGATGAGTTTGCTCTCGGTGTCCAGTGAAGTAGGGCGTTGGGTGAGTGCTGGGGTGTATGTCTCGATGTTGTCGATCGTGTGCGGAATCGCTCGCAACTTGCCAGAAGCGGAGACGTTCAGCGATGTCTGCGGGAAGCTGGCGCCGTGATCTATGTTGAAGTAACTCGTACCTTCGTCGATCACCTCTTTCGAGCCTCTGTTTCTCTCAAACAATGGCAGGTAAGCAGTGTCACCCTGTCTGCCGGAAACGCTGACATAAACCTCCCTAATGCCCTGTCTTGTCTTGATTTCCGCGAATGCAACATTGCGCAGCTTGCCCAATTCACTCTTATGAATGTTGCTGATGCGTTGCTGTAACTCCAACATGACGCCATCGATTTTCAACGCCTTGGGCCCACCTCGAACCGACGATTCCAGGGTGATGACGGTTCTCTGAAATAGTGTATTGATGACTTGCGCTGTCGTTTTACGGACATTTTCCGGAGCATTCCTGGACGCGGACCAGGTCGTTGCGCCATCGGTGGAGTGCCTGACGATCATTCGGGTCGAGTGATCGAACAGCACGGCCTCGCCGGGGCTGGTATCGACCTTGATCAGCCTGAGTGTATCGGGCGGATTGGCATGGCCGCCGATAGGTATGGCGATGTTGTCCATCGCTCTCATGGCGCGCTCAACGAGAGTCACACCGTAAATCCTCGCCATGTTGTTGGCATTCAACGAGCCGGTGTACACCACCATCAACTCGCGCCGCAGTTCGGCGGGCAAGGTTGACGCTTGCTTGAAGGTCAGTGCGTTACGCAGGCTTTGCCCTTTTGCCAGTTCGGCAACGTAAAAATCCCCCGCATCAAGACGTGTGAAAACATACTGTTTCGATCCGTCGACCGAGTCCGCGATGACGGCTCCGGAGTGGAAGGTATCGGTCACACCTTTTTCGGTCACGTTGACTTTGACACGCCCGTAAATGCCTTTGCGGAATTCCATCGTCGCGTCGAGTGTTGTGTGAGTGGCCAACGAAACCTTTGTCAGCGGGGCGCCCGCTGTGCCTGGTGTGTAAATGCTGTCGCCAAACCAGGTGGCCCATCCCTTGGTTTCATTGAACGTGCCAACCGCGGGTGTCGGGGCCGGGTCTCGCTTCACATAGCGAGTCGTGCACACATCTGTTCCCGGGGCGCGTCGCGGTCGGCAAGGTATCGACTTCAGCGAATCACTCGCGTCAATCAAGTCTGCACGGCGTAGCGTGTCACCCTCCAGCCGGTACGGCACGTCATCGATGAACAGCGTGGTTCGGCCGTCCACTTCAAGCACTTCTCGTACGTGGCGTGTCTTGGCTAGCTCCACAACCGATTGCTGGTTGCGGCTTTCCAGGGTGCTGTAGTGCGATTGCCCGGGCGAGAAGTCACTGGCGCGGGTGGTCAACGACGGGCCATAGGGCTTGGAGGACAATGGATCGATCAGGCGCAAGTCGGTCTTGCCAGAGGTGCCGATGTTGCGAATTGGCACATCATCTATGCCTTTGATGCTGGCTAGCTGATCTCCCAGCGTTGCAGGCTTCCAGCGTCCGGCGTCACTCAACTGAGGCAAACTGCGCACGTACTCGTAGTAGCGGATTTTCCCCACGAGTTCGTTAAATTCGAACGTGACGGTTTTATAAATGTATCGCACCGATTTGCCCAAGCCTTTGAGCAGCGCGGGAATAATCTCAAGCGGATTCAACGCTCGCAGTGTCGATACCAGCAGCGTTTTTGTCAGCGTTGAAAATGAAGGGAGCGTTGCGCGTGTGGCCAGTTGGCCCGCGTTACTGATCAGTCTGATCGAACCCGTGGCGAATTTGCCAATGGGGATCACGAACGAAATTACATCGAAAAACAGGCCGACTATTCCCAGGGCGATGCGATTCTTATCGCCTGACATCACGTCTTCGACAGGGCCCCAGAACGGTACAAACAACTTGGCGATCTTGAATATCTTTCTACGTTGAGCTTCTTCGAGTTCAAACCTGGTCTGACCCTTCGCAAAGGTGCGCAACGCTTGCGGGTCAACAAACAGGAGTTCGGTCGCAATGTGTCGGCTGATCGCCAGTGAGCGGCTGGACGACAGGGTCAATGGGGCGCGTTGATGATGCTCCGTGATCTCGGAACTTGCGCTGAACGCTGGCGGCAGCTGATCGATGATTGCCTCGCAGAAGGCCGTTGCCTTGGGCAGGGTGCCATTCGAATGCGCGTCCCAGTCGAAGGGTAAATGCCTGTCGCGGATGACATCGACATAGGCCCCATTGGAGGTGGTTGCCATCGCTCCGATCCGGGGAATGAACAACGTCGCATCAAAATTTTCGAGGCGACGTATTACCCCGGCTTTCGGGAGGAGCTCGTAAAAAGTGCTGACGGAAACGGCGGCTTCGTCCCCGGTGGGCTCGTTTGTTTGAGTCGCTTGCAGTATCACGCCGTTGCGCGCTCTGAGCGGCAACGTAATTTCGGGCGTTTCGTCCTTGGCTGCGACCTTACTGGTTTCTTTGCGCAGGCTGTAAATCTTGACTTCACCCACCTCCAGCGCCAGGCGGTCGACATAGGGGAGTGAGGTTAACAGCGTTCTGATCAATGTCTGGTAGGCCGTCGTGATCGTTTCCAGATGCCGCTTGAACGCATCGTCAAACAGCGCAGGGACATCGGGAATTTTGGTAAACGGTGACAGGACTTTTTGACGGCCTTCAAATCCATTACCGGGAACCGGCCATGGCTTGTCAGCTTTCAAGTACCGGTCCTTGTCCATCCTGATCCATTGTGAGCTCAAGGTTTTGCCGTCAGCCTCAGTCACAAACCATGTTTTCTGATCGTCGAACATGTCGGACGCCAAGACATCGGCGAACGAGTAATACTTGTATTCCTTACCCCTGAGTGGCGGCGGGTCGCGAAAGCCGATTGAAGCCAACTCGTCATACCTGGCCAGTTTGCGTCCGTCGGTATTGAAGGCTTCGCTTCCGAACAGTGTTTGTATTTCAGCTTTGGCGATGGCCAGCCGTTTGGGTGGCTCTTCATTGATTCGGATAACCGCTTGATTGACCTCTTTCGAGTGTTTTTCCAGTTCGGAGCAGGCCCGTTCGATTTCAGCTTGCGTGTAATCCTTGAGGTCTTTTTGCGAAACGAAACCCTGGGTGACAGCCCAATCCAGGGTCGGAAGCAGCCTGGTGAGACTGAGGAGGTTCAATTCTTCCGTGGTTGCCACTTCGGCCCTGTGCATGGGCAAGTTGACCAACTGCTGGAAGCTCAGTCTGTCCAGCAGTTCGGGGGAGACCGATTTGACGAAATTGACTCCGTTGAGGAAGTTGACCCAGACAACCGTGCTCCGGTAAGCAAGATCTGCCGGAATATCCCGCACGCGAAACTCAAAGGGGAATCGGGACAAAAACAATCGCGAGATGACCACGGCCTCTTTGTCCGACGATGCCAGTTTTGACGTGAGTAAATGGGCTTCAAATGCTTCTCGGATAGCTTGATAGCTCTTTCCCCAATTCGAGCGACTTCGCCATTCGTACCCGGCGATCAGATCACTGGAGCCCAGGGTCTGTGCACAAAGCCAATACTGCAGCGCGTTGGCTATCAGTCTGGTGCTGATGTAAGGCGACGTCTCTTCACCGGTTTTTCCGCCGTACCAATCCATTGTCGTCAGTAAAGTGTTTCCTAGTTTTTGAGCCTCCGCGCTCTGCAGGATTTTTTCGAGGTACACACTCGGCGTCGCGCGAACTTGTTCAATCGTTGCAGTAGGAAGAATGTCCTTGGCAAAGTAAGTCAGCGGTGAATTAACACTCTCTGGCAGAAATTGATTAACCGCATCGACTATTTCAGCGCGAGTCTGGACGCCATGGAGTAACTGCGTATCGACTGGAGCGTCAGGAGATGCTTGTTGGATAGTCGCGAACGTTTCCAGATCCTTTTCTGTTGGAAGGGGCTTCAGATCAAGGGCTTCAAACTCGTCCTCCAGTTTCAAACGATGGCTGGCGATCCTGTCCTGAATGACTTTTATCGTGGCCTGAACTTGTTGCGGGTCTCTGGATGTCAGTGCAATACCGTAAAAGACACACATCCTGTCGAAGCCAATGGTGCGGTTTGAATTCAACACACCGCCCAGCAATGCTGCTGCTTGCTCAATCCGCAGTTTCAGCGGCTGCCATTTGGCGTGTTCCGTCAATTCCAGCGTGACTTTATATCCTGTGTTTTTCCAGGCCTGATAGACATACTTGCCCTCCTTGAACTCGACGAATAGATCACCGTGCTTTAACTCAAGCCTTGTGCACATATCGATGTAATCCCGATCGCGCAGCACTTGCCATAACGCTTTTAATCCGTCAGCGCTCACCTTGGTGAGCGGTGAAAAAGGTTTTAGTGGCAAAACGGGCCATAGAATATTTACCGGTGTTTCGCGCAAGGTCGCGAGCAGAAGTTCGTAATCCTCCAGTTGGCCTGCATGTAACTCAGCCTCGGAGGGGGAGGATGGGTTTGAAGTGTTCGATTGCATGTAATTGCTTCTCTTGATTATCGGTTGATCTGCACATCGCTCTGGTGCGATGGCGTCGTTGGCCGATTTCAAGCGAAAACAAACAGGAGAGAGCGGTACATAGTTAGGTGATGACGGTTTTGCTCCAGGAACTGTGTCGCGCGGTGTGTCCGCCTCTCACTGAAAACCGTTATTTACCTGCACTTGCCCATAGAAAGGGCTTCCCGCTTGCCGGGATCGAGAACGCACCCTAGTCTAGCTGTAGCGATCACGTTGGATGATGATCTGGCAGTGCTAAAACAAGGGACCTCATGAATCAAACGCGGACTCTCGGAACGCCACGGTTGCTGGGCATCGTCTGGCCATTTATCGCTGTCGTGCTATTTCAGGCGCTGTTGGGCGGTTTCAGCCTGTATGTTTTGTCGGCGGTGCGCGGCTATGTTGCCGGCGAAAGTCTCTGGTCCAAGGGCCAGAAAGACGCCATCTATTACCTGAATCTCTACGCGGACAGTCGCGACGAGACGATATTTCTCAAATACCAGAACGCCATCGCCGTGCCTCAAGGGGGCCACGAGTTACGTTTGGCGCTGGACCATCAGCCGCCGAACATCGAAGCGGCACGCCAGGCGATCCTCAAGGGGGGCAACCATCCGGATGACGTCTCCAGCCTGATCTGGCTGTACCTCAATTTCCGCCACTTCTCTTACCTTGAGAAAGCCATCGACCTCTGGACGGTAGGGGATGCGTATCTGCTGCGCCTTGATAATGTTGCTCGGGAAATGCACCAGCGCATCACCTCCCGTCAGGCCACCAATGGCGATATCCAGCGCTGGAAAGATCAGATTTTTGCGATCAACGATGAAGTGACGCCGGCAGCGAAAGCCTTCAGTGATGCCCTGGGTGAAGGCTCGCGGGTGATTCTGCGCCTGCTGCTGTTGACGAACCTCGCCACCGCCCTGGGCTTGATTGTCCTGGCCCTGATGCGCACGCACAAATTGCTCAAGCAGCGCCATGCGTTCGCCGACGCCTTGCAGTTGGAGAAGGAGCGCGCGCAGATCACCCTGCAATCGATTGGCGATGCCGTGATCACCACTAATGTCGACGGCGCGATTGCCTACATGAACCCTGCTGCCGAGGCGTTGACGCACTGGAAGGCCGAGCAGGCGACAGGTTTGCCCTTGGCCGCGCTGTTCAATCTGCTGGACGAGAATGCCCAGACCGACGGCTTTACGTTGATCGAGCACATCCTTAGCGGTCAGCTCAGCGGTGGCAGCGAGCATTCCAAATTGATTCAACGGCTGGATGGCAGCACGGTTTCGGTCACGCTGGTCGGTGCGCCGATCCGCAATGCCGGCAAGGTCAGCGGCACCGTGCTGGTGTTGCACGACATGACCCAGGAGCGGCAATACATTGCCAATTTGTCCTGGCAGGCGACCCATGACGCCTTGACCGGGCTGGCCAATCGCCGCGAATTCGAATATCGCCTGGAACAGGTGCTGCACAACCTGACGCGACATCCGGGGCGTCATGCCTTGATGTTTCTCGATCTGGACCAGTTCAAGCTGGTCAACGACACCTGCGGCCACGCGGCGGGGGACGAGTTGTTGCGGCACATCTGCGCGTTGCTGCAATCGGGCTTGCGCGAAGGCGATACCTTGGCCCGCCTGGGCGGCGACGAATTCGGCATCCTGCTGGAGAGTTGCGCGCCGGAAGCTGCGGAGAAAATCGCCGAGGGCCTGCGCCAGACCGTGCAGAACCTGCATTTCGTCTGGAAAGGCCGGCCGTTCGTGACCACCGTGAGCATTGGCCTGGTACACATCAATCAGCACCCGACCACCCTCGAAACATCGCTGCGCGCCGCCGATATGGCCTGTTACATGGCCAAGGAAAAGGGTCGCAACCGGGTTCAGGTCTATCACGCCGATGACTCGGAACTGTCCCTGCGCTTTGGCGAAATGGCTTGGGTGCAGCGCTTGCACATGGCGCTGGAAGAGGACCGCTTTTGTCTGTATGCCCAGGAAATCGCAGCCTTGGGTCATGTCGAAACAGGCGGCGGGCATATCGAAATCCTGTTGCGCCTGCATGACGAAGCCGGGCGCATGATATTGCCCGACAGTTTTATTCCGGCGGCGGAACGTTATGGACTGATGACTTCGCTTGATCGTTGGGTTGTACAGAATGTTTTCAAGATCATTGCCCAATGTATATCGGAGAAACACAAAGGGCCGTTGGCGATGTGTGCGATTAATCTGTCAGGCACAACTATAGGAGATGAGGCGTTCCTGGACTTCCTGCGTCAACAGTTCATTGCTTATTCCATACCGCCTGAAATGATTTGTTTTGAAATTACTGAAACCAGCGCTATTTCCAATCTTGGAAGTGCAATTAGATTTATTAATGAACTCAAAGGCTTAGGTTGCCACTTTTCGTTGGATGACTTTTGCGCCGGTATGTCCTCATTCGCCTACTTGAAACATTTGCCTGTAGACTTCCTGAAGATCGACGGGAGTTTCGTAAAGGATATGCTGGACGACCCGATTAACCGCGCCATGGTCGAAGTGATCAATCACATCGGCCATGTAATGGGTAAGCGTACGATTGCCGAGTTTGTTGAAACACCCCAGATTGAGCAGGCATTGCTGGAGATTGGGGTGGATTACGCTCAAGGGTATGTGGTTGAGCGCCCGCATCTGTTTACCTGCGATAGTTTACAAAGTCGTCCTGCCAGGCCTCAGCCCTTGTTGTTCAAGGCGCCTGGCACGTTCCGTTGAAATCTCCTGCTGATCCTTACAATCACAATCAAAAGGAACCCGACAGTGATCGACACATTCAACAGAACCGGACCCCTCATGGAAGCTGCAAGTTATCCCGCCTGGGCTCAGCAATTGATCCAGGACTGCAGCGAGAGTAAACGCCGGGTTGTCGAACACGAATTGTACAGGCGCATGCGAGATAACAAACTCAGCGCAAAGACCATGCGCAACTACCTTATTGGTGGTTGGCCCGTGGTTGAGCAATTCGCGTTATATATGGCACAGAACCTCACCAAGACCCGTTTTGCCCGCCATCCCGGAGAGGACATGGCGCGACGATGGTTGATGCGCAACATTCGTGTGGAATTGAACCATGCCGATTACTGGGTGCACTGGAGCCGTGCTCACGGTGTCAGCCTGGAAGATCTGCAGGCGCAAAAGGTGGCCCCTGAACTTCACGCCTTGAGTCATTGGTGCTGGCACACCAGTTCGGCGGACTCGCTGATCGTTGCCATTGCCGCCACCAACTACGCCATTGAAGGCGCGACCGGCGAGTGGTCGGCGCTGGTCTGTTCCAATGGTGTCTACGCGGCATCGTTCCCCGAAGAGGATCGCAAGCGAGCCATGAAGTGGCTGAAGATGCATGCTCAGTACGATGACGCTCATCCGTGGGAAGCGCTGGAAATCATCTGCACGCTGGCGGGGCTGAACCCGAGCAAGTCATTGCAGGCCCAATTGCGCGAGGCCGTGTGCAAAAGCTACGACTACATGTACCTGTTCCTGGAACGGTGCATCCAGCTTGAGCATGTGGAAAAGGCTCCGGTCGCGCGTGGGCGCATGGCGTTGGCCGAAAGCTGATCGGTTGGACTCACCATTGAAAAAGCCCGCGCCCTCTATCGATAGAGGGGCGGGCTTTGTCGTATTGGCCGCAAGCCGTCAGGCGCTGACTTTCAGTCCGATCAGCCCGGCAATGATCAAGGTCACGCTGGCCAGCCTGAACAGCGCCATCGATTCACCGAACAGGATGATCCCGGCGATGACCGTGCCGACGGCACCCACGCCGGTCCAGATCGCATAGGCAGTGCCCAGGGGCAATTCCTTCATCGCCAGCCCAAGCAGGCCAAGGCTGATGGCCATCGCGGCAATCGTCAACGCAGTAGGGAGAGGACGGCTGAAACCGTCGGTGTATTTCAGGCCGACAGCCCAGCCCACTTCGAACAGGCCGGCGAAAAACAGAATGATCCAGGACATGAGAGACCTCCATCGATTGACGGGGTCGTCCCCAGATTAATGACTCGATCGAGCCGCGAGGTCGTCCTCGCGTTGCGCAGTATGGTGCCCATCATTAACCCGGGGATCAAGTTTTCCGCTTACTCAGTCACTTGCCGAGCCGCGGTTTCCCGGTCTTCTTTCTCGCTCATCCGGCGGAAATACGTCGAGAGCAGCGCTCCGGAAATGTTGTGCCACACACTGAACAATGCGCTCGGTACCGCCGCCAGCGGCGAGAAATGCGCACTGGCCAGCGCTGCGCCCAAACCGGAGTTTTGCATGCCGACCTCCAGCGCCAGGGATTTACGCTGGGCCAGTGGCAACTTGAACAGCCGTCCGGTGAAGTACCCCAGCAGATAGCCGAAGCTGTTGTGCAGCATCACCACGGCCATGATCAGCAGGCCGGACTCGGCGATCTTCGCCTGGCTGGCCGCGACGACAGCCGTGACGATGATCACGATGCTGACAACGGAAACCAGCGGCAATACGTCCACTGCGTGGCGAACCCGATCACCGAGCACGCGCTGAGCGACCACGCCGAGCACGATCGGCAGCAGCACCACTTGCAGGATCGACCAGAACAGTTCCATGAAGGACACCGGCAACCAGGCCGAGGCGAGCAGCCAGATCAGTGCGGGCGTCAGCAGTGGAGCGAGGAGGGTGGTGACGGCGGCGATGGCCACCGACAGCGCCAGGTCTCCACGGGCCAGCCAGGTCATCACGTTTGATGAGGTGCCGCTTGGGCAGCAACCGACCAGGATGACTCCGACGGCGATTTCCGGCGGCAGATGGAACACCTGGCAGAGCAACCACGCCACACCGGGCATGATCACGAAATGTGCAACCACGCCCAGCGCCACACGCCACGGATGGCGAGCGACTTCGGCGAAGTCTTCGAGCTTGAGGGTCAGGCCCATGCCGAACATCACCAGGCCCAGGAGCGGCACGATCGCGCCTTTCAGGCCGAGGAACCATGCCGGTTGCAGGAAAGCCACGACGGCGAAAATCAGAACCCAGTAAGCGAAGGTATTGCCGACAAAGCGACTCAATGCAGCCAGTGCACGCATGGCCTGATCCTTATTTTAAGTAACACTGCAAAACAAATGTGGGAGCGGGCTTGCTCGCGAAAGCGGTGTTTCAACCAACACATGTGTTGGATGTAAAACCGCTTTCGCGAGCAAGCCCGCTCCCACAGTGGAAGATCACCAGGCTTTAGATTCCCTGCGGCGTCTCTTCACCGCCCAACGCTTCAACCAGCGCCGGGAGGAAGTCGACGAAAGTCAGCATCATCAGGGTGAAACTGGCGTCCAACTGGCCGAGGGCTTCTTCGCCGCCGTCCTGTTCCGCCTGATCCTGCAGCAGGTCTTCGAACTTCAGGCGCTTGACCACCATCTTGTCGTCGAGGACGAAGGACAGTTTGTCCTGCCAAGCCAGCGACAGCTGAGTGACCACTTTGCCGGTGCTCAGGTGCAACTGGATTTCTTCGCTGGTCAGGTCCTGACGCTTGCAGCGCACGATGCCGCCGTCTTCGTGGGTGTCGCGCAGCTCGCACTCGTCCAGCACAAAGAAATCGTCCGCGGCTTTCTGGGTGGTGACCCATTCAGTCATGGTGGCGGTCGGGGACATTTTCACAGTCAGCGGGCGTACCGGCAGGGTGCCGATCACTTCACGCAGGGTCGACAGCAGGTCTTCGGCGCGTTTCGGGCTGGCCGAGTTGACCAGAATCAGGCCCTGTTTCGGCGCGATCGCAGCGAAGGTCGACGAACGACGGATAAAGGCACGCGGCAGGAAGGCCTGGATGATTTCATCCTTGATCTGATCGCGTTCCTTTTTGTAGACCTTGCGCATTTGTTCGGCTTCGATCTCTTCGACCTTTTCCTTAACGGCGTCACGCACGACGCTGCCCGGCAGGATGCGTTCTTCCTTACGGGCGGAGATCAGCAGGAAGTCGCCGCTGACGTGCACCAGTGGTGCATCTTCGCCCTTGCCGAAAGGCGCGACGAAACCGTAGGTGGTCAACTCCTGGCTTGCACATGAACGCGCCAGTTTGGTGGCCAGTGCAGTTTCCAACGCCTCGGCATCAAAAGGCAGATCTTGGGTCAGGCGATAGATAAGCAGGTTTTTGAACCACATGGGGCGAGTCTCTCCTTTATACAAAGTGGGGCATTATTCTCTTCGTGGCGCCATAGGCCAACCCTTCTCTAAGCCTTTGGAAGGCCTGAAAAAATTATTTAAAAAAGTGCTTGCCAGAGGTGAGGTCGCTCCGTAGAATGCGCGCCACACCGAAAGTGAAGGGTGATTAGCTCAGCTGGGAGAGCGTCTGCCTTACAAGCAGAATGTCGGCGGTTCGATCCCGTCATCACCCACCATTCGCTTCAAGTGTTACGCGCAGCGGTAGTTCAGTCGGTTAGAATACCGGCCTGTCACGCCGGGGGTCGCGGGTTCGAGTCCCGTCCGCTGCGCCATATTCGGTAACCTGGAACGCTGAACGCCAGGTCACCACGGAAAAGCCCGCTAACGCGGGTTTTTTTCTGCCTGAAGTTCCTGCTGGATGCGTCGTTTCACCGGTTTTCAGATTTTTTTGAATTATTTATCAATTAAATCAACACGTTATGAAAATCTGTGGCACAATGCGCCCCGCAACGAAGGTAAAGGGTGATTAGCTCAGCTGGGAGAGCGTCTGCCTTACAAGCAGAATGTCGGCGGTTCGATCCCGTCATCACCCACCATTTACTTTCAACGCTACGCGCAGCGGTAGTTCAGTCGGTTAGAATACCGGCCTGTCACGCCGGGGGTCGCGGGTTCGAGTCCCGTCCGCTGCGCCATATTCGGTAACCTGGAACACTGAACGCCAGGTCACCACGGAAAAAGCCCGCTTTAAGCGGGCTTTTTGCTGTCTGGAGTTTGGCTTTCTGCTGAATTGCGCTCAAGACCGCGACTTGTTCGGCCGCTGTAGGAGCAAGCTTGCTCGCGATTAACTCAAGGGCAACGCGTTCAGTCAGAAAGCGCGCGTTATCGTTAACGTCCATCGCGAGCAAGCTTGCTCCTACTGTTCGGCGTTTCGGCTGTGTCGGTAATCGCTGACCGCCTCGTAAACAGCTTTGCGCAAGCGGTTGATGCCGCCAATCGGGCGATGGGCCTCAACACCAAACCATGGATTGAACGACTGGTTGTCGCATTGCAGGTTCAATGCTGGCGTGTCGAAGTCCTGGGCGGGCACGTTGATCCGCGCCACCGTCTGGAAAGGCGCGTCACTTTCCTTCCATTCAACGCTGGTGTCCTCGATCGGCATGTACTTGCCTGCATCCTGTCGCTGGATCTGCAGGACAAAACAGGCAGGCACCCGATCGGTCGACAGTTGCTGGTTCAGCGCATTGCGCAGAAAGTTCGGCAACTTCTGGTTTTGCCCGGGCAGGGCATAGGTCGGGCAGTTCGCTGGGTCGGGCATGACCCGAAACTTGGCATTGGCCTCGCCGAATTTGTAGGGCGAAACCGAAAAATACGTCGTCTGGGTCGGGCTTGGTGGTGGCGGAGAAAGCGTCGCCAAGGCAATAAACAGATGACGGACCTGCCAGGTGCGCGGGTCCCAGCCCGGAAAGAACGCCATCACCTTCTTGCCGTCCGCCTGGGCGGCGACATTCTGACGATACTCGGCGACATCGCTGACAAAGAAGTTCGGATGGCTGAACATCACAAAGTCCTGTTCGCCGCGCCGCTGTTGATCGCTGAGCAGTTGCTTGCCTGGCACATCGAGCAGTTTGATCGCCATGCCCCGTGCATCGCGGATGCTGTCGAATTGCGGGTAGGCATTGCCGTTGGAAAGGCGCATCGTCGCTTGCCAGGTCTTGCCCGGCTCACTGAACACACCTTGACGCAACTCTGTCGCCAGATCCGGCAACACCTGCACCTCGGCCTTTACGCAGCCATGGGCCTTGGCATGGGCATCACGCAGATAGCGGGTGCTTTCACGGTGTTGATCGACAATCCGCACGGCGGTCTGGATCACATCCTGGGTCATGGCGGCTTCGCCATCCGGAATCTGCTCCAGTGCCGAGACCGGTCCGCGGTGCTGCCAGGCAAACCAGGCGGTGGCCAGCGCCCAGCCAAGCAAGCCGATGCACAGTAAAACCAGCAGGGTTTTGCCGAGCAGGCGACCCAGCCACAACCAGAACCGGGCAAACATCGGCAAATCCTTCTTGAAGGTGGTCATGATCATGGCAATTGCGCCTCCAGCGGGCCGCCCAGCACTTTCAGGTACTCCAGCAACGCAAAGCGTTCCTCGGGTTGCAGCAGTCGGCCAATCACCCCGTTGCCGCGTTTACCCGCGCGGAATTCATGGCCGCTGTTGTGGTTGCCGGTAATGCGCGTATCGAACAGGAATGCGTTGGTGAAGGCTTCGGTGCGATAGCCCAGGTGTTTCGGGTCGTACTCGAACGTGCCTTTATAGAAGGTGGCCGCGCGTTCGTCCTGAGGCGAGAGCAATTGATAAATGCTCGGCACCGAGCCGTTGTGCAGGAACGGAGCGGTCGCCCAGACGCCTGACAGCGGCCGAGCCTTGTAGGCGACTTTTTCACGAACGCCGATCGGCAGGCCGAAGCCATCGAGCCGAGGCTTTTCTGCGGCTGTGACCTTGGCCTCCCGGTAAGCCCGGTCCTCGACGAACGCGGTGACGTAGGCCAGCCCCTTGGCCACCGAAAGCTGGCTCAGGTCCAGCGGTTCCTCGGGTGTCGGGTGCAGCTTCACGTCCATCTGTGCCAGCTCCGTCGGGTCCCATTGCAGCGCGGTCAGGTCGAAACGGTGGTTGGCGATGTTGCTCGCCGCCGTCGGATCAGTGCCGATCACGTCGACGGGCAGCATGTGCAACTGCTGCACCCAGCGCTCGCCTTCCTGGATCGTCCGCGGAACGTGGCAACCGGCGCAGTTCTCGGTGAACAGTGCGCGACCTTTGGCGGCCAAAGGCTTGTCGACAGCGCCCAGCAGCTCTTCCGGCCAGGCAGGCGGTTTGAGTCGTTGCAGGGTTTCTTCGATCAGGTGCAAATCGCGCACCCGCACGCTGGACGGATATCGGTAGTCGCCCTTGAGTGGCTGCCCGTTGCTGTCGAAGAAATTCAGCGTGGCGCCTACGCCCAACGCCTCACCGATGTTACGGGCCATCGGTTGCTGCGCCGAACCGTTCCACTGCACCCAGTCGAATGTCCACATGTCCCACAGTTGCGGGTAGTCGACCGGCGCATTGGCCACCCGGTAGTTGGCCGGTGAGATCGCGTCGCCGAAACTGGCGTTGGCAATACGCCCGAACGCGTCGGTGCGGCCAGGGCCTTCCTCGGTCGGGTAGAGCCCGCGATGGGTGTCGTTCCAGGCTACTTTCAGGAACGTATCGAGAGAGGTTTTGAAGTCTTTGCGCAGTTGTTGATGCCGGGCGTCGTATTCCTGGCCCAGCACGTTGCGAGCGAAACGTTCGAATTTCCATGGGTTGTAGTAAGTCGACGTCAGACTGGCGACCAGAGCTTGTCCGAAACTGCCACCGCGCAGTGTCGGAACGCTGGACGGCAAGACGTGTTGCGCCGAACCACCATCGATGCGGATGGCCTGACCGTTGAAACGCAATTCGCCGGTGTGGCAGGCGGCGCAGGTGATGTCCAGAAACTGTTCCTGGCTGCCGGGGTTTTGATGGCGGGCGAAACCCACGGGCAGGTTGCCGGGGTTGTTCGGCGTAGCTTTCTGGCCGGGATCGACCAGGAAACCGAAGCGCGCAAGGTACTCCGGGCTGGCAAATCGTTGTTGCGAAAAGGGCAGCTCGAGCGCATTGAACCACTCGTAGCGCAAGCCTTTGACCTGAGTGCCCTGGGGCGTGAAGTAGTAGGTCTGGCGGTCGGCCGCGCTCCACTGCTCCAGGTAATGCACTTGTTGTGCTGGCGACCAGTTCGGCAGTTTCGGGTTGGCGACGTAATACAGAATCACGGCGAGGGCGAGGCCCAGCAGCGCAACGATCAGAATCAGAAAGCGATAAAAGAGGCGCAAGTTAAACATCCTTGTCGAGTTGTCGCTCTCTTATGCCTCAGCTGCAATCGTGGGGCAAGTGGCCATTACTTCAGTTGTTGTGGGGCAAAGCGGTCGTCCCTGTGGGGCGAAGATGACAGAAGCTTCATCATCCGATTCCGGAAATGCGTTAAAACACCTGAACTTATCAGAAGTTTCCTGCTCTCATGCCGGTAGCCATTGGTCGTGGCCGCCTGATAAGCTCGCGGCTTTACTCGATTGCCCTTTAGGCGCATGAACAAGGAAATAGCATGAAACAGCATCGGTTGGCGGCGGCGGTGGCCCTGGTTAGCCTGGTACTTGCGGGTTGCGACTCGCAGACCAGCGTAGAGCTGAAAACCCCGGCGCAAAAAGCTTCCTACGGGATTGGCCTGAACATGGGCAAGAGCCTGGCTCAGGAAGGCATGGATGATCTGGACTCCAAAGCCGTTGCCCAGGGCATTGAAGATGCCATCGGCAAGAAAGAACAGAAACTGAAGGATGACGAGTTGGTCGAAGCCTTCGCAGCACTGCAGAAGCGTGCTGAAGAACGTATGGCCAAAATGAGTGAAGAGTCGGCAGCCGCCGGCAAGAAATTCCTCGAAGACAACGCCAAGAAAGCCGGTGTCACCACCACTGCTTCGGGCCTGCAGTACGAAGTGGTCAAGAAAGCTGATGGCGCACAGCCTAAGCCGACCGACGTGGTGACTGTTCACTACACCGGCACCCTGACCAACGGCACCGTGTTCGACAGCTCCGTGGAGCGTGGCAGCCCGATCGATCTGCCGGTCAGCGGCGTGATTCCGGGTTGGGTCGAAGGCCTGCAACTGATGCACGTTGGCGAGAAGTACAAACTGTACATCCCTAGCGAGCTGGCTTACGGCGCCCAAAGCCCAAGCCCGGCGATTCCAGCCAACTCGGTGCTGGTATTCGACCTGGAACTGCTGGCGATCAAGGATCCGGCAAAACAAGACGACGCTGCCAAGTAATTAGCGTTTGTCCTGACAACAACGCCTCGCTTATGCGGGGCGTTGTTGCATCTGGCGTCCGGCAAGGGTAAACAAAGCGAACGGATGTTTCAGGCTGGAGTCATAGCCATTGAGAGCGCCTGCGCTAGCCGCGGCGGAGCGCCAAGTCAATGAAATCTTGGGTTTTTTTATGTGAGTAAAAAACGCCCGATCTGAGTTGAGCCCTTATGAAACGGGGCTTTCAGCCGTGAAATGCAGCTCTGTTCACAAGGTTATCCACAATTTGTGTGGATAACATTTCAGCGGGAGGAATGATGAAAGCACCCTGGAATTTCGCTCGTTTCCTGCCTCTGGCCGGACGTCTGCTCGCTCGTGGGCGTTTGCCGACGTTATTGTTCGCGGTAGCCAGCAAAGGTGCCAGTCAGGGCAACCGTTTGGGCAAGCTCAAAGACGACCTGCGTTTGTTGCAGGCGTTGTGCCTGGCTTACTGGCGCGGTGAATACCGGGCCATCAGCCCTAAAGCGCTGATCTCGGTGGTGGCAGGCTTGATGTATTTCCTGAGCCCGGTGGATGCGATTCCGGATTTCATACCGGTGTTCGGCATGTTCGATGACATCGCCGTGCTCGCCTGGCTGATGAAGGTTCTCGACGACGAGCTCAACGCCTTCCGCGCCTGGCGCAATCGCCAGGCGCCAGAGAAGCTCGCGGTGGTCGAGCGTTTGCCCGATACCCCGGAACAACTTCAACTGCAGGGCCCGAAAAAAACCTGAGTCGATTCAGGATCATCCCTATATTCATACCCCCGCGACCTTGGCCGCTGTTAGGATTACACTTCTAAGGAAAAGCGCCGACTCGCTAAGTGTCGTTGTCCTACGGGGAAGTCATGGATATTCAGATAATCACACGCGAAGGCGAGCCCGAGTATGCGGTTGTTCCGTGGGCTCAGTATCAGGCTCTACTCAAAGCTGCAGGCATCGATCAACAACCGCCGCGCGAGGCCCCTGTGCAGCGCGTGGCCACACCAGACCAGATTCTTCCGGGTCTGGATCAACTACGCAGTTTGCGCGAAGGGAAGGGCATCGCCATTGAGGCGCTGGCCCGCACGGTCGGCATCAGCCCGTCTTATCTGGCCTTGATCGAAAGTGGCGAGCGTCAACCCGACGCTGCGATTCGCCGCAGTCTGGCCTGGGAATTGACGGTGCCAGGGTGGAGGGAAGAATCGTGAGTGTACGCATCAGTCGTCAACATTGGGACGGGTTGCTGGGCGAGCTGGATCAGGCGCGCCGCCAGCGTCATTTGCTGACCTACCGCGCGTTGCTTGAGCGCCTGCAATTGCCGACGCCGGCCATGCAAACCTTGACCGCTGCCCTTGAACACCTGGCCGCACTGGACGCCAAGGCCGAGCAGCCGCTGCGCAGCTCGCTGGTAATCAGCCAGGGCGCCAGTCGCCTGCCGCGCACCGGTTTCTTCGAGTGCGTCGAGCGCCTGGGGCGTTTCTCCGGGCCGTCCGATGGTGTCGCCGCCGCCTCGTGGCATGCCTCGGAAGTGGTGCGGGTGTTCGAGTACGAGTACCCCGAATCGGCGGAAGCCTGAGTGTTTTTCAAGCTCAAGGCGCGGGCCGGTTACTGGCTGGCTCGCCGGTTGTTTCACTGGTCGTGGTTTGTGCGTCAGCCACGCTGCTGGAGTTGGCTTGAAGGCCAGCTTGCACGCATGGCGAACCTGGGCGATGTCGACGCTCAAAGCTTCTATGGCCACATTCTGGCTTTTCGCGGTGTGGGCCTTGGGGCACGTGAGGAAGGTGTCCGCTTGCTGCGCCTGGCGGCGTTGGCGGGGGATGGCAAGGCGGCGTATCAGGTGGGGGTGATCAGTCTGGCCGGGACGGCGAGCAAGGCGCCGGATCCGGTAGAAGCGGCGCGGTTTTGGCGTATTGCTTTGAAGTCTGGGCACCCGCTGGCTGAGATCAAGTTGAAAGGGTTGCCGCGCGACAGTTAATTGATCAAGCCCGTGCGACCCGAGGGAATGTCTACTAAATCAGCGGCGATTCAAGTAAATCGGAAATCATTTAAGCGCCGAAGTTAAAAGCTATAGAGATTCGCGGTCTTGTCCCTTCGAAGCGTCTTACTGAATGCATTAGCCAAGACGTAAACATGATGAAAGTTCCACTTCTGGCGGCACAGGTACTACTAAAGCCGGCAGTAAGGCAATCTTCGACTCTCATTCGCAGAGCTGGATTGTATGTCGATGCAACCATACCGCGCGGGTCTACAAACTCTAGATCACCTCCAACTTCTGGATCGTCCTCCCGGCCGCCGGCATCGACCCAGTAAACCCCTGACCAAAACGCACCGGGGTGTCCATGAAGTGAGTTGCTGTGGCCTGCCTCGTTAACATTTGCCCACGCGTTGAGTTTCCATTCGAAACCAGGTTCAGTTAATCCGTATTGCTCGCTATGAACCGCGGTAAGTTGAATGGCGAACTCTGTGGCAAACTTAACCAACGCATCGCAGGCTTCCCCTCCCCATTTAGGGAAGTCGTTCGCGGACTGCCAGCCGCCGTCATTGCTGCGTCGTGCGCCGCTGTGATCTTCCGCCATACGACTTTTGACTATAGCTTTCAGTTCAGCATTGAGTCTTTCTGCGTCGGGATACTGGATACTGGCCAGAGGAGTTGCGAACAGTCGTCGAATTTTTATCAGTTCAGGATCTACTATGTTTTTGCTCGACTGCATTGAGTTTCTCCAGGTTTCGCTAGTTGAAAAAACTATACCGGATGAAATATATGGTCGATGTAATTCTTTGTTAAAGTCATTGTATTTGTGTGTTCTTCTCGAGCTGAAGCCTTATCCGAATGCCCCAGATATCTATGGCTCGAAGCAGGACTTTATTTTTAACTGGATTTCCCTTGTTTCAAGGTCGATGGTTGTGCCGAACAATAATGTTCATGGTTTGTCTTTCTTGTTTAGATAGAGCGTGGTTGGATTAATGACGATGCGTGCTCGCTATCGATCCAATAATAAGGAGAGATGGATTTGGTTCTACTATGAACCATAACGCTATGGAATCCTGCCCCCGCAGTGGGTCAATCCAGCACGTCAGACGATAGGAGCAACAAGTCTAAAAGAAGCGTTTTAACGGATTAGCAAAAAGCGGGCTATAGCCGGTTTGATCAACTGGCAGTTGATGAATGTGATCCGGACGAACTGAAACCGGCGCCGCTGGAGCAATTTGACTTCGCCTTGCTTTGCGCGAAAGCGCACGCCCAATCACCGCTGCCCTATGAGCAGTTCTTCTGCTGGCCCAGGCACCGCCAAACTATCAATCACATGCACGCTATACCCCGGCACATTCTTCGCGTGGTGTTTAGCCTGCGATGCCATCTCCGCCAACTGGCTCGCATCGAGTTGTCCACAAGCCTGTGGATGCAAATGCACCACACCGATGGACAGTGACAGCAACGGAAACTCCTGGCGCACGCCCTGGCGATTCGGGGCAATGAAGCAGCCGGCTTCCAGGTGTTCGCTGCGGTAGAAGCGTCGGCATTGGCTTTGGAAGTCGTCGAGCAACTGGGTCAGACGTTTACGCCAGTCTTCCGGGCCGAGCACCAGCAAAAAGTCATCACCACCGATATGGCCGACAAAGTCTCGGGACGGGTCGACGCGATCATTCAGACATTGCGCCAGGCACAGCAGGACTTCGTCCCCGCGTCCGTAGCCGTAGATGTCGTTGAAGGGTTTGAAACTGTCGATGTCCACGTAGCAGATCACTGATTCCCTTTGCTGTTGCAGCAGGCGCGTCAGGCATTGCTGGATCGGCACGTTACCCGGCAGCAGGGTCAGCGGGTTGGCGTAACGGGCTTGCTGGATCTTCAGTTCAGTAATCAGCTTCAATACGTCGATGACCCGACCCAGTCCCAGATAGCCGCCGTTGAGGGTGATGATGAAGTCTTCCTCGATGCGCTGCCGGGCGCGGCTGGTGATCAGGCGGCTGACTTGTTGCAGCGACTGGCTCATCTCGACGGCGAGAAAGTCGTCGTTCATCAACCGGCTGATGGGCTTGCGGGCAAAGAGGTCGGTGGCAAAGGGTTTGAGCAGGGCGTCCGACAGCGAATGCCGATGGACGATGCCGCAAGGGTGGCCTTGCTCATCGAGCACCGCCAGTGAGTTCAGGTTGGCCTGGCGGCGGAAGGCTTCCAGCACCGTGGCAGTCGGCGTACCCCGCGCGACCGCTGGCTGATCGATCAAAAGAGCACTGAGGTCACTGCCTTCGTCGTTCAGCGCCACCGCAGAGCTGTCCTGTTTGGGCATCAGGTTTCGCGCTTCCCTTGGCGGGTGTTCTTGAGGGCGGCAGAGCAAGTAACCCTGGACCAGATCGACACCCATATCGGTCAACACCGCGAGCTCCTCCGGCAGCTCGATACCTTCAGCAATCACCTGCGCCCGCGAGGCTTTGGCGATTTGCATGATGGAGCCGACAAATTCACGCTTGAGCGCATCCTGATGGATGCCGTCGATGAAGTGCCGATCGATCTTCACATAGTCCGGCCGCAGCTCGGACCACAGGCGCAGGCTCGAATAACCGGCACCCAAATCATCCAGCGCAATGGAAAAGCCCATCGCCCGATAGTGATGCAGCGCGTTTTGCAGCAGCTGGAAATCGTCGGTAGGCGTCTGTTCCGTCAGTTCGATGACCACCTGGCTGGGCGGTATGCCGAAATCCTGCAGCAGTTGCAGGGTCCGACCCGGTTGGTGAGCCGCTTCGAGCAGCGATTCCGGCGACACGTTGAGAAAGAGTTTGCCCGGCAGTTGCTGCTCATTAAAGCGCCGGCAAGCGCTCTCGCGGCAGGCAATTTCCAGCTCGTTCAAACGACCGGCCTGGCGGGCGACGGCGAACAAGGCAATGGGTGAGTGCAGGGGGCTGTTGGAGGGGCCACGGCTGAGGGCTTCGTAACCGATGATCCGTCGTTCAGAGAGCGAAATGATTGGCTGGAACAGGCTGTGCAAACCGCTTTGAGTCAGTATTGAACTCAACGCACTCAGCTGTTCGGTAGTGGTCATGGCGGTCTCTGGCGAAAAAAAAGGACTGAAAGCTTTGGCTCTCAGTCCTTTATTTCACGACAGAATGATGACTGTTTGATGACGCTAAGGGGGCGTCAGCATTAAATTGCCATCATCGTGCTTGTAACAACTTAGTGTTTGGCAACCGCGGTGTTGAGTTTCAGGTAGTCCAACAGAATCCGACCAGTCTCGCTCAGGTAGGCATCGTCTTCTGGTTTGACCTTGTCCGGCTCGGCTGCAGCGACGTCTTCGTCTTCTTTCTTCAGCTCTTTGAGCGGCTCTTCGCCCTTGGCCTTGCGACGGATGTTTTCCATCGCAAGCTGCTTGGCTTCGATATCCGCGTGTTGGGCACGACGCTCGGCTTCATTGAGGCTGACGGTTTTTTCCGACATCAGTTTCTGCGCCAGGGCCAGTTTGTCGCGGATGAACACGAACTCCGCGTCTTTGGCCGAACGTACGTCATGCTCGGATTTGAGCTGCGAAATGTATGGCTTGAACGGGTCGACCGCAGGCTTGATGGCCGCGCGGATGGTGTCCCACGGCATGGCTTCCGGCAGGGCGCTCTCGCCGATTTCCTTGGTGTCGATGATCGACGGGTAATCGATGTCCGGCAGTACGCCCTGATGCTGGGTGCTCTGGCCGGAAACCCGGTAGAACTTGGCCAGGGTCAGTTTCAGTTCGCCATGGTTCAGCGGCTGAATGGTCTGCACGGTGCCTTTGCCGAAGGTCTGGCCGCCAATGATCAGTGCGCGGTGGTAGTCCTGCATGGCGCCGGCGAAAATCTCCGAGGCCGAGGCGGACAGGCGGTTGACCAGCAACGCCATCGGGCCTTTGTAGAAGGCGCCCGGGTTTTCATCTTCGAGTACATCGACCCGGCCATCGGCGTTACGCACGAGCACGGTCGGCCCTTTGTCGATGAACAGGCTGGTCAGCTCGGTGGCTTCCTGCAAGGAGCCGCCGCCGTTGTTGCGCAGGTCGATGACCACGCCGTCGACCTTGTCTTTCTGCAACTCGGTCAGCAGTTTCTTGACGTCGCGTGTGGTGCTCTTGTAGTCCGGATCGCCAGCACGGAAGGCCTTGAAGTCGAGGTAGAAGGCTGGAATCTCGATGACGCCGAGCTTGTAGTCCTTGCCATCCTGTTTCAGGTTGAGGACCGACTTTTTCACCGCCTGGTCTTCAAGCTTCACCGCTTCGCGGGTGATCGGCACGATCTTGGAGGTCTGGTCGTTCGGCGCATTGCTGGCCGGGATGACTTCCAGGCGCACCACGGTGCCTTTCGGACCACGGATCAGCTTGACCACTTCGTCGAGGCGCCAGCCAACCACATCGACCATCTCTTTGTTGCCCTGGGCAACGCCGATGATCTTGTCGGCCGGTGCGACCTGCTTGGTCTTGTCGGCAGGACCTGCCGGCACCAGACGCACGACTTTCACCTGGTCGTTGTCGCTCTGCAACACAGCGCCGATGCCTTCGAGGGACAGGCTCATGTTGATGTCGAAGTTTTCCGCGTTATCCGGCGACAGATAGTTGGTGTGCGGGTCGTAGGACATGGCGAAGGTGTTGATGTACGCCTGGAAGATATCCTCCGGACGGGTCTGGTCCAGGCGCGAGAGCTGATTCTTGTAACGCTTGGTTAGCGTTTCCTGAATCTGCTTGGGCTCTTTGCCAGCAATTTTCATCCGCAGCACTTCGTCCTTGACGCGTTTGCGCCACAGGTCGTCGAGCTCTGCGGTGGATTTGAGCCAAGGCGCATCCTTGCGATCGATCAGCAAGGTTTCCTTGGCGGTGAAGTCGATCTTGTCGACGCCCTTGTTCAGCTCCGCAAGGGCAAAGTCCAGACGCGCTTTTACGCGGTCCAGATAGCGCTTGTAGATGGTGAACCCGGCGTTGAGGTCGCCGCTTTTGAGGAAGTCGTCGAACTGGGTTTTCCACTTCTCGAATTCGGCAATGTCGCTGGCCATGAAATAGCTGCGCGACGGATCCAGCAGCTTGAGGTAGCTGTCGTAGATGATCACGGAGCGCGCGTCATCGAGCGGCGGCTTGCTGTAGTGGTGACGCTTGAGCAACTCGACGACATTCAGACTGGCGATCACTTCGTCACGATCTGGCTGAAGCTTGTCCCAGCTATTGGCTGCGAACGTATTGCTCGACATCGGCATCAGGCCGATACCAATAAATAGGGCGAGGGCGGTGCTGGGGAACAGATGCTTCATGCTGATTCGACGCGGGGACAATTGATAACGCATATTAGGCCGTCTTTGAAGTCGCCGGTACCACAAGGGCCGGTCGCATAATGCAAAAAGCCCGGCGCTACAGCTTCGGGCTCAGTCCAGACTCACTATGGAGGCACTGTGAAAGCATTGCAAGGCGTTGACGGTCAAGTGGAGTGGGTTGAAGAGCCCGGTCCTACATGCGATGTAGGGCAAGTTCGCATTCGCGTGGCGGCAGCGGGCCTCAATCGCGCCGATTTGTTACAGAAGGCGGGCCTTTATCCGCCACCGCCGGGGGCCAGTCAGGTACTGGGTCTTGAGTGTTCCGGGGTGATCAGTGAGGTTGGCCCGGGCTCGTCCTGGCAGGTCGGTGATCGGGTCTGCGCCTTGCTGGCCGGGGGCGGGATGGCCGAAGAGGTGGTTGTCGACGGACGGCATGTGCTGCCGGTGCCCGAAGGATTGTCCCTGGCCGAGGCGGCAGCGCTACCCGAAGTCTATGCGACCGTCTGGCTGAATTTGTTTCAATTGGCTGCGCTCAAACCGGGTGAGAAAGTTCTTCTTCACGCCGGAGCAAGTGGAATCGGTTCAGCTGCCATTCAGCTGTGCAAAGCGTTTGGCAACCCATGCTGGGTCAGCGTCGGTTCTGCCGAGCGTCTGGCCTATTGCGAAGCGCTGGGTGCACAGGGTGGCGTGGTGCGCACCGACGATCTGGACAGCTTGAGCGACCTGGGGCCGTTCGATGTGATTCTCGACCCGGTCGGCGGCAACTACGCCGCGCTGAACCTCAAGCTGCTGGCTCTCGATGGCCGTTGGGTGTTGATTGGCCTGATGGGCGGCCGTGAGGCAAAACTGGATCTGGCGCAGGTGCTGGCCAAACGCTTGCAGTTGCTGGGTTCGACCTTGCGCAGCCGTGACGATCAGTTCAAGGCGGATTTGTTCAGTGATTTACGCCTGCATGTCTGGCCGTTGTTTGCCGAAGGGCGATTGAGCCCGCAGTTGGCGAAGACCTTCCCGATCAAGGATGCCGAAGCGGCATTTGCCGAGCTGGCGACGAACAAGGTGGCGGGGAAGTTGGTGTTGGTGATCGACGAAAGCCTGACCTGACAACACCGATCCCTGTAGGAGCGAGGCTTGCCCGCGAAAGCGGTGTATCAGTCAACATAGGTGTTGAATGTAATTACGCCTTCGCGGGCAAGCCTCGCTCCTACAGGGTTTTGCGTTATTTCCAGAGGTGGATCGGCCAGCCGGCTTTTTCGGCGTGCTCGCGCAATACCGGATCAGGGTTCACCACGTGTGGGAAATCTACCTTCAGCAACAGCGGTAAATCGTTACGTGAGTCGGAATAGAAACTCGCGCCCTCCAGGTTTTCCTCTTCCGCATCCAGCCATTCCAGTAAACGGGTGATCTTGCCTTCGCGGTAGGTCAGCGTGCCGACGGTGTTGCCGCTATAGACCCCATGCAGCACTTCCAGCTCGATGCCCAGAATCTCGTCGATGCCCAAGCGGTCGGCAATCGGCCTGACAAGGTGCGTACCCGACGCCGAAATCACCAGTATCCGGTCACCGGCCTTGCGATGGGCTGCGATGGCTTTGGTTGCGTCGCTGAAGATGATCGGTTCGATGAAGTCTTCAACCCACGGCCCGACCAAGTGGTCGACCTCTTCGGGTGTGCGCCCGATCATCGGTTCGAGGCTGAAGGCCATGTACTCCTCCATGCGCAACTTGCCGTGGCTGTAAGCGTCCATCAGTTCGTTGTTCTGACGCATGAACGACTCGGGATCGACCCAGCCCAGCCGGCCCATCTGTTCGCTCCAGAGGGTGGCGCAGTCGCCGTGGATCAGGGTTTCGTCCAGATCAAAAATTGCCAGGGCCATCAGTGCAGTTCTCTCTTCAACATCAGCAAAGTCATCAGGCTACCTCACACAGGGCCGTCGGATCGATGGAAAGCGCCAGACGCTGACCATCGGGATGCAAATCGGCCGCCGAGCGGTTGAGCACATCCACCACCAATTCCACGCCCCTGGCCTCGATCCGGTAGCGAATCACGTTGCCCAGCAGGCTGTGGCTGCGCACTTGTGCGTCAAGTTCGCCGTTCAGGCTCAGTTCGATGGCTTCCGGGCGAATCGCGATGCGATGCGTAATCGGTCGTTGCAGCAATTTCGAGGCATTGTCGGCGTCGAGCAGGTTGTAGTTGCCGATAAAGCCGGCAGCGAACACATCCACCGGCGCGGTGTAGAGGGTTTCGGCGTCGCCGCTCTGTACGATCTTTCCCTGATTCATCAGGAAAATCCGGTCAGACATGGTCAGCGCTTCTTCCTGATCGTGTGTGACGAAGATCGTGGTCAGGCCCAGCTCGCGCTGGATCTGACGGATCTGTTCGCGCAAATGCTTGCGAATTCGCGCATCAAGGGCCGACAGCGGTTCGTCCAGCAGCAACAGGCGTGGACGGGTCACCAATGAGCGGGCGAGGGCGACGCGCTGGCATTGACCGCCGGACAGTTGGTGCGGATAACGGGCGGCGAAATCGTTGAGCTCCACCAGTTTCAATACTTCGGCAACGCGCTTTTGGCTGTCGTCGCTGTTGACCTTCTGCATGCGCAAACCAAAGGCGACGTTTTGCTCCACGGTCATGTTCGGGAACAGCGCATAGCTTTGAAACACCATGCCGATCCCGCGTTTCTGCGGGCTCAGCGGCACGATGTCGACACCATCCAGCAAGATCTTGCCGCCATCTACCGAGGTCAGCCCGGCGATGCAGCGCAGCAGCGTGGATTTGCCGCAACCGGACGGGCCGAGCAGGGTGACGAATTCGCCCTTCTGGATTTCGCAGTTGATGTCGCTGAATACGGTGGTGCCTGCATAGTTTTTCTGCAGATGTTGGACGCTGACATAGCTCATTCGCTTTTGTCCTTGTTCAAGATATTGGCCGCCCAGGTCAGAACCAGTACGAAGAAGAAGTAGGAAATCACCAGCGCACTGGTGAAGTGGCCGCTGCTGTTACGCATGTTGTTGAGGTAGACCTGCAGGGTTTCGTAGCGGGTGCCGACGAGGATGTTGGCGAACACGAACTCACCGAACAGGAACGAGAATGACAGCAGCAACGCCACCATCAGACCCTTGCGCAGGTTCGGCAGCACCACCAGGAATGCCGCCTGAAAAGTGCTGGCTCCGAGCAGTTGGGCGGCGTCCATCAGGTCGCGCAGGTTGATCGCTTGCAGGTTGTTGGTGATCGCGCGGTACATGAACGGCAGCGCCACGGTGAAGTAGCAGCCGATCAGAATCCACGGCGTGCCAACCATCGCGAACGGCCCCGAACCGTAGAGCTGCAACAGCCCCACCGACGACACCACCGGCGGCACCGCGAAGGGCAGCAGGATCAGGATGTTCATCAGCGCATCGAGTTTCGGGAAGTGGTAATGCACCACGAACAGCAGCGGCAGAATCAGCACCACCGACAGGATCAGCGCACCGATACAGACCAGCAGCGATTGGCCAAAAGCACTCAGGAATCGCGGATCGCTCCACAGCTGCACATACCATTTGACGGTGAAGCCGCTGGGCAGAATGGTCGCCGACCAACTGCTGGCAATCGAGTAGATCAGCGTGCCAACCAGTGGCAGCAACAGAATGGCAAACAGCAGGTGAACCACGACGCGGTGATAGATACCGACGGGGCCCAATTCAGCGCGAGACATGGTAGCTCCTCTTCAACAGCAGCTGATGCACGATGGTGACCAGGGTCATCAACGCCACCAGCACAACGGCCAGCGCACTGGCGAGGTTCGGGTCCAGGGAAATGTCACCGGAGACCATCGCCGCAATACGGATCGGCAGCACGTTGAAGTTGCCGGTGGTCAGTGCGTAAACCGTGGCGTAGGCGCCGAGGGCGTTGGCCAGCAGGATCACGAAGGTGCCGAGCAGTGCCGGCGTCAGCACCGGCAAACCGATGTGTCGCCAGAACTGCCAGCCGTTGGCGCCCAGCAGCGCGGCAGATTCACGCCAGTCCTCGCGCAGGGCGTCGAAGGCCGGGTAGAGCAGCAGCACACCGAGTGGGATCTGGAAATACGTGTAGAGAATGATCAGCCCGGTTTTCGAGTACAGGTTGAAATCCTGAATGATCCCGGCCTGCTTGAGCATGATGGTGATGCTGCCGTTGAAACCCAGCAGGATGATGAACGCGAAGGCCAAAGGCACGCCGGCAAAGTTGCTGGTCATGTTGGCGAAGGCGTTGACGAAGTTGCGCAGCTTCGAATCGACACGGCGCAGGGAATAAGCGCCGAGCACCGCGATGATGATCCCGAACACGCTGGACCAGAAACTGATCTCGAGGCTGTACTGGATCGCCTGCAAATAGAACTTCGAATTGAAGATTTTGGTGAAGTTGGCCAGGCCCCAGCCGAACTCTTCCGATTGCAGACTGTTGATCATCACCCAGATGAGTGGGGCGATCTCGAAGACGATAAAAAACAGTGCGAAGGGCACGAGGCACAAGGCCGCCAGCCATTTGCCGCGAGTCATGGCATTCACTTGAGCAGCTCCCGGCACACTGGTTTGTCGTGGGCCACGCCCAGCAGTTCGCAGACGGTGCCGCAGATGTCTGTCTGTTTCGGTTCGGCGCCGGCGTTGAAGCTGAAGGCGTCACCGAGCACGAATAGTGGCACTTCGCGTTCCTCCGGCAGCAGACCGTTGTGGGAGCGGTCGTTGTTCATGCCGTGGTCGGCGGTCACCAGCACCTGGTAACCGGCGTCGAGCCAGCCTTGCAGGTAGTCGGCGAGGATAATGTCCGCCGAGCGTGCACTGTTACGGTATTGCGGGGTGTCGAGGCCGTGCTTGTGCCCGGCGTCGTCGATGTTCATGGGGTGCACCAGGAGAAAATTCGGTGCATGACGCAGGCGCAGGTGTTCCGCGTCGGCGAACAGGTGCGAGTCCGGGTAGTGATCGTTCCAGTAGAAATGACCGTGCTGGATCGGCAATTCGGGGGCGTCGGTGTGACGGTCGCGGGCGGCCACGAACGGCGAACGGTTGTACAGCTCGCTGACCCAGTGATAAGCCGCAGCAGCGGTTTTCAGGCCCGCTTCGCTGGCGTAGTGATAAATGCTGCGTTGGTTGGACAGGCGCGAAACGTTGTTGTGAACGATACCGCTATCGATCGGCGTGACGCCGGTCAGGATGCATTCATACAGCGGACGGGACAGGGCCGGCAGTTCGCACTCCAGTTTGTAGAGTGCCGCGCGTCCTGCGCCGACGTAAGCCTGCAGGTGCCCCATGGCGTGGCACGCAACCTCGTAATTGAGGCCGTCGAGCACGACAAGGATGACGTTGTGCTTCATAGGGGCGGGACTCCGCGAAAACGGGAATATGGGATTTAACGCGGTCCACTGTGGGAGCGGGCTTGCTCGCGAATGCGTTATCACATTCAACATATGTGTCGAATGGACAGCCGCATTCGCGAGCAAGCCCGCTCCCACATTGGATCTTCATCAAGCATCCAATGTGGGTTTTACCGGGTTACTTCATCTCGACGATGACTTCTTCGTTCCACTTCTGCGGCAGAGCCTTGGAAGTTTTTTCCCACGCATCCGCGTCTTTGATCGGCGTGACCTTTTTGTACTGCTCGTTCGGCAGCAGCTTGGCCTGGACTTCGGCTGGCAGGGTCAGGTGCTCGGCACGGATCGGACGGGCGTTACCCTTGGCCAGGTTGATCTGACCGGCATCGCTGAAGATGTATTCACGAGCCAGTTTGGCGGCGTTCGGGTTCTTGGCGTATTTGTTGATGATGGTGGTGTAACCGGAAATCACCGAACCATCGGAGGGGATCAACACCACGTAGTCATCCGGATTGGCCATCTTGGCCTTGTAGCTCAGACCGTTGAAGTCCCAGACCACGCCGACCTCGATTTCACCCTTTTCCATGGTGGCAATCGTCGGGTTGGCCATGGACAGGCGGCCTTGTTTCGCAATGTCAGCGAACAGCAACAGGGCAGGCTGAAGGTTTTTCTCGTCGCCGCCGTTGGCAAGGGCTGCCGCCAGAACGCCGTTGGCGGCCTGAGCGGCGGTGCTCACGTCACCGATGGATACTTTGTATTTACCGGTTTTAAGGTCGGCCCATTTGGTCGGCGCTTCCGAACCGTGCAGCAGCTTTTTGTTGACGATGAACGCGATGGTGCCGGTGTAGGCCAGTGCCCAGTTGCCGTCCTTATCCTTCGCCCAGGCAGGCACCTGATCCCAGGTGCTTGGCTTGTACGGCTGGACCACGCCTTGCTTGACCGCGATAGGGCCGAACGCTGCACCGACGTCGCCGATGTCGGCCGTGGCGTTGTCTTTTTCAGCGGCGAACTTGGCGATTTCCTGCGCCGAGCTCATGTCGGTGTCGATGTGTTTCAGGCCGTAGATCTTGGCCAGGTCTTCCCAGGTGCCTTTCCAGTTGGCCCAGTCATCGGGCATGCCGACGCTGTTGACCGCACCTTCCGCTTTCGCAGCGGCTTCGAGGGTTTTCAAATCATCAGCCGCCATGGCGGCGGTGCACATGGCAATGGTCGAACCTAACAGTGATGCCAGGAAAAGCTTTTTCATCCGAAGCTCCTTTGGGCGTTTTCAACGCTGCGATTGCGGTTGTGTTGGTCTAGGTCAGCAATACCTGAGCCAATCTAGGCGCCCCTGATGACATTTTGATGTCGACCAGCGGTCCGTCTGCATTTTCTTCAGATCAACGCTCAGGCTTGCGAGTAAGCGTAGACCATGGCTAAAGAACTGATATGAAAGGACTTGGCCGTTAAATTGCACACGTTTGACTGCACCGTTCAGCACCTTTGTCATCTGTCAGTCATGTGCAGTGCCTAGGCTTGCTGAAAGTTGACGGAGTCGTTTCAAATGACGGTTCTGCTCCGAAACAGTGCTGGTCTAGTCCAGATAGGTAACGTTGATGCGCATCGAGACAACCAAAGCGGTGACAGCCATCGGGCAGGTTCTTCAGGAACAGCTCGACCACGGCCTGTTGGCGCCTGGCAGCAAGTTACCGGCGGAGCGCAAGCTCAGTGAGTTGTTCGGCACGACACGCATTACCGTGCGCGAAGCGTTGTTGCAGCTGGAGGCTCAAGGGCAGATTTATCGCGAAGAGCGCCGGGGCTGGTTCGTGTCGCCACCGCGCCTGGCTTACAACCTGATGCAGCGCAGCCACTTTCACGCGATGGTCAGCGCTCAAGGGCGGGTGCCGTCTACCGAGGTGATTTCGGCACGCTTGCAGCCTGCGTCGGCGGCGGTCTGTGCCTGGTTGCAGTTACCGGCGTTGTCGAGCGTGATTCAGATTTGCCGCGCGCGGCGAATTGATGAGCGGCTGGTGTTGTACGTGGAGCACTACCTCAATCCACAGTATTTTCCGGGGATTCTGAAGTTTGATCTGAATCAGTCGATCACCGAGCTGTACGCGCGGCATTACGATTTGCATTACGGGCGGGTGCGCTTCGAGATCGTGCCGACGGCGTTGTCGGTGGATGCGGCGGCGGCGTTACGGGTGTCGGTCGGCAGCCCGGGATTGCGCATTGCCCGGGTCAATTACGACCAACACGAGCGGTTGATCGATTGTGACCTGGAGTTCTGGCGGCACGATGCGATCCATGTCGGTGTTGATGTGGTCTGAGCCTGGCCGCCGCAGGTCTTGGTTTTTCATTACCCGAAGCGGTAAATGTCCATGCCCAGCGCGCCCATGGTGAAACCCTGGTGGCTGACGCTGAATGCTCCGCCGGCACTGCGGGCAAAGTACAACGGCAACAAATGTTCATCGCTCGGGTGGTTGCGCACGGCGTTCGGTGCTTGCTGGCGATAGTCGTGTAACGCGGCTTCGTCGTTGGCCTCAAGTTTCTCGATCATCCAGTCGCGAAACACCTTCGCCCACGGTTCTACGCTTTCCGGTCCGGCGTGCCAGTCCAGTTCGCGCAGGTTGTGGGTGATGCTGCCGGAACCGATCAACAGCACGCCGTGTTCGCGCAGGCTGCTCAGGGCATGGCCGACGCGGGTTTGCAGCGCAGGACCGCCGCGTGTTGGTAGCGAGACTTGCACCACCGGGATATCCGCCTGCGGATACATCAACGACAACGGCACCCAGACGCCATGGTCGAAGGGCCGTTTACTGTCGATGCGGGCGGGCAGGTCACTGCGTTTCAGCAACTCGACAACCTCAGCGGCCAGTTGTGGATCGCCGGGTGCCGGGTATTGCACCTCGAACAACGCCTTGGGAAAGCCGCCGAAGTCATGCCAGGTTTCAGGCTGTGGATTGCCGCTGACCAGCAATTCATTGCTTTCCCAATGCGCGGAAACAATCACGATGGCCCGGGGTTTCGGCAATTCGGCAGCCAGGCGCGCGAGGGCCGGCCCACTGGCACCGGGTTCCAGTGCCAGCATGGGTGAGCCATGAGAGATATAAAGGCTGGGGAACATGAAGGAGCTCCTGAGAGTAAGATGGGCCCATCTTCAGTCAGATCATTGATCTAAATCTAATATAAGTTTTAGGGTGTTTTGATCGAATTTTCGGAGATATTTATGCAGCCGGAGTTTTGGCACAAGCGATGGCAGTCGAATCAGATCGGCTTCCATCTGCCGCAGGTGAACCCTTATCTGCAACGTTTCTGGCCGCAATTGGGGCTGGAGGAGGGGGCGCGCGTACTGGTGCCGTTGTGTGGGAAAAGTCTGGATTTGTTGTGGCTGGCGCACCAAGGGCATGAAGTCCTGGGAATTGAGCTGTCGGAAAAGGCTGTCGAAGATTTCTTCAGCGAACATCACTTTGACCCGAACATCACTGAGCAGGGGCCCTTCAAGGTCTATCGCGCAGGCTCGATTGAGTTGTGGTGTGGTGATTTCTTCGAGTTGACGGCCGGCGATGTTGCCGATTGCGCCGGCCTGTACGATCGGGCGGCATTGATCGCTCTGCCGCCGGCCATGCGCGAGCAATACGCGGCTCATTTGAACCGGATTTTGCCAAAGGACGCGTTGGGGCTTTTGATCACACTGGATTACGACCAGACGCAAAAGGACGGACCGCCGTTTGCCGTGCTTGATGATGAAGTGCAGCGGTTGTTCGGGGCTGTGTGGTCGTTGAAGATTCTGGAGGATCAGGACGTTCTGGGTGAGAGCTGGAAATTCGTCGAAAGCGGCGTGACGCGGCTTGAGGAGCGGGTTTATCGGGTTTCTGCCCGGTAATTGATGTTGCTTGCACTGGCCCCATCGCGAGCAGGCTCACTCCCACAGTTGACCGCAATCTCCTGTAGGAGCGAGGCTTGCCCGCGAAGAGGTCCTGATGAACACCGCATTAATCAAGCAGACAAAAAAAGGCCCGCATCACTGCGGGCCTTTTCTTTTAGTGCCGAGTCAAATCAGCCCCGACGACGCAATGCGTCGATGCGCTCTTCCAGCGGCGGGTGGCTCATGAACATGCGGGCGAACCCCTGTTTGATGCCACCGTTGATGCCGAAAGCATTCAGGGTGTCCGGCATGTGCACCGGCAGCCCTTGCTCCGCACGCAGGCGTTGCAGTGCGCCAATCATCGCGTTGGTGCCCGCCAGGCGTGCACCGGCTTCGTCGGCACGGAACTCGCGTTTGCGCGAGAACCACATGACGATGGAGCTGGCCAGAATGCCCAGGACCAGTTCGGCGAAGATGGTCGCGATGTAGTAGGCGATGCCCTGGCCTTCTTCGTTCTTGAAGATCACCTTGTCGACAAAGTTGCCGATGATCCGCGCGAAGAACATGACGAAGGTGTTCACCACGCCCTGGATCAGCGCCAGGGTGACCATGTCACCATTGGCCACGTGACCGATTTCGTGGGCCAGAACGGCTTTCACTTCATCCGGCGAGAATCGCTCGAGCAAGCCCTGGCTGACAGCGACCAGTGCATCGTTCTTGTTCCAGCCAGTGGCGAACGCGTTCGCCTCGTAGGCCGGGAAAATCCCGACTTCCGGCATCTTGATCCCGGCTTCGCGAGACAGTTGCTCGACCGTTTGCAGCAGCCATTGCTCGTGACGTGTGCGCGGCTGGGTGATGATTTGGGTGCTGGTGCTCATCTTCGCCATCCACTTGGAGATGAACAGCGAGAACAGGGAACCGGCGAAACCAAAGACCGCACAGAAAATCAGCAGCTGATTGAGGTTGAGATCAACCCCATTGGCCGCCATGAACCCGTTGAAGCCGAAAAGGCTCAGGGTGATGCTGGCAATCAGCACGACCGCCAGGTTAGTGGCCAAAAACAGCAGGATGCGCATCATGGTTGTAGAAATCTCCTTTTGCTAAAGATGTAGCGTACTGCGGGGTATATAAGGTGCTGCAACGGGCTATTCAACCGGGTGACTATTTCAAACTGTGTCCTACAGCAACAGTCTAGTCGCTTGCAGGGCATTTCCGACGTGGGCAGGGGAAGTGTTTGTCAGCCGATTCGCGTTGCGAGCCCCGTGATTGTTGGACGCGGTCACAAAGCTTGCTACCGGGCAGCGATTGCAGTGGGGATGTACGGCGAGGCTTAAAGATATGTTGCTGAATTAATCCTCGTGCGACTTTCGTGGAAAAGTCGCACGCGGCCAGACCGATTACTGGCGATAGGATTTGAGGAAGTTGCCGATTCGTCCGATGGCCATGTCCAGGTCGTCGACACGCGGCAGGGTCACGACGCGGAAGTGGTCCGGCCATGGCCAGTTGAAAGCGGTGCCTTGAACCACCAGCAGCTTTTCCGACAGGAGCAGGTCGAGCACGAATTTTTCGTCGTTGTGGATCGGGCAGACTTTCGGGTCGATGCGCGGGAACGCATACAGCGCGCCCATCGGCTTGACGCAGCTGACACCGGGAATGTCGTTGAGCAATTCCCAGGTACGGTTGCGTTGTTCCAGTAGGCGACCTTGCGGCAGGACCAGATCGTTGATGCTCTGATAACCCCCGAGGGCGGTCTGGATCGCGTGCTGGCTCGGCACGTTGGCACACAGGCGCATGTTCGCCAGCATGTCGATGCCTTCGATGTAGCTTTGCGCGTGATGTTTCGGACCGGAGATAGCAATCCAGCCAGAACGGAAACCGGCCACGCGATAGGACTTGGACAGACCGTTGAAGGTCAGGCACAGCAGGTCCGGGGCCAGGGACGCGGTGCAGATGTGCACGGCATCGTCGTACAGGATCTTGTCGTAGATCTCGTCGGAAAACACCACCAGGTTGTGCTGACGGGCCAGTTCCAGCATGCCCAGCAGGACTTCCTTCGAATACACCGCGCCGGTCGGGTTGTTCGGGTTGATGATCACCAGCGCTTTGGTATTGGGGGTAATCTTGGCCTTGATGTCGGCCAGGTCCGGCCACCAGTTGGCCTGCTCGTCGCACAGGTAATGCACCGGGTTGCCGCCCGACAGGCTCACGGCAGCAGTCCACAGCGGATAGTCCGGAGCCGGCACCAACACTTCGTCGCCGTTATTGAGCAGCGCTTGCATCGACATCACGATCAGCTCGGAAACGCCGTTGCCCAGGTAAATGTCTTCAATGCCGACGCCTTCTACCTGCTTCTGCTGGTAGTACTGCATGACGGCTTTACGCGCGCTGAACAGGCCTTTGGAATCGCTGTAGCCCTGGGCGGTCGGCAGGTTGCGGATCACGTCCTGGAGGATTTCATCCGGCGCTTCGAAACCAAAAGGCGCCGGGTTGCCGATGTTCAGCTTGAGGATGCGATGGCCTTCCTCTTCCAGGCGTTTGGCGTGCTTGAGCACTGGGCCGCGAATGTCGTAGCAGACGTTGGCGAGCTTGTTCGATTTGCTGACCTGCATGGCGATGTGTTCCCGAAAATGAACGATCCAGGCGGTGTATGAACTACCGTACTGGGAATCCTGCGTATTCACACAGGCTTGGCGCCTTGAGAGGCAGCACCCATAAATCCGTTTGAATGCGCGTGGTCTGGCTGCCAGACTGGCGTTTGACGAGGCGCAATCATACGTGCCGCCCGATCCGTGGAAAAGGTACAGATCGGGCTTTTTCAGCTGCTGAGGTGTGATGATGGAAAAGTTGGAAAAAACCCTGGAAGAATGGAAGGCCATGCTCGATCCGGAGCAGTACAACGTTTGCCGCCTCAAGGGCACCGAACGGCCGTTTTCCGGCAAGTACAACGGCACCAAAACCGACGGTGTTTACCACTGCATCTGCTGCAATGAGCCGCTGTTCGACTCAAAAACCAAATTTGACTCTGGCTGCGGCTGGCCGAGTTTCTATGCGCCGATCGGCGACAGCGCCATGACTGAAATCCGTGATGTCAGTCACGGCATGATCCGTACCGAAGTGGTCTGCGCCAAATGCGATGCGCACTTGGGGCATGTGTTCCCGGATGGTCCGCCGCCGACCGGCCTGCGGTATTGCATCAACTCGGTGTGCCTGGATCTCGTTCCGCGTTAGTAACTTCACCGCAGTCCTTGTAGGAGCTGGCTTGCCAGCGATGAGTCCCTCGAATTTTGCATTGCGTTTGAGAACGCCATCGCTGGCAAGCCAGCTCCTACAGTTTGTGTAGCGTGGTCGAGGATCGATTAATTAAATTGCACACAATTCAATTGCTCGCTATGTTTGTCTCATCTTCTTTCATTCGAGAGTCCGAATCATGAGCGACAACCTGCTGAGCATCCCTTGCACCACCATCAAGGGTGAGAAAAAGACCCTGGCGGATTACGCCGGCAAAGCGGTGCTGGTGGTCAACACCGCGAGCAAATGTGGCTTCACGCCGCAATACAAAGGGCTGGAAGAACTGTGGCAGACCTACAAGGATCAGGGGCTGGTGGTGCTCGGTTTCCCGTGCAACCAATTCGGCAAGCAGGAGCCGGGCAATGAAGGCGCGATTTCCGAGTTCTGTGAACTGAACTTCGGTGTCAGCTTTCCGCTGTTCAAAAAGATCGACGTTAACGGTGCCGACGCCCACCCGCTGTTCGTGCAGCTGAAAAAGCGCGCACCGGGTGTTCTGGGTTCTCAGGGCATCAAGTGGAACTTCACCAAATTCCTGATCGGCAAGGACGGCCAATTGGTCAAGCGCTTCGCTCCCGCGACCAAGCCGCAAGACCTCAGCCGCGAGATCGAAGCCCTGCTCAAATGAATACCTTGTCCGTCGATTCCCTGAAGCTCGACAGCCAGCTCTGCTTCAAGCTGTACGCCGCTTCCCGGGCGGTGATCCGTGCTTACAAGCCGATGCTCGATCAGCTCGGCCTGACGTACCCGCAATACCTGGCGATGCTGGTTTTGTGGGAATGGCAGGAGGCAGCACCGGAGCAGCCGACGGTCAAGGCGTTGGGCGAGCGTCTGGCGCTGGATTCCGGCACGTTGACGCCGCTGCTCAAGCGACTTGAACAACTGCAACTGGTGCAGCGACAGCGTTCAGCGCGGGATGAGCGTGAAGTGCACCTGAGCCTGTCGCCTACGGGCAAGGCGTTGCGCGATCAGGTCGGGCCGCTCAAAGCCCGACTGTTGTGTGACAGCGGTGTCGATCTGGATCGCTTGAATGATCTGCGCGAGGGGCTTGATCACTTGTTGGGACAAATCAAGGCACTGTCGTAGCGGGCATCCACAGGTCCAGCAGGGCAGCCAACTCTTCCCGGCGGAAGGGTTTGGCCAGGTAATCGCTCATGCCTGACGCACGGCAGCGTTCGCGTTCTTCGGACATGGCGTTGGCGGTCAGGGCGACGATGGGCAATTGCGGCCAGCGACCGCTGCGACGGATTTGCCGACTGGCTTCGTAGCCGTCCATTACCGGCATGTTGCAGTCCATCAGCACCAGATCGAATTCGCTTTGCTCCAGTTGATCCAGGGCCTCGCCGCCGTGGGCGGCGACAATCACCTCGCAGCCGAGTTTTCCGAGCATGCCCTTGGCCACCAATTGATTGACCGGATTATCCTCCACCAGCAGCACCCGTCCGCGCCGCTGGGGAGTGAGCGCCTCCAGTCGCGCATCGTTGATGGTGTTGATTTCCGGTTGCAACACTCGCCGCAGTGTCTGGTAAAGCGCATTGCGCGCCAGAGGCCGGGCCTGTTGTTGTAATGGCGCCAGGGCGCTGGCCTGTTCGCTGGGCATGAAACTGCCGTAAGCGGTCACCAGCAGAATCGGTGCGGTACAGGTGGGGCGCAGGCGAAACAGGCATTCCGGGCAATCGGTGATGACCACATCGGGCTTCAGACCGATCATCGCGTCATCGATCGAACGCTGCTGATAGTCGAGCCCCCAACCCGGCAACAAACTCTTCAACAGCTCCGCCAGGCCGCTGCTGGCGGTGGTGATCGCGATCACCTTGCCGTGCAGCGTGGCCGGGGCGAAGGCGCGGGTGTGGCTCGGCAGCGGCAGGTCGGCGCAGAACTGGCTGCCGAAACCGGCTTCCGAGCTGATGGTGAGGCGCCCTTGCATGGCTTCGCAGAGGTTGTAAGTCAGCGCCAGCCCCAGCCCGGTGCCGCCAAACTGTCGGGTAATGCCGGCGCCGGCCTGGGTGAATGGCTGGAAAATCTTGACCTGAGCGTCCTGGGCGATGCCGATGCCAGTGTCGCAGACTTCGATTCTGACGCCGTCTTCGTACGTCGACAGGCGAACATCGACCCGACCGAAACGGGTGAATTTGAGGGCGTTGGACAACAGGTTGCTGACTATCTGCCGGACCCGGGTCGGGTCACCGAGCACCAGCGCCGGGAATGTCGGTTCGATCAGGCACGTCAGTTCGACGCTTGGCGCCGCGTTTTGCGACAGCAGGTTGGCGGTGTCCTCGATCAGCGAACCGAGGTCGAACGGAATGTGTTCGAGTTCGAGCTGACCGGCGTCGAATTTCGACAGGTCGAGAATATCGTTGAGCAACTCCACCAGCACTTTGCCCGAGTCATGGGCGATAGACAGTTGTTGCTGTTGCTCGGCATTGAGCGGGCCGTCGAGGGACAGCGCGATCATCCCCAGCAAGCCATTGAGGGGCGTACGGATCTCGTGGCTCATGTTTGCGAGAAATACCGAGCGTGCCTCGGCCATGTCCAGGGCGGTGCTGCGCGCGACTTCCAGTTCCTGGTTGGACTGGCTGAGCCGGCTGTTGATCGCCTTGAGTTCGGCGGTACGCGCCGACACGATGTTTTCCAGTTGCCCGAGGTAATCGGTCAAACGGTTTTCAGCGTTGCGCCGCTGCTGGATTTCAGTGGCAATGTTCTCGAATTGCTGGTTGGCAACCTTGACCAGCACGCCGATCTCATCGTTTTTATGCCCGCTCGGATACTCCAGCCAGGTCGGTTCGACACTGCGCGGATCGCGGCTGCTGAGTTCGCGGATAACCCGCACCAGCGGTTTGGTCAGCATCACATAGAACAGCGCCAGCAGGATGCCGGTCAGGATCAGGCTGCGGGCAAAGCCGTTGAGCAGGGTCACTTCGGCCCGACGCAGGAAGCGGTTGCCGAAAGAATAGGTGTCGACTTCGAGGCGCAAGGTGCCAAGGGATTCGTTGGGCAAGTGATCCAGATACAGCCGGTCTTCGAACGCTCGGTTGGCACCGAACAGGAAATCGCTGATCACCCGATAGCTGCTCTGCGATGGCGGGCGCTTGACGCTGGCCAGTACCGAGCCGTTGTTGTCGGTGAGTTGCGCAGCGATGATCGCCGGTGAGCGCAGCAGGCCCAGGGTCAGTTCCTGGGCGAGTTCGGCGTCGATGTTGTAGGCAATGCGCGAAGCGGGGTTATGGCTGATTTCCAGCAAAGACACTATTTCACGGTTGATGGAGGCGTCTTCACTGGCATAATCGATGCCTATTTGCAGCAGGCTGAGCAGCGTACCCAGAATGAAACCGACCAGCACGGTAAGCCGGGCTTGCTTGTAGGACAGCCGGTTGGTGAACTTGATATCCATGGGGTGTCGAACCACTTCCGTTTCCCTTCGCTGCTCAAGCATAGTCGATCATGCATGGATACCGATGTTCTCGCGAGCCCTTGTGCACGGGATGAACAGGTCTGTGAATGCTGTATTTCGTCGCTGTAGCGCCATCATTACTGTGAACGTGCCCGAGGAGAAGACGTGGATTCCCGATTGAATGCTTTTCTTGAACGCGCCGATGCCGTTCTGGCCCGTATCGAACCGCTCTTGCCCGCACCTCGGCAAGCCATCGACTGGACGCATTGCCTGGCCGCACGCTGGCAGCGGGAAGGGCGCAGCGGTTTTCTGCTGCCGCTGCAGGTCAGCCTCGATACGCGGCTGTCCGACCTGATCGGTGTTGACCGCCAAGTAGAGCAACTGGGCCGAAACACTCAACAATTCCTCGACGGCATGCCAGCCAACCACGCGTTGCTCTGGGGCTCGCGTGGCACCGGTAAATCGTCGCTGGTGCGCGCGCTGCTGGCCGAACACGCCAAGACCGGTCTGCGACTGATCGAGATCGAACGCGATCACTTGGCGGACTTGCCGCGTGTGGTCGAGCAAATCGCCAAACTGCCCCAACGTTTCGTGCTGTTCTGCGATGACCTGTCGTTTGAGGCAGGCGAGGGCGACTATCGCGTGCTCAAGAGCGTGCTCGACGGCTCTCTCGAACAGGCGCCGGACAACGTTTTGCTGTACGCCACTTCCAACCGTCGCCACCTGGTGCCGGAAAAGGAAAGCGATAACGAAAACTGGAAAAGGGTCGACGGCGAATTGCACCCCAGCGAGGCTGTGGAAGACAAGATCGCGCTGTCAGACCGTTTCGGCCTGTGGTTGTCGTTCTATCCGTTTACGCAGGAACACTTCCTTAATGTGGTCGAGCACTGGATCGGTCAACTGGCCGACAAGGCCGGCCTGAAGTGGCAGCGTGACGAAGAACTGGACATCCTCGCGGTGCGTTGGGCCACCGGCCGAGGCAATCGCAACGGACGTTGCGCCTATCAATTTGCCCGCTATTGGGTCGGGCTGAAGCTGTTGGAGCACAAGGCATGATCGATTTACAACAAAGCGGCCAAGGCCTCGAAGGCTACGGCATGCTGCACGCGCAACTGGAATCCTTGCTGGCGGACGAGCGTGATTTCATCGCCAACGCCGCACAGTTTTCCGCGTTCCTGTACAACCAGCTCGACGACTTGAACTGGGCCGGTTTCTACCTCAATCGCAATGAAGAGCTGGTGCTGGGTCCGTTCCAGGGGCAGATCGCTTGCGTACGCATCCCGTTCGGTCGTGGCGTGTGCGGGACAGCGGCGGCGACGTTGCAGACTCAGTTGGTCGAAGACGTGCACGCCTTTCCCGGGCACATCGCCTGCGACAGCGCGTCGAACAGCGAACTGGTCGTGCCGCTGGTCAAGGACGGTCGCATGATCGGCGTGCTGGATCTCGACAGCCCGAAACTGGCGCGCTTCACCGAACATGATCAAGCCGGGATTGAAAAGCTGGCGGCCATCTTCCTGCGCCTGACCGACTGCTGATCACGCCCTCAAGCCTGCCTTGGCCAGCAGGCCTGGCGGGTCTACGGCATCGATCTGTTGCGGATCGAGATATCGCTCGGCGTATTGCCGGTAGATTTCGGCGTTGATGAACAGCCTGAACAGTTCCGGGTCGATGTGGGCGTCACGGCACATGGTGGCCATGATGCCCAGTGCTTCGCTCAACGGCTTGGCTTTCTTGTAGGGACGATCGGCGGCGGTCAGCGCTTCGAAAATATCGGCTATCGCCATCATCCGCGCCGGCAGGCTCATTTCCTCGCGCTTCAACTGTTTTGGATAACCGGTGCCGTCCATTTTTTCGTGGTGGCCGCCGGCGATTTCCGCGACGTTGTTGAGGTGGCCGGGGAAGGGCAGGTGGCTGAGCATCAGGATCGTCTGCACCATGTGGTGATTGATGATGTAACGCTCCTCGCGCGTCAACGTGCCTCGGGCAACGCTCAGGTTGTAGAGTTCGCCCCGGTTGTACTTGTAGTGGGGCACATCGAGTTTGAAACCCCAGGGATTGTCTTCCGGCATCAGCTCGCCTTCGGCGCGTTCGAACAGGTGCTCCGGTTTGTCCGCCAGCAGCGGCTCGCTGACCGGCAGGGTCGGCGCCGATGTTCGCGCCTGACGCCGGTTCTCTTCCCAGGAAACGCCCAGTCGGTCATCAAGGGTTCGGGTCCAGGTGCGCTGGGCCAGGCTGCGCAGGCGCTGCAAATCGGACTCGGCCATCGCCTCGCCGCCCAGATTGCAGCGGGCAACAAACGCGAAATCATCGTCCAGCGCCGCCAGAGTGGCATCGCGCAGCTCTGCCAGGTGCTGCTCGTCACCGCCCAGGGCAATGGCTTGCCAGTAGCTGATCCAGGCGTCGCGCTTGAGCACTTCGAAGCGGGTGCGGATTTCGTGGATGCGGTCGTTCAGGGTTTCCAGCTTGGTGGCTTTATCGACCACGTACTCCGGCGTGGTGACCTTGCCGCAGTCATGTAGCCAGGCGGCGATGTGCAGCGCCTCCCACTCGTCCTCGGTCGGTTGATAACTGCTGAAGGCTGGGTCCTGACTCGCCGCGGCAGCCTGGGCGAGCATCAACGTAAGCGCCGGCACTCGCTGACAATGGCCGCCGGTGTAAGGGCTTTTCGCGTCGATGGCACCGGCCAGCAGTTGAATGAACGCGTCCAGCAGCTGTTTTTGTTTGGCTTGCAGGCGCTGACTTTCGATACTCACGGCGGCCGCGCCGGACACAGCCTGAAGGAACGCGATACGGTCCGGACGAAGCTTTTCCAGATCACTTTGATCGCCGCTGTCCGCCAGCAACAGGACCAGCAGGCCCACGGTTTCGTTATGGCGATTGTGCAGGCGGATACCGATCAGATGCACCCGCGGGCATTCCATCGCCAGCAACACTTTCTGCAAATCCCCCACTTGGTCGAAACCGAGGCTGGTGACCACGTTGTCGGCATGCGACAGCTGCTGTAGCCAGGCAGGGCTCTGTGGGTCCTGGAGTTCATGGCTGCGAATGTCGAACGCGGGCAATGCCTGTGAAATGTCGTTGATGACCAGGCCATGAGGTGTCATGCGATCGCCGTCATTTTCCCGCAGATAGATCAGGCCCGCCTGGGCCTGTCCGATTTTCACGGTTTCGAACAACACCCTTTCCAGCAAGGGGGCAAACCGGGTCTCGGCGCTCAGGCTGTCGGTGATCCGGAAAAAGCTCGCCAGGGTGTCTTTCATGCGCGCCATCGACACGCTCAGTTGGTCGACTTCGAGTACCGGAGAGCGACGGGAGGCCGGAAATTTGAAATTGAAACTGCGAATCGCATCGGCTTCCTGCACCAGAGCACGCAGGGGGGTGACCAGAATTCTGGAGGTCAACCAGCCCAAGGGCAGGCACAAAAGCAACGTGGCCAGCGTAATCAGCGCGCCCTGCCAACGCATGCGGTAGGCATCGGCGAGCAATTCGTCTTCCGGTACCAGCAGCGCCAGTTGCAGCCCCTGCGGACCACCTTCCTGCATGCTGCTGCGGGCAACGATCCACTGCCGGCCGGCGGCCCTCAGCCGATTGCCTGTTGGCGGGTTGTTCAGCAATGCGCCGAGGCCGGGACTCAGGTCGGCAGCCTTGCTCAAGCGTGCGGTCTGATCGTCGACGATCAGTTTGTTGCTGTCGGGGTATGCGATGGCATTGCCCTGGGCATCGAACAGCACGATTTCGGTATTGGGGGTTACAACGTGCTTGGCCAGCGTCGCGGACAGTTCCGCCAGGGTCAGGTCGGCGCCCATGATGGCGTGCTCGCCGCTGCGCCGGGCGAGGGTGGTGCCGATATTGCGGGTGGAGAAAAAGAGGTAGGGCTCGGTGGTGATCTGATCGCTGTCGCCGCGAGCGCTGGAGTACCAGGCGCGGGTGCGCGGATCGTAGGTGTCGTCGGGGTTGTCGTGACGGCTGAGGAGGTTCAGGTCCTGATCGAAAAACAATGACTGGGAATGCACCGGGCCGCGGTTCTGCTCGATGCTCCAGACTTGATAAACCGCCTTGTCCGGGGCCTTGAGCAGCGCTTTCAGGGCGGCGGTTCGCAAGGGGCGAACCATGAAAAAATCACCGTTGTCGTAGCCCAGATACAGCGAGGCCAGGTCAGGATTGTCCTTGAGCGACTGACTGAAGGGTTTGAGCAATGCCAGGCGCTGCTCCAGGTCAGGCGCCTGCGCCGCCGGGTTGAACACCAACAGGCTCAACAGATGGCGAATGGGCCCATAGGTGGCGTGCAGGTCCAGGCGGACATCTTGCTCGATGCGCTCGAAGAGCTTCTCACTGCTGGACAGAATGATTTGCGTGGTTTGCCCATAGTTGAAAATGCCCAGCACCACGCCAGTCAGCAGCAACAGGAAGGTGAACATCACGCTGATATGGACGTGCAGGGGAAACCGTCGTTGATCCGGGCGCAGTGGGCTGGTCATTGCAGGGTCTCTCCATGATGTTTAACACACTGCTCAGCGCCCAAGCATAGTTAATGCTCCGTCATTCTGCTTTTGTCGTTTTGTCCAATTTGTTGCTGCAATGCCTGTTCCAGTTCAAGCATGGCGCGCTCCATGGCTTTGCAGCATTGCGCCACTTCTTCGTGATGGAAGACGCCATGGCAGACCTGCTCAAGCGCCTCGCAGCTGTCCATCAAACGGGTGGCCTGGACAATGCGCGCGGCGCCCTTGATTTTGTGGGCGATGTCGAGAAAAGCCCGCGGGTCTTTTGACCGGGATAATGCCCGCAGCGCTAGCAGGTCCTGGCGGTTACTGCTCTGCAGCTCGGTCAACAATCGCCTGTCCATCACGGGATTGCCACCGGTCAACAGGTGCAGACCTTGCAGGCTGAAGGCGGGATCGCGAACGGGCGGTTTGATGCCGGCCACCCATTCGCTCAACGCGGTCAGCGTCAGTGGCTTGAACAGGCAGTCGTCCATCCCGGCTTGTTTGCAGCGCAGTAACTCTTCGGGCTGTGCGTTGGCGGTGAAGCCGAGCACGGTGCAGGGCGGTCGTTTCGAATGCTGTTCATGGCGGCGAATGGCGCGGGTCAGCTCGTATCCGTTCATGACCGGCATGTTGGAATCGACAATCACCAGGTCGAACAGCCCGTTTTTCCACGCTTCCAGTCCAGCTTCGCCGTCTTCTGCGACGCTGAATCGATGCCCCAGAAACTCCAGTTGCTGACACATCAGCAAGCGATTGGCCGGGTGATCGTCGACCACCAGAACGTTCAAGGGCGTCGTCGTGTGGATGGGCACTTCAGCAGCTTTCGGCACCTGTTCGACGGGCACTGTGGCCAGGTGCAGCGAAACCTGAACCTGCGTGCCTACCCCCGGCTGGCTGCTCAAATGCAGGCTGCCGCCCATCATTTCGCACAGGCTTCGGCTGATCACCAGACCCAACCCGGCGCCGCCTCTGCCGGCCTGCCCTTGGTCATTGGCCTGGGCGAAAGGTTCGAACAGCCGTTGCTGATCCTGTTCGCTGATACCGATGCCGCTGTCCTCAACCAGCAACAGCATCCGGATGTGCCCGGGCTCGGTGCCCGGGAGCAACTCAACGGTGATTCTGACCTCGCCTTGCTCGGTGAATTTAATGGCGTTGCTGACCAGATTCGACAGCACCTGCTTGAAACGCATTGGGTCCAGCAGGACACCGACGGGCGGGTTGGCCGGGTTGAACTCAAGTCGCAGATCGAGGTTTTTCTGGCGGGCCAGCCCATCGAAGATCCTTGCAACCGAGCCGATGATTTCAAGCGGATTGACGCGTTGCGGGCTCAGGCTCAGGCGTCCGGATTCGATGCGGGCGATGTCGAGAATGTCCCCGATTAGTGCCAGCAGGTCCTTCGCCGAGTTGTACGCCACGTCGATGGCCGGGCGATCCGGATGGTTGCGATCGATCCGCCTCAGCGTCAGTTCGAGCATGCCGATGACGGCATTCATCGGGGTGCGGATTTCATGGCTCATGGTCGCCAGGAACGTGCTTTTGGCCCGGTTGGCTTCATCGGCGCGATCTTTCGCGCAGCGCAGCTCGTCGAACAGCTGTCGCCGTTCACGCAATTGATCGTTCAACGCACGCTCAGCCGCCTGGCGTTGTTTTATCTGGCGACGCATGTAAGCGTTCCACGCCGCGGAAATCAGCAGCAGTACGCCGGCACCGATAACGATCTGATAGAACAATCGCTGGTAGTTGCGCCAGGTACTTTGCGACGACGCCGAATAGCCACGCCAGCGGCTGTTGATGATGCCAAGCTCTTCCGGCGCGATGCTCAGCAGCGCCTTGTTGAGGATGGCGTTGAGTTCTTTGGCGTCTTGCCCGGTCGCCAGCGAGAACGCGGCCTGGCGGGTGCCGATGGTGGTGCTGATCTGAAGCGTGTGTTCAAAGAGACGCGATGACATGAAGTAGTTGGCGATCACCAGTGAGTTCACCGCACCTTCCGCTTTGCCTTCGGCGAGCAACTCAACCGCGCTGAACGTGTCTGGCGTCTCTATCAGCTTGATTCGCGGGAACTCGCGACGCAGGTAATCCACCAGTGGGTTGCCTTGGGCGATGGTCAGGCGCTTGCCTTGCAGTTGCTCAAGGTTGATCGGGCTGTCGGTGGCTTTGCGCGTCAGCAACACAAAGGAGTTTTGCAGATAGGGACGGGTGAAGTTCAGGATCGTTTCACGTTCGGCGCTGGGTAGCAGGGCGGCGATCACGTCGGCCTGATGGTCTTTGATCTGTTTGATCATCTCGTCGTCGCTTCGGCTGCGTCGGATATCGAAGCGCAGGCCGGTACGCAATCTGATCAGTTCGAGCAGGTCTGCGGTAACGCCGCGAAAGTTGCCATCGCTGTCGAAAAACGTCAGTGGTGCATAGGCTTCATTGACCACCACGCGCACCACCGGATGTTGCGCGAGCCAGCGTTCTTCGAGGTGGGTGAGCTGCAGTTTCTGGTCGGTGAGCAGAATGTCGCTGCCGGCACTCCAGCGTTCGGCAATGTTTTCCCGCTCGCTGGCGGGGATGGCCATGAGCATCGCGTTGATGATTGCGAGCAATTCCGGGTTGTCTTTGTGCACGGCAAAACTGAATCCGTGGGCCTCGTGTTTGCCGAAGTTGGCCATGCGGATATTGTTCAGGTAACCCTTGTTGATCATGTAGTGGGTCGAGATGGTGTCGCCGAGGAAGACGTCAGCCTGGTCGAAAGCCACGGCATTGATTGCATTCTGATAGGACGGATAAGACGTGATAACGGCTTTGGGATACAGGGCCCGGACTTCCTCCAGCGGCAAATAGTGATACACCATGCTCAGCCGCAGACCGGCGAGGCCGTCGGTCAGGGATCGGGTTTCTCCTTCCCGTGTCACCAGAACCGGCTGGTCCACGGCGTAGGGGGTTGAAAGCACAATATCGGTGTTGTGAGCCTCAAAGCCATTGGCGGTGCCGAGCAGATCGACCTCGCCTTTTTCGAGCGCCTTGATCGCAGCCCCTCGGGACGCGAAGCGCTGCACCTTGATCGGCAAACCGATGGCCTTGCCGAGGAGGCCCGCGTAATCGGCGGTGAAACCTTCGTAATCCTGGCCGCTGACGGTCAGGTCGAAAGGTGGGTAGTCCGGCGCTGACGTGCCGAGAATCAGTTGCCGTTTACCGCTGATCCATTGTTGTTGTGCTTGATCCAGTTGGACGTCCAGGTGTCCGGCCGTTGAGCGACTGAGCAGGTTGTAGTGCTCGCTGGCTGGCTGTGCGGCAAGCACCGAAGAGGTCAGGCATACGGCGGCCATGAGTAGCAGATAATCCTTTATGCGACTGGGCATCCTGTGTCTCACACCAATGCGTTACGTTTTGCCATCTCGATGAGTTCAACCAGGGATTTGGCTCTGAGTTTTTGCATGAGTCTTTTTTTGTAGGTGCTCACAGTCTTGTTGCTGAGAAACATGCCTTTGGCAATTTCCTTGTTGGTGCGGCCCTGGGCAAAAAGTTGCAACACCATCAGCTCTCGGTCGTTGACTGACTTGAACAGTTCCAGTTCTGCACAGCGCACCTCATCGCCGCGAACAGGATTCAGGGCCTGGCTCGGGAAGTAGTTGTAACCGGACAATACTGCTTTGATAGCACTCACCAGTTCACTCAGGTCTTCCTGTTTGCATACATAACCTGAAGCACCGGACTGCATGCAGCGAATACCGAAAAGTGTCGGGCACTGTGCAGTTAATACCAGTGTTTTCAGGGGGGTACTCATTGCGTTGAAGCGGGCGAGAACTTCGAGGCCATCCAGTTTCGGAATGCTGATATCGAGAATGACCAGGTCGGGCATGCATTCGCGAACCATCTGCATGGCATCGACCCCATTGTCGGTTTCGCCGACGACTTTGTAGCCTTCGTGCTCCAGCAACATTCGGACGGCGAGACGGATGACAGGGTGATCGTCGACAATAAAAACGGAGTTCATAATCAAATCCCATACGAGCTCTAATAAAGCGCGCACCTTAGCTCAGATAGTTGAGGGGACGCATGAACTGACGGACCTCAAGCAGCAATATAGGAATAATCCTACAAGCGAATAGGAAAGGGGCTACGAATCAACTAGGTTTTTAATGAGGGTGGCTGGAAGTTGCGTGTGATCAGTCAGTCTGTTGGAGGTTTTTGTTTGTTGTTTTCAAGTTGTGTATTGATAAACAGTTATCGCAGTTGTGCTGTTTTCATAATAAGGCCAAGGTCAATAAGTTTCTGAATTCGGATTGTTTCAAGGGTTTGATCAAATAGCCAAGTAAGGGGATCTCGTGTTCGTTGGCTGTTTTCTCAAGTTCATCAAGTTCTGTACAACTCAAGCTGCTTAACAGTATGGCCTGCCTGATCATTCCTCGCTGGCTGGCGAACTGGACAAGATCAAGTCCGGGAAGGTCGGGCAAACATTGATCGCACAATAGAAGATCGAACGGTTGCACAGCCCTGAACATTTGCTGCAACGCGCCTTTGGCACTGTCGGTGGTGGTCAGTTGAGTGAAGCCGTAACTTTCAAGCAGGTACTGAGTTGCCCTGAGTTGAAAGGGATGATCTTCCACCAGCAGGATGCGCAGGTCGTCTTTGAACATGGAGTTATTCACGCTTCGTCTCTGGGGCGCGTGATTATTTCGCGAGTATTCCGAGTAATCGATCAGCTTGCTCGACGTGAGGTGTAGGGCGATTCAGCGAACGTTGAGTGCACTTGGGCGTTGGGAGGCTGATCAGCCATTTCAGGCGGCGTAATGGCTGATCTGCCTTCTCTCATCAGTGGCTCGAACGACCGGTCATCTCCAGGGCCATTTCGCTGGCATAGCTGTCGGTCATGCCGGCGATGAAGTCAATCATGCGCAGGAACGACGTGTGCAATGGCCCGTGAGGGTCTGGCGCGTTGTTACCCAGCAAATCGAGGATGCGACGGCTCTTGAACGAAGGCGTCCGACCGTTGTGCTGTTCCAGCGCTGCGCCGCAGAAGGCATTGAGAAGAATTTCCAGCGTGGTATAGGCACCGATTTCGTGCAGGGTCTTGCGCTTGTCCTGAAAGATTTTCTTGCGCGCCATGTCCTTGGCATTCAGTACGCAACGCTTGGCCGGACCGTGCATGTGCTCCACCAGATCACAGGGCAGTGTACCGGCCAGCAATGCATCCTGTTGCTCGACAAAAGCGCGGGCGGCGGCGTTGGTCAGGTGTTCGATGGCTTTGCCGCGCAGGATCGCCAGTTTGCGTCGGCGCGAGTCACGCGGGCCGAGCAGGCGATAGGTTTCCGGCAGATCGTCGCCGACCAGGTCCAGCAACAGGGACTCGACTTCGGCGTACTCCAGCAACTCCATTTCCAGACCGTCTTCCAGATCGATCAGCGCGTAGCAGATGTCATCGGCGGCCTCCATCAGATAGACCAGCGGATGGCGGGCCCAGCGCTGCTCTTCGAGCTGCGGCAGGCCGAGTTTATGAGCGATCTGCTCCAGCAGCGGCAGCTCACTCTGATAGCAGCCGAATTTGTGCTTTTTGTAACCCAGCGAATCGGCGTGCATGGCCGTCCATGGGTATTTCAGGTAAGTGCCCAGCGTGGCGTAGGTCAGCCGGGTACCGCCATCGAACTGATGGTACTCAAGCTGCGTGAGCACCCGGAAACCCTGGGCGTTGCCTTCGAAGTTGAGGAAGTCATTGCGTTCGGCTTCGCTCATTGCATCCAGCCAGCCGCGGCCGGCAGCCTGTTGGAACCAGTGACGGATCGCGTCTTCGCCGGAGTGGCCGAAGGGCGGGTTGCCGATGTCGTGGGCCAGGCAAGCGGATTGCACCACCATGCCCAGGTCACTGGGTTCGCACCAGTCGGGCAGGGCGCTGCGGATGGTTTCACCGACACGCATGCCCAGCGAGCGGCCGACGCAACTGACTTCCAGCGAATGGGTCAGGCGCGTGTGGATGTGATCGTTGCTGGTGACCGGATGCACCTGGGTCTTGCGTCCGAGGCGGCGAAACGCTCCCGAGAAAATGATGCGGTCGTGGTCTTTGTGGAAAGGGCTGCGGCCGAGTTCTTCCGGGCTGTGCAACGGCTTTCCGAGGCGTTCGCGGGTAAGCAGGGTTTGCCAATCCAAGGCTGATTCTCTCCGTCAGGTGACTGATGCCTTTAGCTTCCCGGTTCGCGTCAGGACCTGCAAGCGGAACTACAGACCCGCGGCGTCGATATCGATGAGCAGCAGTCGCTCGCCGTTGGCGAAAAATTGCCCGGCGGTGAGGCAGTACTGGTTGCTGGTGGCGTCGCGGTAAGTGTTGGAAAGCGTCAGTCGGCGCTCATCCCAACCCTCCGCCAGCAAATGATAAAAGTACGGACGCCATGACCAGTTATGGCCCAGGTAGCGATCGTCGGCTTCCCAGCTGCTGTTGCGCCATTCGAGGTTGGGCGTCAGTTGGGTGCCGTGGCGGTCGCATTGATAGAAACGCAAGAGCCAGGGAAAGGCGTCCAATTGTGGCAATGCGCTCAGCGGCGCGCGGGCCTGGGCCCAGGCTTGCAGAATCGCCATCAGCTCGCAAAGTTGCTGGCGCATGATCATCAGGCGACCGCGCTCAGCCAGTTTCTGCTGTACGTAGCGCTGACGCAGCTGGGCGAAGCGCTCGACGAAGGCGTCGGTGGCGAAGAAGTCTGCTTGTGCGCGGGCGAACAGAAAACCCTGCACATAGCGCGATCCGCACTCCAGGGCAAAATTCAGTTGAGCATCGGTTTCCACCCCTTCGGCAATGATCCAGCAGCCGGTTTTCTCCGCCATTTGCGCCAGGGCCTTGACCACGTCGCTGCTGGGGCCGCCCAACGCCGCGGCCTGGAACAGTCGCATGTCGAGCTTGAGAATGTCCGGTTGCAGGGCCAGCACGCGATCGAGCTGTGAGTAACCGGCACCGAAATCATCGATGGCGATTCGCGCACCGGCGTGTCGGTATCGCGCCACCACGTCGGCCAGACGCTGGATGTCGCCGCCCAGTTCGGTGATCTCGAACACGATTCGCTGCGGGTCGACGCCGTGCCGGCTCAATTGCTTGAGGCTCGGCAGTGCCTGCTCTGGACGCAAGCGACTGATCCAGCGCGGTGACATGTTCAGGCTGAGAAACCACTCCGGGGGCGCTTCATGCAAACGGCTCAGGGCGTTATCGCGGATCTGGCGGTCCAGGCGACGCAGGGCGATGGCGGGTGTTCTCGGGTCGGCGAACAGTGGACCCACCGAGGCCAATTGACCGTCGGCCTGACGCAGTCGGCCCAGTGCTTCGACGCCGGCGATACGGCCGGTGGCGGTATCGATGAACGGCTGAAAGCAGGCGAGCGGTTGCCCGTCGATCACGAGGCCTCCTTAGTAAGGTCTTGTTTTTGGATTGAACCTGATGCCGGGTAGGCGCGCAGGTTTGAACCCCTCGATAAAGAGGTTCATCCCGGTGATGTTGCAAGAATGCAGCCAGCTAGTGGCTTCAGTGTTTGGGCGAGTTGCCTTGCAGGATCAGCTTGATCAGCGGCCCCAGCGTGGTGCCTAGCCGAACCAGTCGGGTCAGGCTGCTGACGCCACCGCTTTTGGCGCCCTTGCCGGTCAAAAAGCCCAGCAGGGTCACGACGGCTACGCCCCAGAGCGGGGCGTGCTTGATGCCGAAGCCGTCTTGCAGGTTTTGTGTCATCCCGCGCACACGTTGCAAGGGTTGCAGCAGTTGCGCGGATTCGTGACGGATTTCCTGACGATGCATTTCCATGCGCAGACGGATCAGCGCCTTGCGCATTTCCGTGCGCGAGCTGTTGTGAGGCAGTTCAGGCAGGCTCATGGCAGCAGGCGCTCCCGATCGTTGGCCAGTTCTTCCAGGGTGCCATTGAAGGGCGAGGATTCATCGAAAATCGCTGCTCTTAAGCGCATCGCGCAGAAAATGGCCGCGAGGGTGTAGAACACGCAGAGCCCGATGATGGCGGGCAGGCGATAGGTGTCCCAAAACAGGATCAACACCAGCGTCGACAACCCCACCAGCAACAGCAAGGCAAACACCAGCGCCAGGCCTGCGAACAGCAGCAGGCTGACGGTGCGGGCTTTTTGTTCCTGCAATTCGATGCCGAACAGTTCGACATGGCTGTGCAGCAGTCCAAGGAAAGCGGCACCCAGGCGCCGCGATGAGGAGCTTGGGCCCGTCTCGGACGAGCCGGATTCACCGATCGCCATAATCAGCGCCGTGTTGCCAGCAGACCGATCAGGAAACCCACGCCGGCCGCGATCCCGACCGATTGCCATGGGTTGGCCTGAACATAGTCTTCAGTGGCGGTGACGGCGGCCTTGCCGCGTTCGCGCAGGGAGTCTTCAGTCAGTTTCAAGGTTTCGCGTGCACGCAGCAGGCTGTCGTGGATCTGTTCGCGCAACTCATCCGCCTGATCACCGGCCAATGTGGCGGTGTGTTCCAGCAACCGCTCGGTGTCGCTGACCAGAGTCTGAAAGTCGTTCATCAGGATTTCTTGAGCAGTCTTTGCCTTGATGCTGGCCATTGGTGATCTCCGTAAGTGGCTTCTGTTGCGTTCGAGTATGAGCCTTGCGCGAAGGTTCAGTACAAATGACTGGTACAACTTTTGCTATGTCGTGGTGCGTCAGCCCGCATGTTTGCGCTGTTGCTGGGCAAGAATCGAGCAAAACCTTATCTCAAATAATGAAACCTCGCGCAAAGGTTCCAACCTTGTGCGCCAAAGTGACTCATCGGGATCAATAGACTGATCCGGCGAAGTTGCAACTTGGTGCATGAATTGTCTGCGCGAACTGCTTTGGTGCTTTTTTAGCCTTCAGGTCTGCCAACTCCATGGAAAATCTGCAAAGCGCTGTGGACAGTCTGGTCCATAGCTCCAACACGTTGTTCATTCTGATCGGTGCAGTCATGGTCTTGGCCATGCACGCCGGTTTTGCCTTTCTCGAAGTCGGCACGGTTCGACAGAAGAACCAGGTCAACGCCTTGTCGAAGATCCTCAGCGACTTCGCCATTTCGACCCTTGCCTACTTCTTTATAGGCTATTGGATTTCCTACGGGGTCACCTTCATGCAACCGGCGGCGGTGATCAATGCCGATCATGGCTATGGCCTGGTGAAATTTTTCTTTCTGCTGACGTTCGCCGCAGCCATACCGGCAATCATTTCCGGCGGCATCGCCGAGCGCGCCCGGTTCGTTCCGCAGTTGTGTGCGACGGCGTTGATCGTGGCGTTCATCTATCCCTTTTTCGAGGGCATGATCTGGAACGGCAACTTCGGCTTGCAGGCCTGGTTGCTGGCGCGCTTTGGTGCCAGTTTCCATGATTTCGCCGGTTCGGTGGTGGTCCATGCCATGGGCGGCTGGCTGGCATTGGCGGCGGTGTTGTTGCTCGGGCCGAGGCAAGGTCGCTATCGCGAGGGACGCCTGGTGGCGTTCGCACCGTCGAGCATTCCCTTCCTGGCCCTGGGCTCGTGGATTCTCATCGTGGGCTGGTTCGGTTTTAACGTGATGAGTGCGCAAACCTTGCAGGGCGTCAGCGGGTTGGTCGCGGTGAACTCGCTGATGGCCATGGTGGGCGGCACCGTGGCGGCGCTGATCGTCGGGCGCAATGACCCGGGCTTTCTGCATAACGGCCCGTTGGCCGGGCTGGTGGCGATCTGCGCCGGTTCCGATCTGATGCACCCGGTCGGCGCGCTGGTGACTGGCGCAATCGCCGGGGCGTTGTTTGTCTGGTGCTTTACCGCTGCGCAAGGCAAATGGCACATCGATGACGTATTGGGTGTCTGGCCGTTGCACGGTCTGTGCGGTGTCTGGGGCGGGATCGCCTGTGGCATTTTCGGTCAGAGCGCACTGGGTGGCCTGGGTGGGGTGAGCCTGATCAGTCAGTTGATCGGAACCTCCCTCGGGGTGGTCGTGGCGCTGGCCGGCGGCTTCACCGTGTATGGCGTGATCAAGGCGTTCCATGGCCTGCGCCTGAGTCAGGAAGAAGAGTATTACGGCGCGGACCTGTCGGTGCACAAGATCGGCGCCGTGAGCCAGGACTGAGTCAGGTTTCTTCATCGTCGGCACCGGGATAAAAACCGTGCAGCAGGCGATAGCGGTCATGCCGTATCTGGTCGGCCCGCTCTTGGACCTGATGCGCGGGTATACCCAGCATGATCAACGCGTGGGAGGCGAGCATCAGGCTCGACTCCAGTAATTCGGGCACGACTTCGCTGGCGCCGGCTGCTTTCAACTCGGCCAGTTGGCTGTCGTCCCGAGTGCGTACCAGGATCGGAACGGTCGAATTTAATCGGCGCGCCTCCTGGAGAATCAGTAACGCGATATCGGCCTGGTCCACGGCAATCACCAGCAGCCTGGCACGCGCCAGTCCTACCGCCAGCAGCAGTTCACCGCGTCGTGAGTCGCCATAGTGCACACAGGTTTCACCCACGGCGGCTTCCTGGACACGCACCGGATCGGTGTCCAGCGCGATATAGGGCTGCAGCGCATTGCGCAGCGCTCGCCCGATCGACTGACCGACGCGACCGTAGCCACAGATCACCACATGGCTGTGCAATCCGGCGTTAAGCGCGCTTATTTCGTCGAGTTTGGCTTCTTCGTTGGGCTTGCGGTGCAGACGCGTTGCGATGCGGGGCGCGGAACGCAGCAACAGTGGCGTCAGCAGCATCGAGCAGAAGGTCGCGGCCAGCAGCAGTCCGCCGAGGTCGGCGGGCATCATTTTGTTTTGTTGCATCAGGGCCATCAACGCGAAGCAGAACTCGCCGCCTTGGGCCAAAGCCAGGCCGCTGCGCCAGGCGGTTTCGACATCGCTGCCGCGCCATTTGACCAGCAGCGCGACCACGCAGCCTTTGATCAGCAGCAAACCGAGGGTCAGACCGAGGATCAGCAGGCTGTGGCTGGCGAACAACTGCAGGTCGATCAACATGCCGATGCTGACGAAAAACACCCCGAGCAGAATGTCGCGGAACGGACGGATATCGGCCTCGATTTGATGGCGGTAATGACTTTCCCCCAGCAGCATGCCGGCGAGAAACGCCCCCAGGGCAGGGGAGAGACCGAGCAGGTGAGTCAGCCAGGCGGTCAGCAGCACAATGACCAGCGCCAGCAGCACAAACAGCTCGGCGGAGCGGGCCGCCGCCACTTCATGGAACAGCCGCGGCAGCAACCAGCGACTGGTCAGCAACAGCCCGACGAACAGTACAACAGTCTTGCCGAGCGTCACAGGTAACGCCCAGTACCAAGCCTGATCGCTGTTCCCGGCGAACACCGGCACCAGGGTCAGCAGCAACACCGCCACGACGTCCTGGAACAGCAGCACCGCAATGGCGTTCTGGCCGTGGCTGCTGAAAATCTCGCCGAGACTGCTCAGCTCCTTGCTGACAATGGCGGTGGACGACAGCGACAGACCGGCACCGAGCAGCAGCGCAGGGGTTACCGACATGCCGAGCAACATCAGCACCCCCCCAAGCAGTGTCGCGGTGACCAGTACTTGCAGGCCGCCCAGCCGAAACACCACGTGGCGCAACGCGAGCATTTTCGTCAGGGAAAACTCCAGCCCGAGGGAGAACAGCAGGAACACCACGCCCAGCTCGGCGAGGTCGGGCAACTCCTCGCTTTCATTGACCCAGTTGAACGCGGTCGGTCCGATCATCAACCCCACGCACAAATAGCCCAGCACCGGTGGCAGGCGCAGGCGCTGGAAAAGTGCAATAACCACCAGAGAGGAGGCGAGGATGATCAACAGGTTGGCGAACACAAAAAACTCCGGTCAAGGTGCGAGTTACTCAAGCGTAGAGGCAAAAAAAGCCGCGAGCATCGCGCAAGTGACATTGCGCTTGAGTGATTTGAGTCAGGGAGTTGCCGAAAACTTTGGAAATGCGTCGTTGCCAAGGCGCCTGAGTCATTGGCTCGACTGCTTCTTTTAGCGGGCCTAGAATAAACGCTCACTTTACCGGGTTCTGTGCTCATGCCTCCTGAATGTCAGCTTTTCGGCACCCTTGGGTGCCATCTTTGTGAAGTGGCCGAAGCCATGCTGATGGAATTTGTCGAGCGCGGTCTGCTGGTCGAGCTGGTGGATATCGCAGAGAACGAATCATGGTTCGAAGCTTACAGTTTGCGCATTCCGGTGTTACGGCGAGTCGATACCGGCGCTGAGCTGGGTTGGCCATTCAGTGCCGACCAGGTCGTGGCGTTCCTGCGCTGACCTCGACATTTTTCTCGATTCCCATCTGTCGCTGTTCTCGTTTCGGTCATTGGCGAAATGCAGGTTATTCGGTTACTGTATGTGCATACAGTTATTCCGATCACCTGCCGTGTTCTCTTGATTGCGGATTCAGGCAGGCGATCCCGGAAGTCAGGGGGATGAATCTTGGTCAATGTCGAACAGTTGAAGAACAGCGTGAACCGGATGTCGGTGGACGTGGTGCGTGAGGCCGTCCACGAGTTGCGTCTGGATGGCCTGGTCACGGAAGGAAAAACGCCGTTCAACAAGCTGCATTTCAATACCTGTTTCGCTGAAATCGAAGCATTGTTCCAGCGCGCGGGTTATCACCGGCAGCTGGACGTCGTGGGCTACCAGGGCTTGTTGTACGCACTTTACGATCCGGGTCGCTGGGAAGCGGTCGATGTGTTGCGCTGGCTCAAGGAGTTCACTGAAGCGGCGGCGCGCACGCAGTCGATTCCGGCCTGAGGATTCTCTGCTAGGTTCGGTCCGGCCTCTGTTGGATAATGCCGTCCTGCATTGAGGGTCAGAGCTTCCGTATGTCCACTTCATCTTTTTCTGCTGCGCACAGCCAGGCCAGTACGCTCTACTTGCCGCCTGGCCCGTGGCAGACCGTACTTGAATGCCTGTGCGAGCACTTCAGTGCCATCGGTCGCGAGCAATGGCTGGACCGAATCGCCCGTGGTCGCGTCCTCGACGGGCACGGTGCGCCAATCGCCCTTGATCTTCCTTACAAGGAAGGCCTGCGGATTCACTACTTTCGGGAAGTGCCGGACGAAAAGCCGATCCCTGTGGTCGAGTCGATTCTGTACGCGGACGAGCACCTGGTGGTGGCTGACAAGCCGCACTTCCTGCCTGTGACGCCAGCGGGTGAATATGTCGAGCAGACGCTGCTACGACGGTTGATCCGTCGGCTGGATAACCCGCACCTGGTGCCGTTGCATCGCATTGATCGGCATACGGCGGGGCTGGTGCTGTTTTCAGCCAATCCTCAGAGCCGTTCCGCGTATCAGTCGTTGTTTCCAACGCGGCAGATCGAAAAACGCTACGAGGCTATTGCCAGGGCATTGCCGGAACTGACCTTTCCCTTGGTCCACAAGAGTCGGCTCGTTGATGGCGAGCCTTTCTTTCGCATGCAAGAGGGGCCGGGCGCCAGCAATACCGAGACGGCCGTCGAGGTCAGGGAGAAGAACGGCGATCTCTGGCGATATGCGCTTTACCCGGTGACAGGCAAGAAACATCAGTTGCGGGTGCACATGACGGCTTTGGGGGCCAGCATCTGCAATGACCCGTTCTATCCGCAAGTGCTCAAGGATGTCGAAGACGACTATGCCAATCCGTTGAAGTTGCTCGCACAAGGGCTTCGGTTTGTGGACCCGGTCACGGGTGAGGAAAGAGACTTTGAAAGCGCTATCACCCTGCAATGGTGATGGCTGTTTTTCAGCCATGAAGAAGCCCGCATAAAGCGGGCTTTTCTGTATCCGGTTGGTGCCGCAAAGATTACAGCTCTTTGACGGTACGAACTTGATCCTTGTTGACGCGGGTTTGTTTGCCGTCCAACTGTTCAAATTCGTAGAAACCCGATTCCTTATCGTATTTTGGCGAGTCGACAGCCTGGATTTCGCGACCGTCATTCAAGGTGATCACTGCAGGCGATGCGCAACCGGCAAGGGTAGCGAGGCCGAGTGCGAGCATGAAAGCGGCGAGGGTCCGTTGAGTCATGTGTGTGTCTCCGAATATGAATTCTTTTAGTAACTGAGCTTGAGACGTTCGCGACACGCGCAAGTTCATTCTCGGGTCAGTCTGACACAGTGTTGTGGGCACTTAACAGTTCCGGTGTATTGAGGTTGGCCAGGCGAGGATCGTTGTCGGGGCACTGCAACGCCGTGGCGCCCAGTTTGCGCATGAGGCGCCCCGGGCTGCGTTCGCCGTCATTCCAGGCACTTTCGAACGCTTCTCGCAGGGCAACCGGAATGATGCACAACAAGGGTTCCCAGTGTCCGTCATGGCGCAGCATCAGCGGTTTGTCCGGATGCTCGCTGGCGGTTTCGCGCATGCTGTGGAGCAGCGCGGCATCGATGCGCGGTACGTCACAAGGCAATACCAGCAGATGCGCATGACGAGCGGCCTTCAGGCCTGCACGCATGCCAGCCAACGGACCGGGGAAATCGCCTTCGTCGTCATGGACCAACTGGTCGGCGTAGGGCGCATACTTTTCCAGATTCCTGTTGCAGGAGATGATCAGGTCATCGCTCAACGGACGGGTCTTGCGATGCAAATGCGCGATCAGTGGCTCGCCGTGCCACTCGATCAGCCCTTTGTCCTGGCCGCCCATGCGTTGGCCGCGCCCCCCTGCCAGGAGCAGAATGGAACAGGGTGGCAAATGTGTATTCAAGGTCATGGCAGGTCTCCATGGGGGCGGCGAAAAAAGGAGGCGCTGTGATATAACACCGGGCTGTTTCTCCTACAACTGGACGAGCCTATGAAAGCCAAGGCTGATGTACCTTTCGCACCGCTCAACATCGCGGTGCTGACTGTCAGCGATACCCGTACTCTGGAAACCGACACGTCAGGCCAGGTCTTCGTTGACCGCTTGATCGCTGCTGGCCATAACCTGGCCTCTCGGGTTCTGCTCAAAGATGACCTCTACAAAATCCGCGCGCAAGTCGCCAACTGGATTGCCGATGATGTGGTGCAGGTTGTCCTGATCACGGGTGGTACGGGATTCACCGGGCGCGACAGCACGCCCGAAGCGGTGAGCTGCCTGCTGGACAAGCAGGTCGATGGATTTGGCGAGCTTTTCCGGCAGATATCGGTGGCGGATATTGGCTCCTCCACTGTTCAGTCCCGCGCCTTGGCCGGTTTGGCCAATGGCACGCTGGTCTGCTGCTTGCCCGGCTCGACCAACGCTGTGCGAACCGGTTGGGACGGTATTCTCGCTGAGCAACTGGATTCGCGGCACCGCCCATGCAATTTCGTGCCTCATCTGAAACAGGCGCAGCCCTGTGAATCCCGTGGGTAAGCCAGGCAAGACAGGCAGCCTGATGGCTGTCGAAGTCGCATTGGCGCGCTTGCTGGAAATGGCTGAAACCACGCCGATTCGTGAGCGTGAGCGCCTGCCCCTGGCGCAGGTTGAGGGGCGTGTTCTGGCCGATGACCTGATCTCGACGCTTGATCTTCCTCCGTGGCCCAACAGTGCAATGGATGGTTATGCGTTGCGCGCGGCCGACTGGACGGGAGAGCCGTTGGTGGTCAGCCAGAAGATTTTTGCAGGCAACGCTCCGCCGCCTTTGACGCCCGGCACCTGTGCGCGAATCTTCACCGGTGCGCCGGTTCCTGCTGGGGCCGACTGCGTCGAGATGCAGGAAAACGCCGAAATCCAGGCGGACGAACGAGTCCGTTTCACCGAAGCCCTGGCGCCAGGACAAAACATCCGGCCACAAGGCCAGGAAACTACCGTCGGTGAACTGATTCTGCCAGCCGGCACGCGGCTTGGGCCAATTGAGCAGGGCCTGGCTGCTTCACTGGGATGCGCAGAGCTGGAGGTGATTCGCAAAGTTCGCGTCGCCGTTTTGTCCACCGGTGATGAATTGGTTGAACCGGGTAAGCCGCTGGGACCTGGCCAGATCTACAACAGCAATCGTGTGTTGCTCTGCAGCTGGTTGCAGCGATTGGGTTGTGAGGTGATCGACGCCGGTATTCTTCCAGATGACCTCGAGACCACTCGTGCCCGTCTTGCCAGTTTGGCAAGCGTCGATCTGATCCTCTCGACCGGTGGCGTATCGGTGGGTGAGGCGGATTTTCTGGGCATTGCCTTACGGGAGGAGGGCGAGCTGACATTGTGGAAACTCGCTATCAAACCGGGCAAACCGCTGACCTTCGGACATTTCCGTGGGGTTCCTGTCATTGGTTTACCTGGTAACCCGGCGTCGACCCTGGTGACCTTTGCCTTGTTGGCAAGGCCCTATCTATTGCGCCGCCAAGGCGTAAAAGTGGTTGAGCCGCTGAAATTTCAGGTGCCGGCAGGGTTTAACTGGCCCAAAGCCGGCAGTCGACGCGAGTACTTGCGTGGACGTCTGGAAAACGGCCGGGCGATCATCTACAAAAATCAGAGTTCAGGTGTACTGCGCAGCGCAGCCTGGGCCGATGGTCTGGTTGAAGTGCTGGAGGATCGCACGCTGATCGAAGGTGACAGTGTGTCTTTCATCCCGCTGAGCGAAGTTCTGGGCTGATACCTGCCTCACGCTGGCCACGCAAACCCGGTTGATCGAACCGGGTTTTGCGTTGATGGCTGACACCTAATGTGCGATGAGTGCCACGACCTGGTCGAAACGACTGTTGGCGATCCAGCCCAGAAGGCCGAGCACCACGGCTGTGCCACCGGCGGAATAGGCAAGCCGGTGTTTGATCGATTTCACGTCATTGCGGACTTCATCCATGTCTCTTCGGATGTATTCGAGGTGAGTTTCCAGTTCGACGACGCGAGGTTCCATTTCGGCTTCTCCTGTGGATTTTGCACTTTTATTGAATTCGGCTTGCTGTTTGGCCCGTCTTTCCGCGAGTGGTGCAACCGGAATGCCCGGTAACCTGATGTCATTGCTTTGCATGGTACGTCCCTGTAATTCCTGCTGATGACTGATAAACCGCAGCCACCAAGGTGTACCAATCAAAGGGGTGGGTCAATTGAGCCGATTCCTCAGGTTTTGTAAGAAAAAATCCCGCCTTGTAGGACCTCAATCCCGGACTCCTTGAAATAATTCAGTTTCCTGCGATTTTTATGGTGCGCATCGCGGTCAACATCTCCCATACGGAATGCAAACATGGGGGTGATCACAATGAGCGAACGCAAGGCACTGTTGATTCTGCATGGCAAGCAGGCGCTCAACGAGGAGGTTCGTGCGGCGGTCGAGGGCAAGCGCGCACAAGGTTGGGAGTTGGCTGTTCGATTGACCTGGGAGGCCGGCGACGCACGGCGCCTGGTGGATGAGGCGCTGGCGGCGGGCTACAGGCAGATCATCGCAGGGGGCGGTGACGGAACGTTGCGAGATATTGCCGAGGCCATGGCTGCGCAGTCGACGCAGGCCAGCCTGGTGTTGATGCCGTTGGGAACCGCCAATGATTTCGCGCGCGCTGCCGGTGTGCCTCTGGAGCCCGCCCAAGCCTTGAATCTTCTGGAAACTGAACCGTGTGCCATCGACCTGGGGGAGGTCGGTGGGCAGGTGTTTCTGAATATGGCCACGGGCGGCTTCGGCAGTCAGGTCACGGCCAATACCTCAGAGGAATTGAAGAAAGTGCTCGGAGGTGCTGCCTACCTGTTCACGGGGTTGTCACGTTTCAGCGAGTTGCATGCGGCCTATGGCGAGCTGCACGGCCCGGATTTTCAGTGGAGTGGCGAGCTGCTGGCACTGGGCATCGGCAATGGCCGTCAGGCGGGCGGTGGTCACGTGCTGTGCCCACAGGCGCTGGCGGATGACGGTCTGCTGGATATCAGTATTCTGCCTGCACCGCAGGAAGTGGTGGGTACGTTGAAAAGCTTGCTCGCCGACGGCTTCGGTATCGACAGCATGTTTGTGCGCGCCCGTCTGCCATGGGTCGAGATCAAGGTCTCGGAAGGTCTTTACATCAATCTCGATGGTGAACCACTGGAAGGCGACAGCTTGCGTTTCTCGGCGCGCCCGGCAGCACTGCGGGTACATTTGCCCGAGGACTCGCCGCTGCTGAGCGTTCCGGCAATGATCAATCGTCCAGACTGATGATCTGCTCGCGCACGGCGAACAGCACCAGGCCTGCCACGTCGTAAATCTGCAAGCGCTTCATGATTTGCGAGCGGTGGGTTTCGACCGTCTTGATACTCAAACCCAGGCCATTGGCGATTTCCCGGGTGGATTTTCCGCGAACAATCAGCCGCAGGATTTCCAGCTGACGTGCCGTCAGGTTGTGCGAGTCCGCGGGTTCCGGCTGATGTTTCTGATTACGGGTCAGCGCCTGGTTGATGACCGTATGGGCGATGGCCGGGCTCAGGTAGCGCTCGTTGTTGCGCAGGGCTTCCAGGGCATGTTCGAGTTCGGTGGCCGTGGTGTCTTTGAGCAGGTAACCGTGGGCGCCGGATTCCAGAGCTTGCATGATGAGCGCCGGGTCGGTGTGCATCGACAGAATCAGCACCTTGCTTTGCGGGCGCACGCGCTTGAGGCGCTGCAAGGCTTCAAGGCCACCGGTTTCCTTCATGGAAATATCCAGCAGCACGATGTCCGGGGACAGATGCTCGACCATTTCGAGCAGCTGCGAGCCGTCATTGGCCTCGCCGATGACGGCGTAGCCGGGAATATCCAGCACCAGAGCGCGCACGCCAGCCCTGATAAGCGAGTGGTCATCCACCAGAAGTAAGTTACAAGTCAACGCATAACCTTATTCGTACTGGCCCGTTCGAGCGCACGTGGCGCCCAGGGGAAGAGAGCTTCGATTTGAGTACCTTTGCCCGGTTCGCTGGTGACGGTCAATGTACCGCCCAGTTGATCGATACGTTCCGACATTCCGGCCATTCCGCGCTGCCCCTCACGACCCGGATCCGTCGCCGGCGCGAAACCCAGGCCGTCGTCGCTGATCAACAGCGTCAAGCCTTGAGGCTGGCGTTGCAGGCGGACCAACAGATTTTTCGCCTCGGCGTGGCGCAGTATGTTGGTCACCGCTTCCTGGGTGATTCGAAAGGCGGCCACTGCCATTTCTTCGGGGATGCCGGTCAAGCGTGAATGGCATTCCAGGCTCCAGTTCACCGTCGTATTGCCCAGTGTCTTGAGCAAATGCGCTCGCAGGCTGGCTTCCAGCCCCAGGCTGGTCAACTGTCTGGGGTTGAGGATGGCCGATACGTCACGCACTTTGGTCAGGGTTTCTTCCAGCGTGTCGCAGAGCGCCGCGCATTGCTCTTGCAGTTCTTCGGGCATTCGGCGTCTGAGCCAATCACTTTGAAGTTTTGCCGCGGTCAATAACTGGCCAATATCGTCATGCAGTTCACGACTGAGTCGATGGCGTTCGTTCTCCTGAACCTTCAATAAACGGTCGGCGAGCTCTTGAGGCTCGAACTTTATCGACTTGCGCGACAGGCGATGCTGCACCCAGACGCACGTCAGCGCTGCAATATTGAGCAGCAGCAGACTTAGCGGCAGGCGTGTGGACAGGCCATAGATCAGCAGGCTGCCGAGCGCCGAGCAGGTACACAACAAAAGCGTGAACCGACGCGCGTTTACTCGGGAGGGGGGCCACATGGTGATTGACTTGAGGCTGGCGTACATAACGGATGGAGCCAATGGATGTTCGCTGCGGGCAGACCGGTCTAATGGACTGACGGGTCTCTGTCTGAGTCACTCTGCCATTAATTGACGTCAACTAATGGTCGGCATAATACCACTTAACATACCGTTGGTCGCGTTCGGTATATATGTCTATAGAGTCAGGAAATAAAGGTTTTGGACGATAGTTCCACAATGGAAAAGTTTATCGGCAGGAAGGGAATAGTTACTTGTATCGGGCTGTCGTTGACAGACATGAAATATTCAATTGCGACATGAGCGTGATCAAGTTACAGAGTGACATCTTGGCAATATGAATACGAACCGCGGCGTTATTATCGGGTGAAATTAAGCCTGCCGTTCCGTAAAGGAAACGAGCCGGAACGGTTTGGAATTAACCGGTGGCTGAAACTGGTTTTGCCCGACCTGGTAGGCAAAGGCTTCGATCAATGAGGTTTGTTCACTGTCGTCGAGGCTGAGTTGGCCGGTGGTCTGATCGATCAGTTCGAGTTGCCAGGCCATCAATGTGAAGCAGTCTTTCAACGCATCCAGCGCCTGAGCATGCAGGTCGACGTGGTTTTGGGCATGGTTCAGCAGGCCATGAATGTGCAGCGAAAACTCCGAAACGGCGACCAGGGCGAGGGCGTCGGCCTTGTTGGCCAGCTTGAGCAGGGTGCTGAGCATGCATTCGATGGCGTCCTTGTCATTGCTGATCAGTTGCAAATGACTCAGGCACTCCTCGGATTTGGCCAGGAGTGTTTCAGCTTCGGCGAGAAACTCCGGGAACCGTTTGGCCCACTCGTTACGGTCGTTCGGCATGCTTATCTCCACAACGTCATGTCAAATGAGGGAATGTCGTGTGTGTCAGCGAGAATGATCTGCGCCATGGCGTTGCCGTGCCGTCGTGAGATCGCGCTCCAGCCGGGCTGTCTGCAGGCGGAGGAGTTCAAGAGGGTGGATGGCCACTGACCTGCGATCGCACACAAAAGCCTGACTCCGTTCATGCAATGAGAATGGCGTCACATTAATGGCTATTGGATATTGCGAATATCAGGTTGGGCCTGATTGTTACTAGGGGAATCCCTTACGCACGGGAACCTAATGGACGAAACAGGGTCGCGCCGCAGGGAGTGAAGCAGATGAAGTGATGGCGCCAGTAAAGCATGATGTTAATGTGACATCAATGCCTGGGCATGGCATTTTGCATCGGGGTCAAGGTCCTGAAAAAACAGCCGATAACCCTCTTTAGTGAATTCATCAGAACAAGTACCAGGAGTCATTGATGGCCGGCATTCTCGACACGGTAGACCAACGCACGCAACTGGTGGGTGAGAATCGCCTGGAAATTCTCATGTTCCGCCTGGCTGGGCGGCAATTGTTTGCGATCAACGTTTTCAAAGTGCAGGAAGTGCTGCAACTGCCGAAACTGACCCTGATGCCCCAGCGCCATCCATTCGTCTGCGGCGTGGTCAACCTGCGTGGCCAGACGCTGCCGGTGATCGACCTGTCCCAGGCCATCGGCATGCGTCCGTTGGTGCCGAGTCCTACCAGCACGATCATCGTCACCGAGTATAACCGCTCCGTGCAGGCTTTCCTGGTTGGCGGTGTGGACCGCATCGTCAACATGAACTGGGAAGCCATTCTGCCGCCGCCGACCAGCGCCGGCCGTCAGCATTACCTGACTGCCATCAGCAAGGTCGATGATCAGTTGGTGGAGATTATCGACGTCGAGAAAGTCCTCGCCGAAATCGTTCCGTACAACGCCAAGGTGTCCCGCGACAAACTCGACGATCCAATACTGGAGCGCGCCCGTGGCCGTGAAGTGCTGCTGGTGGACGACTCCAACGTGGCGCTCTCGCAGTTGCGCGACACCCTCGGCCAGTTGGGCGTGAAGATGCACATTGCCAGCGATGGCTTGAAAGCGCTGAACATGCTCAAGGGCTGGGCGGATACCGGCGTGAACATGACCGACAAATTGCTGATGATCTTCACCGACGCCGAGATGCCGGAAATGGACGGCTATCGCCTTACCACCGAGATCCGTAACGATCCGCGTCTGCGCGGCCTCTACGTGGTTCTGCACACCTCGTTGTCCGGCAGTTTCAACGACTCGATGGTCAAGAAGGTTGGTTGTGACAACTTCCTCTCCAAATTCCAGCCGGACAAATTGGTCGATGTGGTGCGTCAACGCCTGATGCTCGACGAAGTGCCTGCCTGATCACGATACAGTTTCCTGTGGGAACGAGCCTGCTCGCTCCCACAGGGTTGGTAATCCAGTTCGCAGTCTTTGATTCGGCGATCAAGCTCGTATAGGGTGGCATTTTTGTCCTCCAGGGAGCTGGTCATGCTGCGTCTGAGCGCGCTTTATCGTTATCCGTTGAAATCCGGCAAGGGCGAGATCCTGCAACAGGTCAGTCTCGACAAACTGGGGCTGGACGGGGATCGACGCTGGATGCTGGTGGACGAGGCCAGTGGGCGCTTCCTGACCCAGCGTGCGGTGGCGCAGATGAGCCAGCTGTCGGCGTTGTGGAATGCCCAGGGCGGTTTGACCCTCAGCGCTCCCGGCCACACGCCGATCGATATTGCCTTGCCTGCCAACGACGCTGAGTTGCGTGGCGTGACTATCTGGCGCGACACCTTGCGTGTGCCTGATGCCGGTGACGAGGCAGGGGCCTGGGTCAGTAGATTCATCGGCAAGCCGACTCGCCTGGTGCAAGTGCCGGTTGACCGCGCTCGGACCACACAGGCCGGTTATGGCAAGGACGACGATCAGGTGGCCTTCGCCGATGGCTTCCCGTTGCTGCTGATCGGGCAGGCGTCCCTTGAGGATCTGTCGCAAAAAGTCGGGCGTTCGTTGGAGATGCTGCGTTTTCGACCGAATCTGGTGATCGAGGGCAGCGAGGCGTATGCCGAGGACGGCTGGAAGCGTATCCGTATCGGCGACGTCGAGTTTCGTGTGGTCAAGCCATGTTCGCGCTGCATTCTGACCACCATTGATCCGCAGACCGGCGAGCGCAGCGATGATCGTGAACCGCTCGCGACCTTGCAGAAATATCGTGCCCAGGAAGACGGTGCGATGTTTGGACAGAATCTGGTCAATGACGGTAATGGCCAGCTCGAAGTCGGCATGCCGGTCACGATCCTGGAATAAGCGACCCTGAATGAAAAATGCCCGTGTCCAAGGACACGGGCATTTTTTTTGCGCTGTGAAACCCCGGGGTTTTAGCCGCGGTATTCGCACAGGTAAGCGGTGTCGACGGCCACTTTCAGCTGGAATTTGCTGTTGGCTGGCACGTTGAACTGGCTGCCGGCGGCGAAGGTTTCCCAAGTGGTGCTGTCTGGCAGTTTGACGGTCAGGGCGCCGGTCACCACGTGCATGATTTCACGCTGGCTGGTGCCGAATTCGTATTCGCCCGGAGCCATGACGCCAATGGTCGCCGGACCTTCAGCGGTGCCAAAGGCGATCGACTTGACGGTGCCGTCGAAGTACTCGTTGACTTTAAACATGGGCGATTCCTCGAAAAGGGCTAAAAAGGGCCGGCCAGTATGCACAAGGCCCTTGGCGCCGTCACCTCTCTAGAGCGGGAGAATCAGCGGTAACAGACGCGCTGTATTGCGCGCATCTTCCAGTGCCCGGTGCTGCTGGCCGGTGAACTGCATGCCGGCCAGTTGCAGGGCGCCGTTGAGTCCCAGCGGGCGTTCCAGTCGTCGAGCCTTGGCAAAGCGCTGCTTGAGGTTCATGTGCGGCACGCGACTCAGTTGGCTGTCGAGTTGCAAGCGCTCCCACTCCTGAAGCAGTTGCCTGCGATCGTAATCGCCCCAACTGGCCCAGCCTTCCAGCCGCGAATGATGTTGGCCGAGCCAGCGCTCGAAGACCGGCCAGACCTCGGTCAGCGCCTGTGCGCTGTCGATATTGGCCTGGGTGATGCGAGTCAGCTCGCGACAAAACGGCGTGAGCAGCGGCCGTCGCAGCGGTCGCACGAAGCGCTGGAAATGGTCCTGCTCACGCCCTTGGCGGTCCACCAGCGTGGCGCCGATTTCGATGATTTCCATTTCAGTAACTGGCCAGCCACCTTCATCGGTGGTGGCTTCCAGATCGATCACCAGCCAGTGAGGCATTGAAGGGTTCCCGGTATCCGCATCCTGATAGGGCTTGAGCGTAGCCAAACCCGACGGATCCGCCTAGCGGCTTATTCGACCTCCAACAAAATCTGACGATTTTTTACCTGATCGCCGACCTTGACCTGCAAGCGTTTGAGCACGCCGTCGATGCCGGACTTGAGCGGATGCTCCATTTTCATCGCTTCCAGCACCACCAGCAGTTGGCCTTTACTGACCGGGCTGCCTTGCGCGACCAGCACGTCGACAATTGCGCCGTCCATTGGCGCCTTGAGCGTGCCGGAGCTGACACTGGCCTGGCCGCTGACCAGCGCTTGCGTGCGATCCTCCAGGCGCAGGCTGCCGGGACGGGTGAACAGCCAGAGCTGTCCGGCCTCCAGGCGATAGGCATGACGCTGGCGGATGCCGTTGATGTCCAGGGTGGCCCAGCGTCCGTCGCACTGGATGACGTTCAGTTTGAAGGCCTGTGCGGCGACTTCAATCCGGTACGGTTCACCTGGTACCGCGTTCAACTGCACCGGCCAGTCCCGATCCTCCAGGCCGATGCGATAGTGCAGCGGCACACTGGCGTTGTTGCGCCAGCCGGCCAGCGCGGCGGGATGAACCTGCGCCGAAGCCTGATAAAACAGCGCCGCCGCAATCGCCAGTTCTTCAGCACTCGGGTTATGCGGATGCAAACAAGGATGGTCGGCGAAATGCGTCGGGATGAACCCGGTGCTGAACTCGCCACTGATGAAGCGTGGATGTTCCAGCAGGCTGGCAAGCAAGCGCTGATTGCTCGGCAAGCCCAGCAGCACACTGTCTTGCACCGCGCGCAGCAACTTGCGCCGGGCTTCTTCACGGGTAGCGCCGTGGGCGATGATCTTGCCCAGCATCGGGTCATAGAACGGGCTGACATGTTGACCTTCGATCAACCCATGGTCGATCCGCGCTCCACTCTGCAAGGCCGGTTCCCAGTTGGTGATGCGTCCGGTCTGCGGGAGGAACCCCTGGGTCGGGTCTTCTGCATACAGACGCACTTCCATGGCGTGGCCGTTGAGTTGCACCTGTTCCTGGCGCAATGGCAGCGGCAGCCCTTCGGCGACGTGCAACTGCCAGGCCACCAGATCGAGACCGGTGATCAATTCAGTCACCGGGTGTTCTACCTGCAACCGTGTGTTCATTTCCAGAAAGTAGAACTGCCCGTGCGCGTCCAGCAGAAACTCCACAGTGCCAGCGCCCACATAATTCACTGCGCGACCGGCCTTGAGCGCCGCTTCCCCCATGGCCTGGCGCAGTTCGGCGGTCATGACCGGGCAGGGTGCTTCTTCGATGACTTTCTGATGACGGCGCTGGATCGAACAGTCGCGTTCGCCGAGGTAGATCAGGTTGCCGTGTTGGTCGCCGAACAGCTGAACCTCAACGTGACGCGGATCGATCAGCGCTTGTTCGAGGATCAGTTCGTCGCTGCCAAACCCGTTCAATGCCTCGGAGCGCGCGGTGCGAATCTGTGGGAGCAAATCCCCTGCATCATGCACCAGGCGCATGCCGCGCCCGCCACCGCCGGCACTGGCCTTGATCATCAGCGGAAAGCCGATGCGTTCGGCTTCGCGGCTCAGGGTCGCATCGTCCTGCCCGGTGCCTTGATAGCCTTTGATGCAGGGCACGCCGGCGTCGAGCATGGCGAGTTTCGACAGGCGTTTGCTGCCCATCAGCTCAATGGCTTCGGGGCTGGGGCCGATGAAAGTGAGGCCGGCGTGCTGGCAGGCGCGGGCGAATTCGGCATTTTCCGAGAGGAAGCCGTAGCCGGGGTGGATCGAATCGGCACCGGTGCGGCGGGCGGCGTCGAGGATGGCCGGGATGTTCAGGTACGACTGCTGGACCGGGGCCGGGCCGATGTTGACGGCTTCGTCGGCGATTTGTACGTGCAAGGCATCCGCATCTGCATCGCTGAACACGGCGACGGTGCGGTAGCCCAAGGATTGGGCCGTGCGCTGGATGCGGCAGGCGATTTCACCACGGTTGGCGATCAGGATTTTTTTCAGGGCGGGCATGGTTTATTCCCTTGGTTTTTGCGGTGAAAGTGATGGCCTCTTCGCGGGCAAGCCTCGCTCCTACAGTGGGCACCAAAAACCTTGTAGGAGCGAGGCTTGCCCGCGAAGCTTTTAAGGCGCCCATCCCGGTTTGCGTTTTTGCACAAAAGCCATCGTGCCCTCGACGCCTTCAGCCCCGATCACCGCTTCGCTGAACCACTCGGCCGCTTCATCCAGCAATGCATCCGACGGTTGCCCGGCACTCGCCAGCAACAGTTTTTTGGTCGTCGCATTGGCCCCCGGCGCGCAGCACAGTACGTGCGCCAGAATTTCACCGAGACGCTCGGCCAAGGCTTGCGCGTCATGCTCGACAAAATGCACCAGCCCCATGCGCCGCGCCTGGTTGCCATCGAACCGCGCCGCCGTCAGCGCCAGGCGCCGGGCCTGAGTCAAACCGATGCGCTGGACCACAAACGGCGCGATCTGCGCGGGCAGCACGCCGAGGCTGGTTTCCGGCAGCCCGAATTGCGCCTGATGATCCGCCAGGGCGACATCGCTGACGCAGGCCAGACCCAAACCGCCGCCAAGCACTGCGCCTTGCAGCACGGTGATCACCACTTGCGGCGCGTGTTGCACCTCTTGCAGCAGCGCGCCGAACGCACGGTTCAGATCACGGTAGGCGTTCGCGCCTTGAGCACGGGCGTTGGCCATGTCCTTGATGTCGCCACCGGCACAGAAGTGTCCACCGGCACCGCCGATCACCAGGGCCCGAATCGCACGGTCATCGCGCACGGCCAACAGCACCGCGCGCAGTTCGGCGACCATCAGCAGGCTCATGGCGTTGCGGCTTTCCGGGCGGTTGAGGGTGATGTGCAGCACGCCGTTATGCGGTTCGAGCAATAACGTCTGGCAATCCGGCAGGGTGCTCATTTCTTTTTCCCCGGCAGGATGCCCATGAGTTTGCAGATGATCCCCAGCATGATTTCGTCGGCGCCGCCGCCAATCGACACCAGCCGTACATCGCGGTAAGCGCGGGCCACGGGGTTGTCCCACATAAAGCCCATGCCGCCCCAATATTGAAGGCAACTGTCGCTGACTTCGCGGCCCAGCCGCCCGGCCTTGAGTTTGGCCATCGACGCCAGACGCGTGACGTCCTGACCTTTGATGTATTGCTCGGTGGCCTGATAGACCAGCGCCCGCAGGCATTCGATTTCGGTTTGCAATTCGGCGAGGCGAAAGTGGATGACCTGATTGTCGATCAGCGCATTGCCGAAGGTTTTACGTTCCTTGCAATACTCGATGGTGCTGTCGATGCAGTATTCCAGGCCCTTGATCATGTTTGCCGCGCCGAACAGGCGTTCTTCCTGAAACTGCAGCATTTGCATCATGAAGCCCGCGCCTTCATGGCCGATGCGGTTGCGTTGCGGCACGCGCACGTTGTCGAAAAACACCTGGGCGGTTTCCGAGCTGCGCATGCCGAGCTTGTCCAGGTGCGAACTGAGGCTGATCCCCGGCGTGTTCATCGGCACCATGATCAGTGACTTGTTGATGTGCGGTTTGTCGTCCGAGGTATTGGCCAGCAGACAAATGAAATCGGCGCTTGGCGAGTTGGTGATCCACATCTTGCTGCCGTTGATCACGTAGTCGTCGCCGTCCTTGCGGGCGGTGGTTTTCAACCCGGCCACGTCGGAACCGGCGCCGACTTCGGAAACGCCGATGCAACCGACCTGTTCGCCGGTAATGGCAGGGCGCAGAAATTCTTCACGCAGTTCATCGGAACCGAAGCGCGCCAGCGCTGGAGTGCACATGTCGGTCTGCACGCCGATGGACATCGGAATGCCGCCGCAATGAATGGTGCCGAACTCCTCGGCGGCGACAATCGAATAGCTGTAGTCGAGCCCCATGCCGCCGAATTTTTCCGGTTTGGAAATTCCCAGCAGGCCCAGGTCACCGGCCTTGCGGAAGATTTCGTGGATGGGAAAGCGCCCGGCCTTTTCCCATGCCTCGACGTGCGGGTTGATCTCGTTTTCGACGAATTGACGAACGGTGCGGCGCAGTGCTTCGTGTTCCTGGGTGAAGATCATTTTTATTGTTCTCCTCTGGCCGGTTCAGAACCGGGCTACGCCAAAACTGTTGGTTTGCAGCGGCCGCACATCGGCCTCATGACAGATGTCCAGCAAGTAACCGAGCAGGGTCCGGGTGTCCCGCGGATCGATGAGCCCGTCGTCCCACAGACTGGCGCTGCCATACAGCGCGGTGGACTGGCTGTCGAGTTTCTGTGCGGTGACCTGCTCCAGCATGTCGAGCATTTTCGGGTCGGGCACCAGGCCGTCCTTGAGCTGTTTGGCTTCGGTGACGATGCGCAGCACCTTGCCGGCCTGCGCGCCGCCCATCACTGCCGTGCGGCTGTTGGGCCAGGCGAAGATGAAGCGCGGGTCGAGGCCGCGACCGCACATGGCGTAGTTGCCGGCGCCATAGGAGCCGCCGACGATGATGGTCAGTTTCGGTACGCGGGCGTTGGCCACCGCCTGAATCATCTTCGCGCCGTGCTTGATCACGCCTTGCTGTTCCGATTCGGTGCCGACCATGAACCCGGTGGTGTTGTGAAAGAACAGCAGCGGCGTCTGGCTCTGATCGCAGAGCTGGATGAACTGCGCGGCTTTACTCGCCCCTTTGGGGGTGATCGGGCCGTTGTTGCCAATGAATCCGCAGGCGCGCCCCTGAATGTGCAAATGGCCGCAAATGGTTTGCTGATCGAATTCACCCTTGAACTCAAGGAAGTTCGAGCCGTCGGCAATCCGCGCAATGATTTCGCGCACGTCGTAGGGCTTTTTCGGATCGTCCGGGATCAGTCCCAGCAGCTCGTCGATAGGGTAGAGGGGTTCTTTCCACTGCCGTTCGGGCAACCATTGCAGCTGCTCGTTCCATGACAACAGGCTGACAATCTCGCGCACCAGGCGCACGCCATCGGCATCGTTCTCGGCCAGGTATTCAGCGGTGCCGGCGGTTTGCGCGTGCATCTCGGCACCGCCCAGTTCTTCGTCGGTCGCCACTTCTCCGGTCGCGGCTTTCAGTAACGGTGGGCCGGCGAGAAACAGTTTGGCTTTGCCACGCACCACTACCGTGTAATCCGAGAGCCCTGGCTGATAAGCGCCGCCCGCCGTGGCCGAGCCGTGGACCACGGTGATCTGCGGCAACCCCATGGCCGACATCCGCGCCTGATTGGCAAAACTGCGCGCGCCTTCGACGAAAATCTCCGCTGCGTAATTGAGGTTGGCGCCACCGCTTTCGGCGAGGGTGATCACCGGCAGTTTGTTCTCCATGGCGATCTGTTGCAGGCGCAGGGACTTTTTCAAACCGCTGGGGGAAATCGTCCCGCCCTTGATCGCGCTGTTGTTCGCCACGACCAGAACCCGCACGCCGGACACGTAACCGATCCCGGCGATCAAACCGCCGCCGGCTGAGCTGCCGTCCTTGTCGTCATGCAATTTGTAGCCGGCCAGGCTCGCCAGTTCGAGGAACGGCGCACCGGGGTCGAGCAGAAGGTTGAGGCGTTCGCGGGGCAGCAATTGCCCGCGCTTGTCGAACCTGGGTTTGGCTTCGGCCGCTTTGTTCAGCAGGTTCTGTTCGAGCTGACGGACTTGCTCGATCCCCGCCAGCATCGCTGCGCGGTTCTGGGCAAACTGTTCGCTGAACGGGTCGACTTGCGACTGAATCACCGGCATGACTTATTCCTTGTCCTTGAGCACGTCCGGTAAGTACGCGCGGTGGAAACCGTTGTACGACTCACTGATCCTGGCCTTGTGGATCGGCCACGCCCGACCACCAAGGCTGGCGGCGCCGTCGATACGCAAGGTGCTGCCACTGACAAACGCTGCGGCCGGACTGAGCAGGAATACGATCGCGGCGCTGACTTCCGATTCGGTGCCGATGCGTTTCAGCGGCACGTGCTCGCGCAAGGTCGGAATCACCGCTTTGAACGCACCTTCGTAAGTGTCCATGCCGCTGGAGGCGATCCAGCCCGGCGCCACTGCATTGACCCGCACCCCGGCGTAACCCCATTCAAACGCAGCGGTCTTGGTCAGGTTGTCCATGCCCGAGCGCGCCGCGCCCGAGTGGCCCATGCCGGGCATGCCGTTCCACATGTCGGCGAGCATGTTGACGATGGCGCCGCCGTGTTGGCTCATAGACTGGTTGAAGACTTCGCGCGCCATCAGGAAACCGCCCACGAGGTTGGTGCGCATCACGGTTTCGAAACCTTTCTGGTTGATCGAGGCCAGTGGTGAGGGGAATTGGCCGCCGGCATTGTTGACCAGTCCGTGGATCGGACCGTGCTTGCGGATCAGTTCGCTGACCAGATGCTTGACCGCTTCTTCGTCGCGAATATCGCAGGTCTGCCAATCGGCCTTGCCGCCATCCTCGGTAATCTCGGCAACCACGGATTTCAGTTTGTCGGCATTGCGCCCGATCAACAGCACATGGGCGCCGAGGGCCGCCAGTTCATGGGCGGTGCAGCGACCGATGCCACTGCCGCCACCGGTGACGATGATGTTTTGGCCGGCAAACAGATCAGCTTTGAAAATCGAATCGTAGGCCACGGCGGTAGTCCTCTAGTTGACCTGGTCGGCGATGCGCTGCGGCACCGGAATCTGGATGTCCAGTAGTTGTTGGGCGAAGGCTTTGCCTTGCGGATCGATCCGCAGACTGGCCACGCCACCACCGCCAAGGGCGTTTTCCAGCAAGAAATTCAGGCTGTGGGTCGCGGGCAGGTACCAGCGCTCGACGCGCCCGTGAACCGGGTCGAGCACATGACTCATCCAGTCGACCATCACTTCCGGGGTCAGGGCTTCGGCGATCCACGGCAGGTACTCCGGCTCGCGCGCCATGACGCCGATGTTGCTGTGATTGCCCTTGTCACCCGAGCGTGCGACCGCGAGCTTGATCAGCGCCACGCTGGCATCGGCGCGACCGGTGGGTTTCGGTGGGTCGTACGGCACCGGCAGGTCCGCGGTGGTGAGCGCGTCGAGGGCGGGCAGGGCGCACGGATGACGTTGACCATTGAGATCAATGTCCAGCGTGCAGGCGGATTTGTCGATGAGGAACGAGAACAGCCGGATCAGCGGATACACTGTCGGCCGTCCGCCGACGATGCCGGTCAACCCCGGCGCCATGCCGGTGGCGGCTTGGGCGATTTCCCGGGAGAACACGATCAGCGCCTGTTTGTCCGGATGGCGCACGGCGAGTTTGATCACCACTTCGCGGCTGTCCTGACGCTGGCCATGGGGACCGTACGTGGCCTCGCTGCCGAGCAGTTCAATATTGACTTCGCTGTAGGGCGCCCAACCGCGCTGGCTGAAGATTTCCGAGGTCTTGCTGATGATCGCTTCGCTGACGCGCCGCGCCTTGTCCACCGCATCGATCCCGGCGATCAGGCAACTGGCGGTGCAGCGGAAACCGTCCGGATACGTCGCGCTGACCTTGTACTGATCGGTGGGCGGCAAGCCTTTGGCGCCGTGTACCTGAACTGCGTTCTTGCCTTGTTGCTGAAGTTTGACCTGGGTGAAATCGCAGATCACATCGGGCAGCAGATAGGCCTGCGGGTCGCCGATTTCATAAAGTATCTGCTCGCCGACCGTGAGTGGCGTGACCAGGCCGCCGGAGCCTTCGGGTTTACTGACGATGAACTGGCTGTCGGCACTGACTTCGACGATGGGGAAACCGATGTGTTCGTAGTCGGGCACGTCGCGCCAATCGGTGAAGTTGCCGCCGGTGCACTGGGCGCCGCATTCGATGATGTGACCGGCGAGTGCGGCTTGCGCGAGTTTGTCGTAGTCGTGCCAGGACCAGCCGAATTCATGCACCAGTGCAGCGCTGACCACGGCGCTGTCGACCACGCGCCCGGTAATGACGATGTCCGCGCCCAGGCGCAAGGCTTCGACGATGCCGGGCGCACCGAGGTAGGCGTTGGTGGAGACGCACATCGGCGGCAAGGGCGCGCCGCTGAACATTTCGTGGAGGCCGCGGGTGCTCATGTGTTTGAACTGCGGTTGCAGGTCATCACCCAGCAACACGGCGATTTTCAGCGCCACGCCGGCCTTGTCGCAAGCCGCTTGCAGGGCCGCGGCGCAGGCCTGCGGGTTGACGCCGCCGGCGTTGCTGATGACGCGGATGTTCTGTGCGGCGAGCTGCGTGAGCAGCGGGCTGAGCACCTCGATGAAGTCGCTGGCGTAGCCGGCCTGGGGATCTTTCATCCGCGCACCGGCCATGATCGACATCGTGATCTCGGCCAGATAATCGAACACCAGGTAATCCAGGCGTCCGCCTTCGACCAGTTGCGCGGCGGCGGTCGAGGTGTCGCCCCAGAAGGCGCTGGCGCAACCGATGCGAACAGTTTCAGGCACAGCCCTTTCCATAGCCACCTCCCTCAGACGTGTATCGAGACTACCAAGCAAGCGCTTGGTTTGTAAACGACTTAAATATCTTCTGCCCGAGCGCTTGCTTGGTTGCCTTCGTCAGCTTAAATTGCCCGCGCAACCCCGCTGTTTTAGCGGTGAGTACGACTGTAGGAGAGAACGGGTGGACGAGCAAAAAGCCCTGAGGGTAATGCGCGAATTGGTCGACAACGGCCAGTTGACCGACCCGGACAGCGCCCGTGGCAAATTGCTGCAAGTGGCGGCTCACCTGTTTCGCAACAAAGGCTATGAGCGCACCACGGTGCGTGATCTGGCCGGCGCGGTGGGCATTCAGTCGGGAAGCATTTTTCATCACTTCAAAAGCAAGGACGAGATCCTGCGGGCAGTGATGGAGGAAACCATTCGCTACAACACCGCGTTGATGCGTGCGGCGATCGCCGAAGCCGAAAACGTGCGCGAACGGGTACTGGCGCTGATTCGCTGTGAGTTGCAGTCGATCATGGGCGGCAGCGGCGAGGCCATGGCGGTGTTGGTGTACGAATGGCGTTCGCTGTCCGAAGACGGGCAAGCGAAGGTGTTGGCGCTGCGCGACATCTATGAAGACCTCTGGCTGCAGGTGCTGGGGGAGGCCAAGGACGCGGGATTCATCCGCGGGGACGTGTTCATCACCCGGCGTTTTCTGACCGGTGCGCTGTCCTGGACCACGACCTGGTATCGCCCGGATGGCAGCGTGAACCTCGATCAATTGGCCGATGAGGCGTTGATTCTGGTGCTCGAAGAAAAACAATAGTGTTGCCCGTAGCCGCAGGAAACTGGCTAAGTGGCCGAAACCGCCTAGCTTGAATGAATTGATGCGTACTTTTTTGGGGAGTGGGTTGTTTTGATGTCTTCGCCAATTCGGACGGCCTCGCGGCTTTTTCTGGCGGCGCTTGCAGCGCTTTGGGTGTTGCCGTCTCCGGCGGCGCAACTGGTGCGGGTCGGTGCCGCGCATTTTCCGCCCTACACCGTACGCCCTGAATCCGGTGCCGACACTGGCCTGCTGCCGCAATTGGTCGAGGCGCTCAATGCCTTGCAAACCGACTATCAGTTTGTGCTCGTGCCGACATCCATTCCGCGACGCTTCGGTGACTTCAAGCAGAGCCGGGTGGACATGGCTATTTTCGAGAACCCGAACTGGGGCTGGAAGGACATTCCCCACGTCAGCGTCGACATGGGTCTGGAAGATGCCGAGATTTTTGTCGCGCAGCGGATTCCCAATCGTCAGCAGAACTATTTCGCCGATCTTGCCGGCAAGCGTCTGGCGCTGTTCAGCGGCTATCACTACGAGTTCGCCAACTTCAATGCCGACCCCAAGGTCCTCGCGCAAAACTACAACGCCACGCTGACCTATTCCCATGACAGCAACCTGCTGATGGTGCTGCGCGGGCGCGCAGACATCGCCCTGGTGACACGCTCTTACTTGAGCGATTACCTGCTGCGCAACGAGAAGGTCGGCGATCAGTTGCTGGTGTCTCAGCGCATTGATCAGGTCTATCACCACTACGCCATCCTCCGTCCCACGGCGCCCATAAGCGGTGAGGCATTCGGCAAGTTGCTGCAAGGATTGCGGGACAACGGCCAGATGCTGAGGATTTTCGATCCGTACAAGATCGCCATCGTGCCAGTTCCCGGCAGCTGAGATCGCGTCGCCGGGTGGTGTTTTTGCCGACCTTCCTTAAATTTCCCCCACTGGCTCACGTCACTTCGTTGAACTGTCGACGATTATCGTGAGCCCGACCCATGCCCAATCTGAATGACCTGACTGCCCTGGCTTTGCCGACAGGCAACCGCCTTGTCGCGGATGAAACCGAAAACCGCCTGAGCCTGAGCCTGGAAGCGCAACCGCTGATTACCTTGCGGCTGACGCGTGAGCCCGAGTTGCACGTGCATGCCGAGGCTCGCGTCGACACTCAGGCCGTGTGGGCCGCCGGTTATTGGCTGTTTGCCCGTGACCCGGCTTGCCAGCGGCTGACCTGGCACCTCGATGAAGCTCCCACCGAAGCCTTGCTCAGCGGTTTGCTGGTGTCGACCGAACTCGCCGGCCAGTATCGCTGCGAGCGCACGCTGTTCTGGCAGTTGCCGCAGCCTTGGCTGGGGACATCGCTGACCAGCGGCTACCCACAGCAAATGGTGATCAGCGCTGGCAAGCGTCATCCACTGCGCCCGGTGAAACCGCGCGGTGAAGTCTATCGACGTTTCGATGCGCGGCTGGGTGCGTGGATTTCCCTGCGTACGCTGGACATCGATCTGGACCTGGCGCGGTTCAATCGCTGGCAGAACAGTGCGCGGGTGGCGAGTTTCTGGCAGGAGGAGGGCAGCCTTGAACAGCATCGCGAATACCTGAGCAAACTCGACGCCGATCCCCACACCGTGACGTTGATCGGCTGTTTCGATGATCAGCCATTTGCTTATTTCGAAGCCTACTGGGCCAAGGAAGACCGCATTGCACCGTTCTTCGATGTCGATGATTACGACCGTGGCATTCACATGTTGGTCGGCGAAGAAAACCATCGCGGTCCGCACAAGGTGGCGAGCTGGTTATCGGCGTTGACGCATTACCTGTTTCTCGATGATCCGCGTACCCGGCGGGTGGTTGCAGAGCCGCGAGCCGACAACGCGAAGATGATCGGGTACATGCAGGGGCAGCGCTTTCATTGCGAGAAAGAGTTCGACTTCCCGCACAAGCGCGCGGCGTTGATGGTGTTGGGGCGGGAGCGGTTTTTTGAGCGGTGTGGGTTGGCTTGATGGGTAGGGTTCAAGATCGGTTGCGGTCTTGAGTCCGCCTTCGCGGGCAAGCCTCGCTCCTACAGGTTAGTGTCGTTTTGGCGAGCGACACGGACCTGTAGGAGCGAGGCTTGCCCGCGAAGCTTTTAACGGCGGGCGAAAGTGTCTGCCCGACTGCCCGACACCTTGCGGCAATGCACCAGCGCGTCGCGAATCATGAAGTTCACCAGGGTCGGCGAAACACCCAGTTCCTTGGCGATGTCCTTTTGCGGTACGCCGTGCAGGCGGTACATCTCAAAGGCGTAGCGGGTGCGGCTCGGCAGCTCCGTCAGCGCGTCGGCGATGTTTTCCAGGGTCGAAAAATTGATGTGCGAGGTTTCCGGCGAAGCGCCTTGAATCACCACGTTCAGCCCTTCTTCTTCAGGCCCCGAATACTTCTGTTCCAGCGCCTGTTTGCGGTAGTGGTCGATCGCCAGGTTACGCACGATCTGGAACAGGTAACTGAGCTGAGCCTTGATCGAGGAGGTGATCTGCGGCGCCGATTGCAGGCGGAAGAACGCATCCTGAACCACATCTTCGGCACGTGACCGGCAGCCAGTAATACGGGCGGCAATCTTGACCAGAATCAGCCGATTGTCCACGAATGCCTGAAGTAGCGGTGAATCGCACCTGCTTGTGGATACTTGTTCCGTCATGGAAATCACCTTGCTGCAAATGGGGTCGTGGGACGACGGGTATATCGGAGCCGTCCTACACATCGAGCGACAAATTATTCTGAATGATAATGATTGTCAATTGAGAAAGAGAACTAATCCTTCTCTGAGATTCGCAGTGAGAACTGCGACACGCTGCCGCACCCAGCCCCCGTTGGCGATCAAGCCTGCCGACTAATTATTTCAAGACGTCATCCGTTCTCATTGGTGAATGGCTCCGGGCGCAAGCCCCGGCCAAAACAGCATTCCCAATGCCTCGCGCGGTCGGCGAAGACCGCGTCCTGCATGCCCCTGATGGGGCGTGAAAGCAGAAAACCGATTCCAATTGCAAGCCGAATTCAGGCAGGAAACCTCATGACCGACGCGTTCAAAATACCTGGCACACTGGTCCAAGCCCTTCAGCGCCGCGCGGCCCTGACGCCGGATCGGGTGGCCTTGCGTTTTCTCGCCGAAACCCCGGATCAGACGGTGGTGCTCAGTTATCGCGAACTGGATCAGCGGGCGCGCACCATTGCCGGCGCGTTGCAGGCCGAAACTGATTTTGGTGATCGCGCGGTGCTGCTGTTTCCCAGCGGTCCGGATTACGTCGCGGCGTTTTTTGGTTGCCTGTATGCGGGCGTGATCGCGGTGCCGGCTTATCCGCCGGAGTCGGCCAAGCGTCATCATCAGGAACGCCTGCTGTCGATCATCAGCGACGCCGAACCGCGCCTGCTGCTGACCAGTGCCGGTCTGCGCGATGCGTTGCTGCAAATCGAAGGCGCGCCGCCGCTGCTGTGCGTCGACACCCTCGACAGTGCACTGGCCGCAAAGTGGGTCGAACCGAATCTCGAAGGCGACCACATTGCCTTCCTGCAATACACCTCGGGCTCCACCGCGCTGCCAAAAGGCGTGCAAGTCAGCCATGGCAACCTGGTCGCCAATGAGTTGCTGATTCGCCACGGTTTCGGCATCGACCTGAACCCTGACGACGTGATCGTCAGCTGGCTGCCGCTGTACCACGACATGGGTTTGATCGGCGGTCTGTTGCAGCCGATTTTCAGCGGCGTGCCGTGCGTGTTGATGTCGCCGACGTACTTCCTCGGTCGGCCGCTGCGCTGGCTCGAAGCGATCAGCGAGTACGGCGGCACCATCAGCGGTGGGCCGGATTTTGCCTACCGTCTGTGCAGCGAGCGTGTCAGCGAATCGGCGCTGGAACGCCTCGACCTCAGCGGCTGGCGCGTGGCGTATTCCGGTTCCGAACCGATTCGCCTCGACACCCTCGACCGTTTCGCCGAGAAGTTCGCGAGCTGTGGTTTCACCCCGGACAGTTTCATGGCGTCTTACGGCTTGGCCGAGGCCACGTTGTTCGTCGCCGGCACACCCCGTGGCCAAGGCATCGGCAACCTGCGCGTGGATGATCAGGCGTTGGCGCAAAACCGTGCCGAAGCGGGTGAAGGCAGCGCGATCATGAGTTGCGGCATCAGCCAGCCGGATCACGCGGTGCTGATTATCGATCCATTGGCGCTGACCGAACTGGCCGACAACGCGGTCGGCGAAGTCTGGGCGACCGGGCCGAGCATCGCCCATGGCTACTGGCGCAACCCCGAGGCCAGCGCCAAGACCTTCGTTCAACACGCCGGCAAAACCTGGCTGCGCACCGGCGACCTGGGTTTCATGCGCAACGGCGAACTGTTCATCACCGGTCGCCTGAAAGACATGCTGATCGTTCGCGGTCACAACCTGTACCCGCAGGACATCGAGCAGACCATCGAGCGTGAAGTGGAAGTGGTGCGCAAAGGTCGCGTCGCCGCGTTCGCCGTGAACATCGACGGTCAGGAAGGCATCGGCATCGCCGCGGAAATCAGCCGCAGCGTGCAGAAAATCCTGCCGCCCGAGGCACTGATCAAAGCCATCCGCCAGGCGGTGGCCGAGGCGTATCAGGAAGCACCGAGCGTGGTGGTGTTGCTCAATCCGGGCGCATTGCCGAAAACCTCCAGCGGCAAGCTGCAACGTTCGGCGTGCCGTAATCGGCTGGCGGATGGCAGCCTCGACAGCTACGCACTGTTCCCATTGGCGCCCCCTGAAAACCAGACCAAAACCGAGTCGGGTTCCGAGCTGCAAAGCCTGATCGGCCAGATCTGGGCCGAGCAATTGCAGGTGAAACAGATTGGTGCCGATGACCACTTCTTCCTGCTCGGCGGCAACTCCATCGCCGCCACTCAAGTGGTTGCGCGCCTGCGCGAAGAGTTGGGTCTGGAGCTGAACCTGCGCCTGCTGTTCGAAGCGCCGACCCTCGGTGCATTTACCGCGGTGGTCGCGCAGCAGCAACAGGACGGCGGCCTGGCCCAAGGCGCGATCAGCAGGCTGTCGCGCAGCGAAGCGATGCCGCAATCCCTCGCGCAAAACCGTTTGTGGATTACCTGGCAACTGGACCCGCAAAGCAGCGCCTACAACATTCCCGGCGCCTTGCGTTTGCGTGGCGAGCTGGATGAAGACGCCCTGCGCGCGAGCTTCCAGCACCTGATCGAACGCCACGAATCCCTGCGCACGCGCTTCTTCGAACGTGACGGCGTGGCGCTGCAACAGGTCATTGCCGCTGGCGAATTCAACCTGCAACGGATCGACATCAGCGATTTGCCCGTCGCCGAGCGTGAAGCCCGCGCGCAACAAATCCGCGAGGACGAAGCGCACACCCAGTTCGACCTGGAAAAGGGGCCGCTGCTGTGGGTGACGCTGGTGCGCCTCGATGACGAGGATCACCAGTTGCTGGTGACGCTGCACCACATCATCGCCGATGGTTGGTCGCTGAACGTGCTGATCGACGAGTTTTCGCGCCTGTATGCCGCTGCCTCCCAAGGGCAAACGGCAACGCTCGCGCCATTGCCGACCCAGTACGCCGACTACGGCAGCTGGCAGCGTCAATGGCTGGCGCAAGGTGAGGGCGAGCGGCAACTGACCTACTGGAAAACACAGTTGGGCGAGGAGCATCCGACCCTGAACCTGGCCACCGATCACCCGCGTTCGGCGCAACACCGTCACAGCGCCGCGCGCCACACCGTGCGTTTGGCTGCGCCCCTCAGCGAGGCGATTCGCCAGACTGCCCAGGCCCACGACGCCACCTCATTCATGCTGTTGCTCGCGGCGTTCCAGAGCCTGTTGCACCGCTACAGCGGCCAAACCGACATTCGCATCGGTGTACCAAACGCCAACCGTCCGCGCCTGGAAACCCAGGGCCTGATCGGCTTCTTCATCAACACCCAGGTGCTGCGTGCCGAGGTGGATCCGCGGTTGCCATTTGTTGAGCTGTTGGCGCAAACCCGCCAGACGGCCTTGGGCGCCCAGGCGCATCAGGACCTGCCGTTCGAACAACTGCTGGAAGTGTTCCCGAAGGCCCGCGAACAAGGCTTGTTCCAGGTCATGTTCAACCATCAGCAACGGGACCTGAGCGCACTGCGTCGCTTGCCAGGGTTGCTTGCCGAAGAACTGCCGTGGCACAGCCGCGAAGCCAAGTTCGATTTGCAATTGCACAGCGAGGAAGACCGTAACGGTCGCCTGAGCCTGTCGTTCGACTACGCCAGCGAGCTGTTTGATGCCACCACCATCGAGCGACTGGCCGAGCATTTCAGCAACCTGCTGCGGGCCATTTGCGAGCAGTCGACCATCACCGTCGGCGACCTGCAACTGTTGACCGCAAGCGAGCACGATCAGCAAGCCTCGTGGAGCGTCGCACCGTGCACACCGGCCAGCCAATGGCTGCCGGAACTGCTGAACGAACAGGCACGCCTGACCCCGGAGCGCACCGCGCTGCTGTGGGACGGCGGCAGCCTGGACTTCGCCGAACTGCACGCCCAGGCCAACCGCCTTGCGCATTACCTGCGCGACAAAGGCGTCGGCCCGGATGTTTGCGTGGCCATCGCCGCCGAGCGTTCGCCGCAACTGTTGATCGGCCTGTTGGCGATCATCAAGGCCGGTGGTGCCTACGTGCCGCTTGACCCGGATTACCCGACCGAGCGCCTGGCGTACATGCTCGGCAACAGCGGTGTCGAATTGCTGCTGACCCAAACCGAATTGCTCGACCGGCTGCCGGCCACCGATGGCGTCAGCGTGATCGCCATGGATGCACTGCACCTGGAGAACTGGCCAAGCCAGGCGCCGGGCCTGCATCTGCACGGCGACAACCTCGCTTACGTGATTTACACCTCCGGCTCCACCGGCCAGCCGAAGGGCGTCGGCAACACCCACGCGGCGCTCGCCGAACGTCTGCAATGGATGCAGAACACCTATCGCCTGAACGACACCGACGTGCTGATGCAAAAGGCGCCGATCAGTTTTGACGTGTCGGTGTGGGAGTGCTTCTGGCCGCTGATCACCGGGGCGCGTTTGCTGATTGCCGCGCCCGGCGAGCACCGTGATCCGCACCGCATTGCCCAACTGGTTCAGCAATACGGGGTGACCACGCTGCACTTTGTGCCGCCGCTGCTTTCGCTGTTCATTGACGAGCCGCTCACTGCCGAATGCACCAGCCTGCGTCGTGTGTTCTCGGGCGGCGAAGCCTTGCCGGCGGAACTGCGCAACCGCGTGCTGGAGCAACTGCCGGCCGTGCAACTGCACAACCGTTATGGCCCGACCGAAACCGCGATCAACGTCACTCATTGGCATTGCAGCACGGGCGATGGCGAGCGCTCGCCGATTGGCCGTCCGTTGGGCAACGTGATCTGCCGCGTGCTCGACAGCGAGCTCAACTCTGTGCCGGCCGGTGTGCCTGGTGAGTTGTGCATCAGCGGCATCGGCCTGGCCCGGGGGTATCTGGGGCGTCCGGCTCTGACGGCTGAACGTTTTGTCGTCGACCCGTTGGGCGAGCAGGGCGCACGTATGTATCGCACCGGCGACCGCGCTCGCTGGACCGCCGATGGCGTGATCGAATACCTCGGCCGTCTCGATCAGCAGGTCAAACTGCGGGGCTTTCGCGTCGAACCGGAAGAAATCGAAGCGCGTCTGCTGGCGCAGGACGGTGTCGCGCAAGCCGTGGTGCTGGTGCGCGAAACCGCCGCTGGCGGGCAGTTGATCGGTTACTACACGGCCAGCGAAACCAGTGAATCCGAAGACACTCAAACCGCTCGCCTGAAAGCCGCGCTGGCGGCCGAGCTGCCGGAATACATGGTCCCGGCGCAGCTGATGCGCCTTGACGAAATGCCCCTCAGCCCAAGCGGCAAACTCGATCGCCGTGCCTTGCCTGAACCGCAATGGCAGGTGCGCGAACACGTCGAGCCGGTCACTGAACTTGAACAGCAGATCGCCGCGATCTGGCGCGAAGTGCTGGGCTTGAAGCAGATCGGTCTGCGCGACGACTTCTTCGCCCTCGGCGGCCATTCGCTGCTGGCCACGCAAATCATCTCCCGCACCCGTCAGGCCTGCGACGTCGAATTGCCGCTGCGCGCGTTGTTCGAAAACAGTGAGCTGGGGGCATTCTCCCGGCAGGTTCAACAGATTCAGGCCAGCGGCAACACCAACAAACAACCGCCGATTGAAAAGGTCGACCGCAGCCAACCGGTGCCGCTGTCCTATTCCCAGCAGCGCATGTGGTTCCTTTGGCAGATGGAGCCGGACAGCCCGGCCTACAACGTCGGCGGCATGGCGCGGTTGCGCGGGGTGCTGGACATCGGGCGCTTCGAGACGGCGTTGCAAGCGCTGATCATGCGTCACGAAACCTTGCGCACCACGTTCCCGAGCATCGACGGCGTGGCGCAACAGCGCGTGCACCCGGAAACCGGGATGCGCATGGACTGGAAAGATCTTTCCGCGCTGGACGCCGACTTGCGCGAACAGCGGGTGCAGGCATTGGCCGACAGCGAAGCGCATCAACCCTTCGATCTGGAAACCGGGCCGCTGCTGCGCGCCTGCCTGGTCAAGACCGCCGAGCAGGAACATTACCTGGTGCTGACCCTGCACCACATCGTCACCGAAGGCTGGGCGATGGACATTTTCGCCCGGGAACTCAGTGCGCTTTACGAAGCGTTCGTCGATGACCGCGAATCGCCACTGGCGCCGCTGCCGGTGCAATACGTCGATTACAGCGTCTGGCAGCGTCAGTGGCTGGAGTCCGGCGAGCGTCAGCGCCAGCTCGATTACTGGACCGCGCAACTGGGCCGCGAACATCCGCTGCTGGAATTGCCCGCCGACCGTCCGCGTCCTGCGGTGCAAAGCCATCAGGGCGAGCTGTTCCGTTTCGACCTGAGCGATGATCTCGCGGCACGGGTCCGCGCCTTCAACGCGCAAAACGGCCTGACCCTGTTCATGACCATGACCGCCGCGCTGGCCGTGCTGCTTTACCGCTACAGCGGCCAGACCGACCTGCGCATCGGCGCGCCGGTGGCCAACCGCATTCGCCCGGAAAGCGAAGGGCTGATCGGTGCGTTCCTCAACACCCAAGTGCTGCGTTGCCAGCTCGACGGGCAGATGTCCGTTGGCGAATTGTTCGAGCAGGTGCGCCACACCGTGATCGAAGGCCAGTCCCATCAGGACCTGCCGTTCGATCATTTGGTTGAAGCGTTGCAGCCACCGCGCAGCGCTGCGTACAACCCGCTGTTCCAGGTGATGTGCAACGTGCAGCGCTGGGAATTCCAGCAGAGCCGCACGCTGGCCGGCATGACGGTCGAATACCTGGCGAACGATGCGCGAGCGACCAAATTCGACCTCAACCTGGAAGTGACCGACCTCGATCATCGGTTGGGTTGCTGCCTGACTTACAGCACCGATCTGTTCGATGAACCGCGCATTGCGCGCATGGCCGGGCACTGGCGCAATCTGCTGGAAGCGTTGCTGGCCGATCCGCAACAGCGCCTCAGTGAACTGCCGTTGCTCGAAACCATGGAACAGCAAAAGCTGCTCGACAGCCTGGGCATCGAACCGGGTGAACATCGACTGGATCAGTGCATTCATCACCTGTTCAGCGAACAGGCGCTGGTGCGCAAGGATGCGCCGGCGCTGACGTTCGCCGGGCAAACCCTGAGCTACGCCGAACTCGACAGCCGCGCCAATCGCCTGGCCTGGATGTTGCGCGAGCGGGGTGTCGGGCCGCAGGTTCGCGTCGGTCTGGCACTTGAGCGGTCGCTGGAAATGGTCATCGGCCTGCTGGCGATCCTCAAGGCGGGTGGCGCTTATGTGCCGCTTGATCCGGAATACCCGCTCGATCGCCTGCATTACATGATCGAAGACAGCGGCATCGGTTTGCTGCTCAGCGATGCGGCGATGTTCCAGGCACTGGGTGATCTGCCGACAACCGTCAGTCGCTGGTGCCTCGAAGATGACGCTGCCGAATTGGCCAACTACCCGGCCACCGAGCTACCGTTCATCAGCCTGCCGCAGCATCAGGCGTACCTGATTTACACCTCCGGTTCCACCGGCAAGCCGAAAGGCGTGGTGGTGTCCCACGGTGAAATTGCCATGCACTGCCAAGCGGTAATCGAACGCTTTGGCATGCGTGCGGACGACTGCGAACTGCACTTCTATTCGATCAATTTCGACGCCGCGACCGAGCGTCTGCTGGTGCCGTTGTTGAGCGGTGCGCAAGTGGTCTTGCGCGCTCAAGGGCAGTGGGACGCAGAAGAAATCTGCGGATTGATCCGTCGCCACCACATCAACATCCTCGGCTTCATCCCAAGTTACGGCAGCCAACTGGCGCAGTGGCTGGCGACTCAGGGCGAAACCTTGCCGGTGCGCATGTGCATCACCGGCGGCGAAGCCCTGACCGGCGAGCACTTGCAGCGCATTCGCGCAGCGTTCAAACCGAGCCTGTTCTTCAACGCCTACGGCCCGACGGAAACGGTGGTCATGCCGTTGGCCAGTCTTGCACCGCAGCAGCTTGAAGAAGGGTTGGGCAGTGTGCCGATCGGCAGCGTGATCGGTGCTCGCGTGGCGTACATCCTCGACGCCGATCTGGCACTGGTGCCGCAAGGCGCAACCGGTGAGTTGTACGTCGGCGGTGCCGGTCTGGCCCAGGGTTATCACGACCGTCCGGGCATCACGGCGGAACGCTTCGTGGCCAACCCGTTTGCAGCGGATGGCGGGCGGATTTATCGCACCGGCGACCTGGTGCGGCAGCGCGCCGACGGTCTGGTGGAATACCTCGGCCGCATCGACCATCAAGTGAAAATTCGCGGTTTCCGCATCGAACTGGGCGAGATCGAAACCCGTCTGCTGGACCATGATTCGATCCGTGAAGCCGTGGTGCTGGCGCTGGACGCCCCGAGCGGCAAACAACTGGTCGGCTATCTGGTCACCGACGTGGCTGAGCAGGACGAAACCCAACAAGCCCAATTGCGTGAAGCCCTAAAGGCTCACCTGAAATCGCAACTGCCGGAATACATGGTGCCGACGCACCTGATCCTGCTGGCGAGCATGCCGCTGACTGCCAACGGCAAACTCGACCGTCGTGCATTGCCGGCGCCGGACCCGGAGCTGAATCGTCAGGACTATGTGGCGCCAAGCAACGAGCTGGAACTGACGTTGGCGCAGATCTGGTGTGAGGTGCTGAACGTCGCGCAGGTCGGCCTCAACGACAACTTCTTCGAACTGGGTGGCGACTCGATCCTGTCGATCCAGGTGGTCAGCCGCGCGCGGCAGCAGGGCATTCACTTCAGCCCGCGTGACCTGTTCCAGCACCAGACTGTTCAAACACTCGCCGCCGTGGCCAGCCGCACCGAGCAGGTTACGGCCGAGCAGGGTTTGCTCACCGGCGAATCGCGTCTGACCCCGATCCAGCACTGGTTCTTCGACACCGACATGCCCGAGCGTCAGCACTGGAACCAGGCGTTGTTGCTGGAACCGACCGTTGCGCTGGAACCTCATCGCCTGGAGCAAGCGCTGCTGGCGGTGATCGAGCAGCACGACGCCTTGCGCCTGCGCTTCACCGAGGCCGGCGGCGCATGGACGGCGGCGCACCAGAAGGTGGGAGGTGCTCCCGTGTTGTGGCAAGTGCATGTGTCGGCGATGGATAAATGCGCGGCTTTGTTTGCCGATGCCCAGCGCAGCCTCGACCTCGAACAGGGGCCGTTGATGCGGGTGCTGCTGATCGATGGCCCCGAGGGCCAGCAACGGCTGTTCTTCGCGATCCATCACTTGGTGGTGGACGGCGTTTCCTGGCGTGTATTACTGGACGATCTGCAAACGGTGTATCGCCAACTGGCGGCTGGGCAGTCGGTGAAACTGCCGGCGAAAACCAGCGCCTTCAAGGATTGGGCGGCCCGCTTGCAGGCGTATGCCGGCAGTGAATCCCTGCGTGAAGAACTGAGCTGGTGGCAGTCGCAGCTGGCCGGGCCGGGCGTCGAATTGCCGTGCGATCGCCCTGAGGGCGGCCGGCAGAATCGTCATGCGCAAACCGTCAGCGTACGCCTCGACAGCGAGTTCTCTCGCCAGTTGCTGCAACAGGCACCGAGCGCCTATCGCACCCAGGTCAACGACCTGTTGCTGACGGCACTGGCCCGCGTGCTGTGCCGCTGGAGCGGTAATGAATCAGCGCTGATCCAACTTGAAGGCCACGGTCGCGAGGCGCTGTTCGACGAGATCGACCTGACCCGCACCGTCGGCTGGTTCACCAGCGCCTACCCGCTGCGCCTGACACCCTTCAACATTGAAGAAGCCGCCGGCCAGGGCGCCTCGATCAAGGCAATCAAGGAACAACTGCGCGGCGTCCCGCACAAGGGCCTGGGCTATGGCGTGTTGCGTTACCTCGCCGACGACCTGTGCCGCGAAGCCATGGCCGCGTTGCCGGTGGCGCCGATCACCTTCAACTACCTCGGCCAGTTCGACCAGAGCTTTGGTGCGGACGCGTTGTTCCGTCCACTGGATGAGCCGGTCGGTGCCGCCCACGATCCGAAAGCGCCGCTGCCTAACGAGTTGAGCGTTGATAGTCAGGTCTACGGCGGCGAATTGGTGCTGCGCTGGACCTTCAGCGCCGAGCGCCACGATCCGCAAACCATCAGCGAACTGGCGGACGCCTACCTCGGCGAATTGCAGAGCCTGATCGTGCATTGCCTGCATGACGAGGCGGGCGGCCTGACGCCGTCGGACTTCCCGCTGGCGAAGCTGACCCAGCCGCAACTCGATGCACTGCCGATTCCGGCCGCCGCCATCGAAGACGTCTACCCGCTGACCCCGATGCAGGAAGGCATGCTGCTGCACACCTTGCTCGAGCCGGGCACCGGCCTCTATTACATGCAGGACCGTTACCGCATCAACAGCGCGCTCGATCCGCAACGTTTTGCCGAGGCCTGGCAAGCGGTGATCGCCCGTCACGAAGCCTTGCGTGCATCGTTCTGCTGGAACGTTGGCGAAGACATGCTGCAGGTTATCCACAAGCCGGGCAGCACGCCGATCGAGTCCCTCGACTGGACGGCAATCGCCGAGGACGAGCAAGAACCCAAGTTGCAGGCGTTGCTGAAAAGCGAGCGTGAAGCCGGGTTCGATCTGCTGAATCAGGCACCGTTCCACCTGCGTTTGATCAAGGTTGGCGAAGCGCGCTACTGGTTCATGATGAGCAACCACCACATCCTCATCGATGCCTGGTGCCGCTCGTTGCTGATGAACGATTTCTTTGAGATCTACACCGCGTTGGGTGAAGGTCGAGACGCTCAGCTGCCTGTGCCGCCGCGCTATCGCGACTACATCGGCTGGCTGCAACGCCAGAGCCTGGCCGAAGCGCGGCAGTGGTGGAAAACCAACCTGCAAGGCTTCGAACGGACCACGCCGATTCCGAGCGACCGGCCGTTCCTGCGTGAACATGCCGGCGACAGCGGCGGGATGATCGTCGGCGACCGCTACACCCGACTCGATGCTCGCGACGGTGCGCAACTGCGTGAACTGGCGCAGGCCCATCAGTTGACCATCAACACCTTCGCGCAAGCGGCGTGGGCCTTGGTGCTGCGACGTTTGAGCGGTGATCGTGACGTGCTGTTCGGCGTCACGGTGGCCGGGCGCCCGGTGGAAATGCCGGAGATGCAACGCACCGTCGGGCTGTTCATCAACAGCATCGCGCTGCGGGTGAAGATGCCGGAAGACGATCAGCGTTGCAGCGTTCGCCAGTGGCTGAGCGGCTTGCTCGACAGCAACATGCAACTGCGCGAGTACGAATACCTGCCGCTGGTGAGCATTCAGGAAAACAGCGAATTGCCGAAGGGCCAACCGCTGTTCGACAGCTTGTTCGTGTTTGAAAACGCGCCGGTGGAAGTCTCGGTACTGGACCGTGCGCAGAGCCTCAACGCGACCTCGGATTCGGGCCGCACCCACACCAACTTCCCGCTGACGGCGGTGTGCTATCCGGGCGATGACCTGGGCTTGCACCTGTCTTACGACCAGCGCTATTTAGATGAGTCGACCGTTGAACGCATGCTCGGCGAGTTCAAGCGCCTGTTGCTGGCACTGGTCGAAGGTTTCCATGGCGACATGGCGGACTTGCCGCTGCTGGGTGCCGAGGAACAGGATTTCCTGATCCACGGCTGCAACCAGAGCGAACACGATTACCCGTTGGAGCAGAGCTACGTTGCGTTGTTTGAAGCGCAGGTTGCGCAGCATCCGCAACGGATCGCCGCCAGTTGCCTCGATCAGCAACACAGCTACGCCGAACTGAACCAGCGCAGCAACCGTCTCGGCCATGCGTTGATCGCGGCCGGTGTCGGGCTGGATCAGCCGGTGGCGTTGCTGGCCGAACGTAACCTCGATCTGCTCGGGATGATCATCGGCAGCTTCAAGGCCGGCGCGGGTTATCTGCCGCTGGATCCGGGGCTGCCAAGTCAGCGCCTGAGCCGGATCATCGACCTGAGCCGCACGCCGTTTCTGGTCTGCACCCAGGCCTGTCGCGAACAGGCGGTGGCGTTGCTGGAGGAATTCGGTTGCGCCAATCGGCCACGGTTGCTGGTGTGGGAGGAGGTGCAGGCGAGCGAATTTTCGGTGGCGAATCCGGGCATCTACAGCGGCCCGGACAACCTTGCCTACGTGATCTACACCTCGGGTTCGACCGGCCTGCCCAAAGGTGTGATGGTCGAACAGCGCGGCATGCTCAACAACCAATTGAGCAAGCTGCCGTACCTGAACCTCAGCGAGGCCGATGTGATCGCCCAGACCGCTTCGCAAAGCTTCGACATTTCGGTCTGGCAGTTCCTTGCCGCACCGTTGTTCGGCGCGCGGGTGGACATCGTGCCGAACACCATCGCCCACGATCCGCAAGGCTTGCTGGCGCATGTGTCAGCCCAGGGCATCACCGTGCTGGAAAGCGTGCCGTCGCTGATTCAGGGCATGCTCGCCCAGGAACGCATGAGCCTCGACGGCCTGCGCTGGATGCTGCCGACCGGTGAAGCGATGCCGCCGGAACTCGCGCACCAATGGTTGCTGCGCTACCCGGACATCGGGCTGGTGAATGCTTACGGGCCGGCGGAATGTTCGGACGATGTGGCGTTCTTCCGTGTCGACATGGCGTCGACTCGCGGCAGTTACTTGCCGATTGGCACGCCGACCGACAACAACCGTTTGTACCTGCTCGATGGCGCGCTGGACCTGGTGCCGTTGGGTGCGGTGGGCGAACTGTGCGTGGCCGGCACCGGTGTCGGGCGCGGTTATGTCAGCGATCCGTTGCGTACCGCGCAGGTGTTTGTGCCGAACCCGTTTGGCGCGCCAGGCGATCGTCTGTATCGCACCGGCGACCTTGCCCGTCGCCGCAGTGACGGCGTGCTGGAGTACGTTGGGCGCATCGACCATCAAGTGAAAATTCGCGGCTACCGCATCGAACTGGGTGAAATCGAAGCGCGTCTGCATGAGCAGCCGGAAGTGCGCGAAGCGGCGGTTGGTGTGCAGGAGGGCGTGAACGGCAAGCATCTGGTCGGCTATTTGGTCGCGACTGATTCTTCACTTAATCCGACTGAGCGCCTGGAGCGCATCAAGCAGCGCCTGCGCGCCGAGCTGCCGGAATACATGGTGCCGCTGCACTGGTTGTGGCTGGAGCGGATGCCGCTCAATGCCAACGGCAAACTGGACCGCAAGGCACTGCCGGCGCTGGAGATCGGTCAGTTGCAGAGCCAGGATTATCAGGCGCCGCGCAATGAACTGGAGCAGACGTTGGCGGGTATCTGGGCCGAGGTGTTGAAGGTCGAAAAGGTCGGTGTGCGCGACAACTTCTTCGAGTTGGGCGGGCATTCGCTGCTGGCGACGCAGATTGCGTCGCGGGTGCAGAAAGCCCTGCAACGGGACGTGCCGCTGCGGGCGATGTTCGAGTGCAGCACGGTGGAGGAGTTGGCTGAGTACATCGACGGGTTGGCGGCGAGTGACATCACCGAGGACAAGGTCGATCGGTTGAATGACTTGATGGCGGAGTTGGAGGGCCTGTAATTCTCTAGCGTCTGTAAGGGCCTATTCGCCAGCAGGCTGGCTCCCACATTTGAACTGTGTTCGCAGAACAAAATGTGGGAGCCAGCCTGCTGGCGATGGGGCCTCTTAAAGCACCACAAGGTTGACTGTGGAACCACAGCAGCACAGTCTCCCTGCTCCGGTTTTCACAAAGGAAACAGTCAATGCCCTTCGTTACGATTGACGGACAACCCCTTCACTACATCGATCAAGGCACCGGCCCTGCCGTACTACTCGCCGGCAGCTACCTCTGGGACCAAGCCATGTGGGCGCCGCAGATCGCCGCCCTGTCGCAGCAATACCGGGTCATCGCCCTGGACCTGTGGGGCCACGGTAAGTCAGGCTCGCTACCCGAAGGCACGCAATCGCTGGATGACATCGCACGTCAGGCGCTGGCCTTGCTCGATCATCTGCACATCGACCGTGTCACGCTGGTCGGTCTTTCCGTCGGTGGCATGTGGGGCGTGCGTCTGGCGCTGTCGGTTCCACAGCGGATCAACGGCCTAGTGCTGATGGACACCTACGTCGGCGTCGAACCTGAACCCACCCGCCAATACTATTTCTCGCTGTTCAAACAGATCGAAGACAGCGGCGTGATTGCACCGCAACTGCTCGACATCGTCGTGCCGATTTTCTTCCGTCCGGGCATAGACCCGCAGTCGGCGCTGTATCAGGATTTCCGCGCAAAACTGGCTGCGCTACCGCCAGAGCGTCTGCGCGAAAGTATCGTGCCGCTGGGGCGGATCACATTTGGGCGCGATGATGTGTTGCCGCGCCTGGGCGAGCTGGATGCTGAGGCCACGCTGGTGATGTGTGGTGATCAGGACAAACCGCGACCACCGTCGGAAACCATTGAAATGGCCGAGTTGATCGGTTGCCCGTATGTGCTGGTGCCGGAGGCGGGGCATATCTCCAATCTGGAGAATCCGCGGTTTGTGACCGAAGTGTTGCTGGAGTTTCTAGCCCGGAGAAATTAGTCGATCTTGCTGACGCCTTCGCGGGCAAGCCTCGCTTCTACAGAAGTTGTGTCGGTCGCGATTATTGTGAACGACACAACTTCTGTAGGAGCGAGGCTTGCCCGCGAAGAGGCCGGTGAATTCACTTCGGCCCGAGAATCTTCACCAGCTTGTCCGGCGACGGCGCGCCTTGTTGCTGTTGCAGCTCGCCCTTGTCGTCCATGTAGAAAATCGCTGGCGTGGCCTGCAACTCCAGGTCTTCCATCAACTGCATGTTCGCCGCCAGTTTCGCCTGAATCGCCGGCGGTACTTCTTTCAGCGCCTTGAGCGTACTGGCCTTGCCAGCCCCTTCGTGGTCTTGCAGGGCTTTTTGCGGATCCTTGGCGGCCAGCAATGCCGCGGATTTGCCCGGACTGTCTTCACGAATGATGCCGACCATGATGTGCCGCAACTGCACCTTGCCGGCCTTCACCCACGGCCGCGCCTGTTCCCAGAACACGTTGCAGTAAGGGCAGTTCGGGTCGCTGAACAGGTACACCACGCGCGGCGCATCCTTGTTGCCGTCACCGATCCAGTTGCTCGCTTCCATCTTGCCCCAGATTTCCTTGGCCATCGGCGCGTACACCAGTTTCTGCAACGGCGCGCTGCTCAGGTCTTTGCCGTCGGCGTCGTACAAATTGCCCAGCAACACATGTTTGCCATCCGGTGTCAGGTACAGCGCCATGCCACGGTTTTGGTACTGCGCGGCATAACCGCGCAAGCCATCGGGCGCATCGAACTGGCCGACGATTTTCGCGCCCTTGGCTTCGATCTTCTTGATCGCTTCGGGCAATTCTTCGGCAGCCTGTACCGACGGCAGGTGCAGCAGGGCGGCGCCCAGGGTCAGCGTCAGCAGGTGGCGGAGGCGGGGCATGGCAGTTTCCTTGAAGAAGTGGACGGTGTGGCCGGATTCGGGGTGTCAAAGTTTTCCAGGGCGCGGGCCAGGCTGGCGTCCGACAGTTCGCCCAGGTGACTGCCCAGCAAGCGACCGTCAGGGCTATAGAACAGCGTAGTCGGCAATGCCATCGAACCGACGGCCTGACCCAATCGACCGCTGCCGTCGAACAGTACGTTGGACAGGCTCAGGCCCTGGGTTTCCAGAAAGGTGCTGACGCTTTGCATGCTTTCCGCCTGATTGACGAACAGGAAGGTCAGGTCCGGGCGGTGTTGCTGAGCGTTTTCCAGCACCGGCATTTCCCGGCGGCACGGCGGGCACCAGGTGGCCCAGAGATTGATCACCAGCGGCCCGCCTTTGTAATCCGCCAGTTGCACCGTTTCACCGGCGGCATTGCGCAGGGTGATGTCTGGCAGGCGCGTGCCTTGTTCGTAAATGCTCAGGGAGAATGTCGCGAGCAGCCAGAACGCCAGGCCACTGGCCACGCCAAAGCCCAGTGGGCGACGTAAACCCGGTTGACGCCAGCCTCGATACACCGTGGCCAGCAGCAGCGCGATCACACCCGGCCAGGCGAGAAAACCACCGTCGCGCAGGTCGATGACTTGCCACGGATCGTCGCGATAGTGCTTCCAGTACAGCGCGACGAAACTGACTCGGGCCGCCAGCATGCCCAGCAGGAACAGGCTGAACAGCACCGACTCGGGATTTTCACCGCCACGCTTGGCCGCCCGCCAGCCGACAAACGTCGCCAGCGCCAGGGCACTGATCAGCAGCAGGTGGTTAAGCGCGATGGCAAACGTGCCGAGGGTAAAAGTCAGCATTAACGGGCGTCTCGGGTGGTGGTCCAGCGTTGCAGGAAGGTGTCGGCATCGACCTCGCCGGTGATGCGCTGGCTGCGACGTTCGATGCCATCGGCGCCGATCCACAGAAAACTCGGTGGCCCCGGCACTTTATAGCGGCCAAGCAGTTCGCGGCTGGCGGCATTGTCGGCGGTGACGTCCAGACGTAGCAAGCGCACATCGCTCAAGGCGTCGAGCACGCGGGGTTGGCCGAACACCTGTTTTTCCATGACCTTGCACGACACACACCAGTCGGCGTAGTAGTCCAGCAGCACCCATTGGCCCTGAGCTTGTGCGGCATCGAGCTCCCGTTGCAGAGCGGCCGGGTCCTTGATTGTGGTGAAAGCGTCGTGACCGACCGGGCGGGCGGCATTGCCCGCATTGGCAGCGCTATAGACCTGCAGCGGTTTCAACAGGTCATCACCGCCGCCCGCCGCACCGATCATCAACAGACTGCCCCACAAGCCGAGCAGCAATGAGCTGGCCCCGAACAGATGCGCGACTCGCCCGAAACCTTGCGACTGCTTCCAGGCGCTGTAGGCGGCAATCAGCAACAACGCACCGCACAGACCGATCCACAGCGATTCGTCCAGTACCGGGCGCAACATCAACAACGCGGTGGCGAGGAACAGGAAGCCGAACACGCCTTTGAGCAGGTTCATCCAGGCCCCGGGTTTGGGCAGGAAGCGGTTGCCGACGGTCACCAGCAACAACAGCGGCACACCGATGCCGATGCCCATGGCAAACAGAATCAACCCGCCGTGCAGTGCATTGCCGCTTTGCGCGATGTAGAGCAGGGCGCCGGCCAGCGGGGCGGTCATGCACGGACCGACCAGCAGGCCGGACAGCGCGCCCAGCACACCAGCGCCGATCAGGCTGCCACCGCGCTGATTGCGCGAGACGTTTTCCAGTCGATCGCGCACGGCGACCGGCAGTTGCAGCTCGAAGAAGCCGAACATCGGCAACGCCAGCAGCACAAACACGGCGGCGAAACTGCCCAGCAACCAAGGGTTTTGCAGCAGTGCCTGCAAATTCGCACCGAGCAGCGCCGCCAGAACGCCCATCGCCGCATACACCAGCGCCATGCTCACGACATAGCTGGTGGCCAAGGCAAATCCGCGTTTGGGCGTCGCGCCACTGCCGACGATCATACCGGCCAGAATCGGCAACATCGGCAACGAGCAAGGGGTGAAGGCCAGCAGCAGGCCCAAACCGAAGAACACCAACAAGCTCCAGCCCAACGCCCGTTGTTGCAGGCTGCTGGCCAAGGCTTGATCCGGCGCTTCATCGGCCGCCGAAGCGACAACACTGCCGCCCAGGTCCACGACCTGGGTTTGCGGCGGATAACACAATCCGGCATCGGCACAGCCCTGGAAGCCGACCTTGATCTGGCCGGTCGCGCCCGCCGGGATTTTCAGCTCCAGGCCCTGGCGATAAACCGGCTGTTCACCGAAGAATTCATCACTGTGAGACTCGCCTTCAGGTAACACAGGGTGCAGCTCAGCGGGCAACCCATCGAACTTCAGGCGTTTCTGATAAAGGTAATAACCGTCGGTGATCTGCCAATAGAGTTGCGTTTCACCCGACTCAAGGCGCTCGGACGTGAAGACGAACGCTTTTTCCACTGGCAGGAATTCAGGTTTGGTTTCGAACGGATTGGTTCCAGCCTGGGCCAGACCCGAGATCAAGAGAGCAAAAAACAAAAACAATCGACGCATTGGGTAAGCCTTGTCCCTGTGCAAGTGAGGTGCACAATGTGGGGCGGCGATTAACCGATGATTAACCGTGACGGCCTTGTGACAAAGGCACTTGCGGCATAATGTCCGCTTAATCGGCCACCGGCCTAATCACCTTTTTTTCAACAGGTCTCACCATGCACGTACTGGTTTGCGAAGACGATGAGCTGATCGCCAGCGGCATTGTCGCCGGCCTCACTGCCCAGGGCCTGACGGTGGAGCACGTCAACACTGCCTCGAAGGCCCGGGCCATGCTCAAGGTCGCCGAGTTCGACGTGATGGTGCTCGACCTCGGTCTGCCGGATGAAGACGGGCTCAAGCTATTGCAGCAGTTGCGCCATCATGGCCTGGAGATTCCGGTGCTGATCCTCACCGCCCGGGATTCGGTGACCGACCGCGTCGATGGCCTGCAAGCGGGGGCCGACGATTACCTGCTCAAGCCATTCGACCTGCGCGAACTCGCCGCACGCCTGCACACGTTGTTGCGACGGGTGGCGGGGCGCAGCGTCAACCTGATCGAACACGGCCGCTTGACGTACGACCCGAGCAGCCGCGAAACCATGCTTGGCGGTCAGCCAGTGGACCTTTCCCGTCGCGAACAGTCACTGTTGCAAGCCTTGCTGCACAACCGTGGCCGGGTGCTGTCCACCGAGCAGTTGAAAGACAGCGTCTATGGGTTCAACGACGAACTGGAAAGCAACGCCCTCAACGTGCATATCCATCACCTGCGGCGCAAACTGGGTAATGGCATTGTCGAGACCGTGCGCGGCCTGGGCTACCGCCTGGGGCCGGCCGATGATGGGGAGGAAGTGAAAAAGTGATGAGTCTGCGTTTGCGCCTGAGCCTGACGCTCGGCGCCGCATTTGCGCTGATCTGGGCCCTGGCAGCGGCCTGGATGCTCAGCGACCTGCGCAACCAGATGATGTTTTCCCTCGACCAGCGGCTGGTGGCATCGGCGCGCATGGTCGCCGGCCTGATGGAGCAACTGCCGCCGTTGCCGACCAAGGGCGAGGGCACCCATTTCAGTGCGGAACAACTGAATATTCCTGGTGGGATGGCGTGTCAGGTCAGCTCGTTGCGCGGCGAAATCCTCGCCCGCAGCCACACCGATCCACAACAAACACTGGAAGCCGAGAAAATGGGCTTCCACGATCAGATGATCGACGGCGCGCCGTGGCGCAGTTTCACCCTGGCCCGTGGCGATCTGCGCATCACCACGGCGGATCGGCAGATCGAACGTGAAGCGCTCAACATGTCGATCCTGCTGGCCGCTTCGGTGCCGGTGGGCGTGGCGTTGCTCGGTTGCCTGTGCCTGCTGTGGCTGGGGATCGGCCAGGGCCTGGCGCCGCTGAACCGCATGCGCGATGCCTTGATGCGACGCAGCGCCGACTCGCTGGAACCCTTGCAGATTCAGCCGCTGCCCAGTGAATTGCAACCGTTGCTGGACACTCAGAACCAGCTGTTCCAGCGCATCGGCAAGACTATCGAGCGCGAACGCCGATTAACCGGCGACGCGGCCCACGAATTGCGCAGCCCGCTGACGGCCATCAAGACCCACCTGCAAGTCGCGCGCATGACCGATGGCGCGGCACGGGATCAGTCCCTGGCGCGGGCCGAAGAGGGCGCCGACCGTCTGCACCGCACGCTTGAGCAATTGTTGTTGCTGGCAAGGGTCGAGGGCAGTCTGTCGTTCGACGACGGAGTGCAATGCAGCGCCGAGCAAGTGGCGAAACTGGCGATTCAGGATGCCGCCAGCGGTGATCGTCAGCGGATCAAATTCAAGCTGCCGCCGAAGCTCTCCCATGCGCCGGTACAAATGCCGGCGGTGCTGTCGATCGCGGCGCTGCGCAACCTGCTGGACAACGCCCTGCGCCATACCCCGAACGACGGTGCGGTAGAACTGAGCCTGGTAACCACCGGCAACCGCGTGCAGTTCGTCGTGCGCGACCATGGGCCAGGCATTGCCGAGGACGATATGCAACACCTGACCCAACGCTTCTGGCGCAACGGACAGAGCACCGGCTGCGGTCTGGGGTTGGCGATTGTCCAGGCGATTGTTCAGCGTTGTGGCTGCACGCTGCATTTCGACAGCCGACCGGATGGCTTGCGGGTTGAGCTGACGATGCCGTTGCAAACGGTCTAACAAACGACATACATCCTTGTAGGAGCAGAGCTTGCTCGCGAAGACGTCCGTACAGTTAACATCAACGTTGAATGTACGGACGTCTTCGCGAGCAAGCTCTGCTCCTACAGGGGGTGTGTTGCACATCAAATGTAACGTCTCGCCATTGGCGTTCTGACGGCCACCAGCGCTATCGTGCCCGGCAGCTTTTTCTCAATGGATTGAGGTTACAGCGCCATGGAAACTCCCCTACACATCTGCAAGGCAACCCCCGCCGACGCCGGTATCATCAGCCGGATCGTCGAGCGTTCCATTCGCGTCGGCTGCGCGCTCGATCATCGCAATGACCCGCAAACCGTCGCCACCTGGACCCACAACAAAACCGTCGAACACATTCAACCGTGGCTGACCGACCAACGGCTGTACCTGAACATCGCCCTGTTGCAGGACAAACCGGTCGGCGTCGCGATGGCGGCGATCAGCGGCAAGCTTGCGTTCTGTTACGTGCAGCCGGAATGGTTTCGTCGTGGCGTCGGGCAAGCGTTGGTGCGCGACCTTGAAGGCTGGCTGATCGATAACGGGCTGGCTCGGGTACGACTCAACAGCACCCGGACCAGCGAAGCCTTTTACCGGCATCTGGGTTATCAGCCCTGTGCCGAAACCTTCACCGTAGCCGGGCTTCGTGCCATCCCCATGCACAAGGGCCTGACCCCGCCTTCATAGAAAGCCGTGCAAGGGTCTAAATCCTCGGCGCCCTGATGCGTTTCCAGAACAGGAAAACCTTATTGAGGGGTCGAGAGATGTCAGTCGCTACCAGCCTTATGGAAGATCAGTCGGCCCGGATCGCTCCGGCGCCGGCCGAAACGCTTTATCAGTTCAACGAATCGCCATTGCTGGCGCGCCAGAGCCAGCAGGAGTCGAATGCCCGCAGCTACCCGCGACGCATTCCCCTGGCACTCAAGCGCGCGAAGGGCATTTATGTCGAAGACGTCGAAGGCCGCAGCTTCATCGACTGCCTTGCCGGCGCCGGAACGCTGGCCCTGGGGCATAACCATCCGGTGGTGATCGAAGCGATCCAGCAAGTGCTGACCGATGAACTGCCGCTGCACACCCTCGACCTGACCACCCCGGTCAAGGATCAATTCGTCCAGGACCTGTTCGGTCTGCTGCCGCCAGCCCTGGCTACGGAAGCAAAAATCCAGTTCTGCGGCCCGACCGGCACCGACGCCGTGGAAGCCGCGCTGAAACTGGTGCGCACCGCCACTGGTCGCAGCACCGTGCTGTCGTTCCAGGGCGGTTATCACGGCATGAGCCAGGGCGCGCTGAGCCTGATGGGCAGCCTGGGGCCGAAAAAACCGTTGGGCGCATTGCTCAGCAGTGGTGTGCAGTTCATGCCGTATCCCTACGATTACCGTTGCCCGTTCGGCCTCGGCGGCGCGCAGGGCGTGCAGGTCAACCTGAACTACCTGGAAAACCTGCTGAACGATCCCGAGGCGGGTGTGCAATTGCCGGCGGCAGTGATCGTCGAGGCCGTTCAGGGCGAGGGCGGGGTGATCCCGGCTGATCTCGATTGGTTGCGCGGTCTGCGTCGCATCACCGAAAAGGCGGGTGTGGCGTTGATCGTTGACGAAATCCAGAGCGGTTTCGCCCGCACCGGCAAGATGTTTGCCTTCGAGCACGCCGGGATCATTCCGGACGTGGTGGTGATGTCCAAGGCCATCGGCGGCAGCTTGCCGCTGGCGGTGGTGGTCTATCGCGACTGGCTCGACACCTGGTTGCCGGGCGCTCACGCCGGGACCTTCCGTGGCAACCAAATGGCCATGGCGGCGGGCTCCGCAGTGATGCGTTACCTGACCGAGCACAAGGTTTGCGAACACGCTGCCGCCATGGGCGAGCGCTTGAGCGAACACCTGCGCATTCTTCAGCGGGATTTCCCGCAACTGGGCGATATTCGCGGTCGCGGCTTGATGCTTGGCGTCGAACTGGTTGACCCGGCCGGCGTGCCGGATGTGCAGGGGCATCCACCGATCTTCGCTCGACTGGCGCCGCTGGTGCAGCGTGAATGCCTCAAGCGTGGGTTGATTCTTGAACTGGGCGGTCGGCATGGCGGTGTGGTGCGCTTCCTGCCGCCGCTGGTGATTACCGCTGCGGAAATCGATCGGGTGGCGGAGATTTTTGGCCGGGCGATGGCTGCTGCCACTGCCAGCCTCTAAATTTTCCGGGCCCCGCAACGTTCTTTCTACATAACGGCTGCGCACGCAGTGCAGCCCACCCTTACAGCGATGGAGAGACACCATGACGTCAGTATTCGACCGCGAGGACATCCTCTTTCAGGTCGTGGTCAACCACGAAGAGCAGTACTCGATCTGGCCCGACTACAAGGCCGTGCCGGAGGGCTGGCGCACCGTGGGCAAGAGTGGTCTGAAAAAGGAATGCCTGGCTTACATCGAAGAAACCTGGACCGATATGCGTCCGCTGAGTTTGCGCAAGAAGATGGAAGAGCAGGCGGCTGTGGCTCACTGAAGTCTTCGCACAAAAAGAAGCCCGCTGGACCGATAAGGTCAGCGGGCTTTTTTGCGCCTGCATGTTGTGACGTCGGGCACGAATTTGTAGGAGCCAGCTTGCTGGCGATGGCGGCCTAGTAGCCGACCTGTATTTTTGGGTCGAGTACATATCCATTCCTGCGGTAACGGCCGCTAATGGTTTCGCCCTTACGGCGAGTCCCTTTTTCAAACGCCAAAAAGGAACCAAAAGGCTTTGCCCCTGACGTGCGGCCCTTCGCCTAGGCTCAGGGTTCCCTCGCTCCGGTCCTGCTCCGTGGGCCCGCCGCCATCGGCCATCCCTGGCCGGGGGCGGCTACCGCGGCATCCTTGCCGCGGTGCCCACTGCGCAGAACCTCCACTCGGCCTCCCGACGGGGCAGATCAAAAGCCAAAGCAAAATCAAAAGCCAAAGCGAGGCGGCCTGCGAGCCGACCTGTCTCTATGACCCGACGCATTCCCCTGTAGGAGCCGGCTTGCTGGCGATGGCGTCCGTTCAGTCAACAAACTAGTGTCTGACCCACCGCTATCGTCGGAACGCCGCCCGCAGCAAGCCGGCTCCTACACGGGGATTGGGTTCACACGACTCAAAATTGTAGGAGCTGGCTTGCCAGCGATGGGCGTCAACGATAACGCGGGGTGTCTGAATGAACGCGGTGTCTGGGCGTTTTTCGCCGGCAAGCCGGCTCCTACAGGGAATCCCATACGCTTTTGATTTTCACCACTCATCAGGCCGAGCGTTAGCTCGCCTTCCGCTTTTGATCTGAGCGCCCCCTCGAGAGGCCGAGTGGAGGTTCTGCGCAGTGGGCAACCCGGCATGGATGCCGGGTTAGCCGCCCCCGGCCATGGATGGCCGATGGCGGCGGGCCCACGGAGCAGGACCGGAGCGAGGGTATGCCGAGCCTAGGCGAGGCACCGAACGAAAGGGGCAAGAGCCCTTGGTTACTTGGGGCTTTTCCAAGTGACTCGCCGTAAGGGCGAAACCAATATCAGCCGTTACCGCAGCAATGGATATGTACACCTGAAAGGAAATGGCCGGCTATCAGGCCGTCATCGCCGGCAAGCCGGCTCCTACAAGGGATTTGTGTAACGCCCATTGTAGGAGCCGGCTTGCCGGCGAAGAACGATAACGCGGTCCAACTGACGTCACGCCCCACTCAACCCCTTGATCACCAAATCCACATTCCCCTCCAGCTCAGCCACCGGATCCGCCGCGTCCACACTCAAAACGACCAACCGGCTCCCGGCCTCGGCAATCACCGCTTTCACTGCGTCCGACGGCTGCCGATGATGCAACACCACCGCCACGTCATTGTCCTTGAGCGTCACACCCAATTGCTTCAGCGCCTCCGGTGTCCACTCGGCGTCAGGCCGTGCATCGAGACCGATCAGTTCCAGATTGAGCCCGCCAATCAAGTAGCCAAAGTGATCGCTCAGGCTCATCACGCTCAGATTGTCAGCACTGGCCAGCCGCGCTTCGCTGTTGGCGCTGAACTTGAGCAAGCGCTGTTTCAGTGTCGCAAGGTTGGCCTCGATCACAGGCTTTGCAGCAGGTGCAAGACGCACCAGGTCCGCCGCCATCACATCCGCCATGCGCCCCATGTTGTTGCTGGAAAACCACGGCTGGCTGTTCAAGCCATCGACCTTGTTGCCCGGCTGCACGGCGATGCCGGGCAGGGCACCGTCCACCGGGCGAGCGGCGTCGACTTCGACGATGCGAATATTGCTGCGCCGGGCGATCGGGTACAGCGGATCATCCGCCCACAACGAACGCAGACCAATCACCGCATCGGCGTCAGTCGCCAGTTTGGCCAATGCCGGCGCGCCGCGCCCGGTGAAGTAAGCCGTCTGACGACTGCCGGGCAGGTTCGCCGGCGCCGCGCGTTCAAGGTTGACGTTGGTGCCCTTGAGCAATACTTCGCCCAGACCATAAGTGATCGGCAAGGACGCCAGCACATGCAACGGTTTGGCGCTGTCCGCCGCAAACGAGGTATTGACCAGCCCGCACAGGGCGACGGCCAGGGTCAGTTGACGCAGAGAAAAAGACATTTATCCGAGGTTCCCTTTCAGGCTGGGGACGACGCCGCGCGCAATGGCGGCGAGGGCGAAGGCGATACCGGCCACCAGAATGATCGCGGCGCCGGATGGGATCGGCAGGTCGAACACAATCGGCGCAAGAATCCCGCACAGCGTGCTGACCGTGGCGATCAGTACCGAGCACCAGAAGAATCCCTTGAGCGACTGGCTGAGCAATCGCGCTGCCGCTGCCGGAATCACCAACAGCGCACCCACCAGAATCGCCCCGATGACTTTCACTGCCGCCACAGTGATCAGCGTCACCAGAATCACGAACAGGTAATCCAGGGTCTTCACCGCGACGCCGCGCACCGCCGCCAGTTGCGGGTTGAAACTGGCGAGCATGATGCGGTTGTACAGCGGCAAGGCCAGCGCCATCACCAGCGAACCGACGATGGCCAGCACCAGCAAGTCATTTCCGTTGACGGTCAGCACCGAACCGAACAGCACGTTCTCCAGAATGTGCACGTTGATCTTGCCCGCCAGAATCAACAGCAGGCTCGCGCCCAGTGCCAGCGACACCGACAGGAACACGCCGATCAAGGTATCTGGCGCCAGCCCCGTACGGTTACGCAGGTAATTCAGCAATATCCCGAACAGCAGGCAGTAACCGAACAAGCTGCCATAGGGCCCGGTGTAGGGTTCGCCAAGCAGAATGCCAATGGCCACGCCAGTCAGCGCCGCGTGACCCACCGCTTCGGAGAAAAACGCGAAGCGCTTGACCACCACCAGCGTGCCCAAGCCGCCCAGCACAGGGCCGATCAGCAAACCGGCAAGCAGCGCGTTGACCACGAATCCATAGGCCAGCGCCTCAGGCAGATAACCCGAAGACGCCCAGCCCTGAACCATCAAGCGAAAGGCTTCGTAACTCATCAGACAGCGCTCCGTGGATGGGTCGAGAACAGGGTCAGCAAACGTTCCGGGGTCAGTGCCTGTTTCGGCGTGGCATCGAACAGTACCCGGCGATTGAGTCCGGTGACGCGATCCGCCAGACGCCCGACCGCTTCCAGATCATGCTCGATCCACAGCACGGTGATCCCGCTCTGACGCCAGTCGCCGAGCAGCCGTTCGAACACCTGAATGCCCGCCTCATCGAGGGCCGACATCGGCTCATCGAGCACCAGCAATTGCGGCGCCGGGATCAGTCCCTGTGCGAGCAACACGCGCTGACGTTCGCCACCGGACAAGGCGCCCATGCGCCGCTTGCGCTTGTCCTGCATGCCGACCCGTTCCAGCGCTTCGCCAATCGCTGCCGCGTAATGCTTGCTCAACCCGAGGAACGCCGGGCGTCGCTGGCACATCGCGGCCATGAAATCGTCGACGGTCATCGGCAAGCCGCGATCAAACTCCAGCGCTTGCGGCACGTAGCCGATGGTGCCGGGGGCGCCGGGCCATTGCAGGCTCAAGCGGCCCTGATGCGGCATCTGCCCGAGCAGGGTCTTGATCAACGAACTCTTGCCGCCACCGTTAGGGCCGACCAACGCATGCACACTGCCGGGCTGAACCTGGAAGGTGACCTGGTCAAGGATCGTCGTGCGCCCCAGGGTCAAACTGACCTCCGCAAAATCCAGCGTCGGCCCGGAAACCTGTAGGAGCCGGCTTGCCGGCGATAGCGGAATGTCATTCAACGATGATGTCGGCTGACCCGACGCCTTCGCGAGCAGGCTCGCTCCCACAGGGGATTCGCTGAGTGTTTCTTTAGCGGTCATTGCCCCGACTCCTGAATCGCCCGGACCACGGTGTTGAGGTTGCCGGTCATTTCCTTTTCATACTTGTCGGCGGTGTATTCGCCATAGGAAATGTGCGACAGCGGGTACAGCTTCACCCCGGATTCACGCTGGATGGTTTCGACGTAGGTGGACGGGAAATCCATCTCCGAGAAAATCACTTTCACGTCCAGTTCGCGCAGTTGATCGATGGTCTTTTTCAGCTGGCTCGGGCTCGGTTCGATGCCGTGGGCCGGTTCGACCACAGCGGTCACTTCCAGGCCGAACTCGCGCAGCAGGTAATCGTAAGCCGCATGAACCGTGGCCACGCGCAGTTCGGCGTTCGGCGCCTGGGTCAGTTTCGCCAGGGCGTCGGCGCGCATCTGCCGCAGGCGTTTGCCGTAGGCGCGGGCGTTTTGGGTGTAGGTCTTGGCGTTGGCCGGGTCGAGCTTGCCGAGTTCCCGCGCAATGTTATTGACCTGGGCAATGGAGGCGCTGATCGACAGGAAAGTGTGCGGGTTCACGACTTTGCCGGCACCGCGCGCGGCAACACCGGTGGCGGCCAGCAGCGGTACGTTTTCGTTGGCTTCGATCACGGCCACGTTCGGCGTTTCGCTGGCGGCGATCATGCGGTCGGCGAAGTCGTCATGACCGACGCCGTTGAGCACGATCACGTCCAGCCCGCTGATGCGCTTGATGTCTTCGGCGCGGGGCTCGTAGGCATGCGGGTTGAAACCCGCCGGAATCAGCGGCACCACTTCGGCCTTGTCGCCGACGATGTTGGCCACGTAGCTGTAATAAGGGTGCAGGGTGATGCCGATGCGCAGGCGCTTGGCTTCGTCGGCGCCGGCCAGTGGCGTCAGCAGCAAGGCAAGCAGGCCGATCAGCAGCGGCCGCAGGAATGAACGTGGAGATGAAATAGGCATGGGAAAGCGGTCTTCTCTCGGGTGAAGGCGAGGGTTCAGTGCCGGTGCTGGCGGGTCACGCCGGCATCGAATTGCGCGACGATCTGCTGCCAGCCGGCGCTTTCGAGCGCGGCGTCCGTGACGTCGGCCGGGGCTTTGAGGTCGGCGCCACGGTTGAGCCAGATGTCTGGCGCATCGTCGTCGGCAGTCAGGCGCATCAGAAACGAACCGGCCACGGCGGACGTCTGGCTCTGGCCGAAATACGCCTTGGCGTCGAGCAATTGCCAGGCATGCGCGCCACGGCTGACGGAACTGGCGTCCTGGGCAAACGGCGCAAAACCTTCGTCCGCCAGGGCTTCAGGTGTCGGCAGGGTTTGCTGTTCCTGACGCAGCAGGTGAATCTCGTCCAGCGTCACCCGCAGGTCGGCGTAGATGCCTTGCTCGGAGGCACTGAGGTCGCGGCGGGCATCCAGTTGATGGCTGCTGACGGTGCTGATTTCCTGGGACTCGTGACGCCAGGCGACAACCGAACCGGCGACCGCCAGGATCATCAGGCACAGCAACAATACATACAGGGTTTCATGGCCGGCACCGGCCGGGCGGACGACATGGGTAGTTGGCGTACTCATGGGGCTTGGATGTCCGCTTGGTCGATCTCGACGACGTGGCCGGGACCGGCATCGAACAGCACATAAAATTCGGCGCTGGGCTTCTTGAAGGTCAGTTTGGAATCGGCACCGAGCTTGCCCGGCACCAGGATGGTTTCGTCGTAGCCGATCACATCCAGGGTCACGCCCGGTGCGCCGCTGCCGTCGGAGAAACCGCCGGTGCACTGGATCTGCTCGGCGTCGATGGCCTTGCACTCGCACATCGGGTTGTGGGCCAGGGCGCTGGCGCTGAAGCCGGCGCACAGCACCAGCAAAACGGCGTGGAGAGGGCGAAATGCGTTGCTCATGGTTTGCCTCCTTGTTTGTTCAGCCACTCGAGGGTGGCGGGGGATGCCTGGCTCAGCGGGATGGACGCTTGATGCATCGCGCCGTCCCAGCCTTCCATGGTGATCCACAGCTCGGCGTCGGCCTTGGTTTTTTCCGGGATCGGCAGCATGGCGCCCATGCGGTAGGGCGTGCCGAAGAAAATCACCCCGGCGGCGCGCAGGCTGCGCGGTTTGCCGATGCGCAGGTAAGTCGCCTTGACCTGCTCGCGGCAGCTGTCGCACAGCGCCGCGTTGAAACTCTTCATGTAACCGGCCGGGCCATCGGGCCGCGGTGCTTCGTTGCGAAGTTCCGCCAGGCGCAGGCTCCACGGCCCGACCTGAACTTCACCGATTTCCCGCTCGCCCAGGCCGGTGTCCCCGCGAAACAGCGCGGCATCGGCAAAGTACTTGGGCATGAAACCCAGCGGCACCAGCAACAGCAAAACGTTGATGTGGAAGCGCCATTTGTGCCAGAAGCGGCTCAGTCTGGACCCCGGTTTTTCGGCGGCGAACAGGCTCATTGGCTGACCTCCGTGGTGTCGTGGCTCGTGACGTGAGTGGCATCGGCAGCGCGAGGACGTTTGTTGCTGCGCTTGAGGGCGTTAGCGGTGGCCAACGCAGTGCGCTTGGTCCAGATCAGCAGGCCGCTGAGGACCATCATGCTCAGGAGCAGGCCGAAGAAGAACCAGATCAGCTTGATCCAGAGCCCGCCGAAATCGCCGGTGTGCAGCGGCCGCATCGATTCGGTCACCAGCTCCAGCCCCGAGCGGTCCGAGAGCAGGCGGGTCACGGCGACGTCGCCGGTGTACGGGTTGATTTCGGCAGTCTGGAACATCAGCGGATACCAGCTGCGGCCACCCACCGAGAGGTAACTGTAGGCATTGGCGGGCAGGCTGATGAAGCTGTCTTCGAGGCCGGGAATGCGTGCCTTCGCTTCACGGATTGCCGTTTCCAGGCTGATCATCGGTGCCGGCGAGCCGTCGGCGGTGAGGGGCACGCTCTCACGCGGGACCACCGGCGCCACCGGGGCGGTGGAAATCGTGATCTGGTTATCGAACATGAACGCTTCGATCAGGAACCAGGTGCTGGTGACGGAAATCACCGCGATGAACCAGATCGACCAGATGCCGCTGAGGCGGTGAAAGTCGCCCCAGAAAATCCGCGCTCCGTGACGCAGGCGCAGGGTCGGTCGCAAAAAGCCTTTCCAGAAGCGCTTGTAGACCACCAGCCCGGTAATCAGCGAAGCCAGCAGCGGCAGGCTGAGAAACGACACCAAATACCAGCCCCAGCTGTAGCCATTGGTGAACGGCACCAGCCACCAACCGTGCAAGGCGCGGGTGAAGGCCCTGAAGTTGAATTGCGGAGCCGTGCCCTGGATCACGCCGCTGTACGGGTTGACGTAGACCACCACCGAACGGCCGTCGGGGTAGGTCACTTCCACGTCCAGGGCGAAATGCGTTTCGTCAGGTCGGCTGATGCTTTCGACCAGGATCTGCGGCTCGGCCTGCTTGATCGCGGCGATGAGCTGGTCATAGCTCAACAGCGGCGCATCATCGGAAGGTTGGCTGGCGCGCATTTGCGGGTTGGCCAGCCAGACGATTTCCTGGCTGATCACCGCCAGCGTGCCGGTCACACAGACGATCAGCACAAAAAACCAGATGGGCAGGGCCAGCCAGCTGTGGACCAGAAACCAGAGTTTTGAGCGGGATTTCTTCGACATGATTAAGGTCTTGTATCGATGAGAGGGCCTCTGCTGCGGGCTTCCCAGCGTGGGGTCCATGAAAAGTGCGGTCGTGGCTTTTGCCTACGCGAACCGCCTGCATCTATATAAGACGAATGAGAATCAGAAATCCCGAACCTCGATATGAAAGTAAATGTTTCGTATTCCTGTGAACGCAAAACCTTGTAGGAGTGAGCCTGCTCGCGATAGCGGTATTTCTGTCGATATCAATGTTGAATGACACACCGCTATCGCGAGCAGGCTCACTCCTACATACGGTGTTGCCTTGATCCAACACGAACCATGTTCCAAGGGATCACTCTGCGGCCATTGATGGGGCCGGGCGACTGCCTAAGATGGGGCGCAGACGCCTGAAACCCGCGAGCCTGAGCGAATATCCCCATGACTTCAGCAAGAACCCTTTACGACAAACACATCGATTCCCACACGGTGTGTCGCCTCGATGACCAGGGCCACGTCCTGTTGTACATCGACCGCCAGGTCATCAACGAATACACCAGCCCCCAGGCTTTCAGCGGTTTGCGCGAAGCCAAGCGCGGGGTCTGGCGCCCCGGCACCGCGCTGGCGGTGGTCGATCACGTCAACCCCACGGCACCCAACCGCATTGCGGCGATGTCGGACGCCGGCGGTGCGCGGCAAGTGTCGTACCTGGCGGAAAACTGCCGGGACTTCGGCATCGAATTGCTCGACATCCTCGACAAACGCCAGGGCATCGAGCACGTCATCGCCCCCGAACAGGGGTTCATCCTGCCGGGCATGGTGATTGCCGCAGGCGACAGCCACACCACGACTTACGGCGCCCTCGGCGCATTCGGTTTCGGTATCGGCACGTCGGAGATCGAACACCTGCTGGCGTCCCAGACCCTGGTCTACAAACGCTTGAAAACCCTGCGCGTGACGGTGGACGGCGAGCTGGCGCCGGGGCTGACATCCAAGGACGTGATCATGGCGCTGATCGGCCGGATCGGCGCGTCCGGGGCCACGGGCTACGCCATCGAGTTTCGCGGTTCGACCATCGATGCGCTGAGCGTCGAAGCGCGCATGACCATCTGCAACATGGCGGTGGAGGCGGGCGCACGGGGGGCGTTCATGGCGCCGGACGACAAAGTGTTCGCCTACCTCAAGGACAAACCCCGCGCGCCCAAAGGTGTGCTGTGGGAGCAAGCGGTGCAGACATGGCGCGCCTTGCACAGCGATGCCGACGCACTGTTCGACCGTGAAGTGTCGCTGGACGCCAGCGCGCTGGAGCCGATGGTCACCTGGGGCACCAGCCCGGATCAGGCCTCGCCGATCGGCGCCCGCGTGCCGGACCCGCAAGACATCAGCGACCTGATCCTGCGCCAGGACATGCGCCGCGCCCTGACTTACATGGGCCTCGAAGCGGGTATGCCGCTGAGCGACATCGTCATCAGCCACGCGTTTATCGGCTCCTGCACCAACGCCCGCATCGAAGACCTGCGCGACGCCGCCAGCGTGGTGCGCGGCAAACGCGTCGCCGAACACGTGCGGGCGATGATCGTGCCGGGTTCCACCGAAGTGCGCGATCAGGCCGAAGCCGAAGGCCTGGCAGCGATTTTTATCGATGCCGGTTTCGAGTGGCGTCAGTCCGGGTGCTCGATGTGCCTGGCGATGAACGACGACGTGCTGGCGCCGGGCGACCGCTGCGCCTCCAGCACCAACCGCAATTTCGAAGGCCGCCAGGGCGCCGGTGCCCGTACGCACTTGATGAGCCCGGCGATGGTCGCTGCGGCGGCGATCACTGGCCGCTTGACCGACATCCGTCATTTTGGAGCCCGCGCATGAGCCTGCAACCCTTCACTCAAGTCAGCGGCAAAGCCGCGCCAATGCTCGCGGCCAACATCGACACCGACGTGATCATGCCCAAACAGTTTCTCAAGGGCATCGACCGTTCCGGGCTGGATCGGGGTTTGTTTTTTGATCTGCGTTTTTTGCCTGACGGCCAAGCCAACCCTGCGTTCGTGCTCAATCAACCGGCCTGGCAGGGCGCGAGTTTCATGGTGGTCGGGCCGAATTTCGGCTGCGGGTCGAGCCGTGAACATGCGGTATGGGGATTAAAGCAGATGGGCATCCGCGCGCTGATCGGCAGCAGTTTTGCGGGGATTTTTTATGACAACTGCCAGCGTAATGGGGTGCTGCTGATTACGCTGGATGAGCCTGTGTTGCAGCGGCTCGGGCAAGTGGTCAGTCAGCCAGAGACGGCGCTGATCAACGTTGATCTGGAAACGCAGCAGATTCGTCTTCAAGGCGAGGTCATCCCCTTCGAAATCGACACCCTGCGCAAAACCGCGCTGGTGCTGGGCCTCGACGCCATCGGCAGCACCTTGCAGCGCAGCGAACAAATCAAAGCCTTCGAACACCAACACCTGACCGCCAACCCCTGGCTGAGCTGAAATCGCCTTCGCGGGCAAGCCTCGCTCCTACAGGGGATTGAGTCGCACCTGTAGGAGCGAGGCTTGCCCGCGAAGAGGCCCGCCCATACACCGCAAATCAAACCGACAACCCTTTGAAATGCTCCTGCAAAAACTCCACACACGCGCGCAACTTCCCGGAGTACGCCAGCCGCGTCGGGTACACCGCCCAGACGTTGGCGCTCTGGGTGTATCCGGGCAGCACCTGCACCAATCGCCCCTGCTCCAGCAACGGCTTCACATCCCACAGTGACCGCAACAACACCCCGCGCCCATCCAGTGCCCACTGCAAGACAATTTCGCCGTTATTGGACGACAACGGTCCGCTGACCCGCACACTCTCCTGGACCCCGTCGTGTTCCAGGTTCCAGATGCCGAAGGCGTTATCGCGCTCCTTGATCACCAGGCAATGATGCTGCTCCAGATCACCCAGCACCTGTGGTGTGCCATGGCGTTGCAGATAACCGGGCGCCGCGCACAACACCCGCCGATTGCTCACCAGTCGCCGGCCGATGTGCTGACCGGGGATGTCATCGCCGACACGGATCTCCAGGTCGAACCCTTCGCTGACGATGTCCACCACCCGATCAAACAGGTCGAGGCGAATCTCCAGGTCCGGGTAACGTTCGGCCAGCAGTGACAGGGCGGGCGCCACGTGATTGCGCCCGAAGCCGAAACTGCTGCACAAATGCAGACGCCCGCGAGGGCTGTCGTGGGCGTCGGAGAGTTCGTCGTGCAGTTGCTGGAAATCATCGAGAATCCGCAACGCCCAGCGCTGCACGCGCTCACCGTCCTCGGTCAGGGCGATGCGGCGACTGGTGCGGTGCAGCAGCCGCGTGCCGAGGGTGGTTTCGAGAATCTGGATGCGCTTGCTGACGTAGGCGGGCGACAGGCCCAGTTCATCCGCTGCGGCGGCGAAACCGCTTTTACGAATGACGGTAAGTAATACACGCAGGTCTTCGGGCAGGGGCACGGTGTCTTTCTTGGTGGTCATGACAGAACGGGCACTGGCGGCATGAGCCGCCAGCATAGCATCGGTGTGAACGTTGACTTACTCAGCAGACAGCTTGGCCGCCGCCGCTGCTGCCCGAGCGTGGCGCCCGCGTTTGAGGGCAATCGGCGCCATCTTGCTGCGGTCCAGTTCACCTTCCCAGGCGGCCACCACCAGCGCTGCGACGGCGTTGCCGATGATGTTGGTCAGGGATCGGCATTCGGCCATGAAACGGTCGACACCGAGGATCAGCACCATCGCCGCCACCGGCACGGTCGGCACTACGGCCAGGCTCGCCGCCAGCGCCACGAACCCCGCACCGACCACCGCACCCGCGCCTTTGGAGGTGAGCATCGCCACGGCCAGCAAGGTCAGTTGCTGCTCAAGGCTTAAGTCAATGTTGGTCGCCTGCGCCAAAAACAGCACCGCCAGCGTCATGTAAATGTTGGTGCCGTCCAGGTTGAAGGTGTAGCCGGTCGGCACGACAATCCCCACCACGCCTTTGGAGGCGCCCAGGCTTTCGAGTTTCTGGATCAACTGCGGCAGTGCCGATTCCGAAGAGCTGGTGCCGAGTACGATCAACAGTTCAGCCTTGATGTACGCCAGCAGTTTGAAAATGCTGAAGCCGGCATAACGGGCAATGCTGCCGAGCACGCACGCAATGAAAATCAACGCGGTCAGGTAGAACGTGCCGATCAGCTTCAACAGCGGCAGCAACGAGCCGAGTCCGTACTTGCCGATGGTGAACGCAATCGCGCCAAACGCCCCGATCGGTGCGACGCGGCTGATGATGCCGACGATGCGGAAAAACACTTCGCTAGCCTGATTGATCACGTTCACCAGTGGCCGGCCCTTTTCACCGACCATCACCAGCGCAATGCCGAACAGCACCGAGACGAACAGCACGGGCAAGATTTCACCCTTGGAGAAGGCATCAAAAAAAGTCGTCGGAATCACGTGCAGCAAAAAACCGGTGATGCCTTCGCCGTGTTCGGCCTGACCGACAAAACCGGCAATCGCCGACGAATCCAGCGTCTTCACATCAATGTTGAACCCCGCGCCCGGATGCAGCGCATGCGCCGCCAGCAGGCCGATCAACAGCGCAAGGCTGGAGACGATTTCGAAGTACAGCAGCGCCTTGCCACCGACCCGGCCGACCTGTTTCACATCGTGCATGCTGGTGATTCCGGAGACCACCGTGCAGAAGATGATCGGGCCGATGATCATCTTGATCAGCTTGATGAAACCGTCACCCAACGGCTTGAGGTCGATGCCGATCTGCGGCCAGAAATGGCCGATCACAATGCCCAGCGCGATGGCGATGAGCACCTGCACGTAGAGGGTTCCCAGCAGTTTCTTGATGGTCATTTTTATTATCTCGAGACGGTTTTTGGGCATGACGATCCCGCGCAGGCCAGTGACGGCCTGCGGCGGAAAGTGGATTCAGATCAGTACGGCGCGGCTGTCAGCGCAGGAAAGCCAGGACTTCGGCGAGCAGCAGCTCGGGGGCTTCTTCGGCGATGTAATGGCCGGCGGGCAGCGCTTTGCCGCGCACGTCGGTGGCCACGTGTTGCCATTCCTTGAGCGGTTCGAAGCAGCGGCCGACCGTGCCTTCGGCACCCCACAGCACCAGCAGCGGTAAGTTCAGATGATGGCCGGCGTCGATGTCGGCGCGGTCGTGATCCAGATCGATGCTGGCGCTGGCCCGGTAGTCCTCGCAGATCCCGCGTGCGGTGCCCGGCTGTTTCAGGCAGCGCAGGTATTCGCCAAAGGCCTCGGCAGTGAACGGCTTGAGCCCGGCACTGCGACTGCCCATCACGCTGCGCAGATAGGATTCGGGATCGGCCTCGATCAGGGTTTCCGGCAACGGAGCGGGGCGGATCAGGAAGAACCAGTGCCAATAGGCGCGGGCAAAGGCTTCATTGGTTTGCGTGTACATCGACAGCGTCGGCGCGATGTCGAGCAACACCATGCGTTGCACGGCCTGCGGATGATCCAGCGCCAGGCGATGGGCAACCCGGGCACCACGGTCGTGCGCAAGCACCGAGAACTGCTCGAAGCCCAGGGACTTCATCAGCTCGATGCTGTCCTTGGCCATTTCCCGTTTGGAATAGTTGGTGTGATGGTCGTTGGCCAGCGGTTTGCCGCTGTCGCCGTAACCGCGCAGGTCGGCAGCGACTACGGTGAAGTGCGCGGCCAGTTGTTCGGCAACCTTGTGCCAGATGACGTGGGTCTGCGGGTGACCGTGCAGCAACAGCAGGCCCGGCCCGCTGCCGCCGATGCGGTAGGCAATGTCCACACCGTTGACGTGGCGCTGGTCTTTGAGGAATCCGGCGAACATGGGATGACTCCTTGTTGTAGTTGCCTGCATCCTGAAATTGTTCGGCGACTACGGCAAGGCGCAAAGCGTGGTGCGCTTGTTCATGAAGTGTGTTGTCTCGGAGGCCGCCTTCGCGGGCAAGCCTCGCTCCTACAAAAGCACAACCGGACCTGTAGGAGCGAGGCTTGCCCGCGAAGAGGCCGGATCAAGCACTGAAAATCTCAACCCTGCTGAAACATCTCCTTGGCCCGCTGCTCAATCTGCGCCTGGGTCAAATCTTCCTTGCGCGTGGCCAGAAACCACAAATGCCCATACGGATCTTTCAACGTTCCCGAACGGTCGCCGTAAAACTGATCCTTGACCTCGGACACCACCGTGGCGCCTGCCGCAATCGCCTGTTTGTAGGACTTGTCCACATCGTTCACATACAGGTGCAAGCCCACGGACGGTGACTTGTCCGGATTGCTCAACGGCCCCTGATCGCACGGCGTGCCGAGCATGATCGGGCAGTCGCCGATGCGCAGTTCGGCGTGGCCGATGCTGCCGTCGGGCATGGACAGGCGCATGACTTCGGTCGCGCCGAAGGCTTTCTTGTAGAACTCGATGGCTTCGACCGCTTTTTGAATGCCCAGATAAGGGGTGATGCTGTGATAACCCTCTGGAATGGGTTTGACGCTCATGACGATTCTCCCTGTCTATTGTTGAATTGAAGGTAGTCCTTCGCCGGTTTCCGACCGGATAACTATAGGCCAGCGCCTTTTACACATCCGAGTGCCCGACGAGCAGCAGCGCCACTGTTCGGCCATAAACAGTGAAGCAGCAGAATGCTCGGGTTTCTCACTGAATAACCGTTGAAACCCCCCGAAACTGCCCGAAAACACAGGGCCGGGCGGTCAGGCACAGAAGCTGCAATGTCCTCCGGTAAACACTGTTGCCGAGAGACTTGTATGCCTGAATCTGCCGTTTATCCGATCAACCCGCCGGCCGCCCATCGGATCGCCGATGAAGCCGAAGCCTTGCGTGTGGCCGAGCGCGTCGCCGAGGTCTTGCTGGAGCAGGACGCCGAGCGCGACCGTACGCGCCAGGTGCCCGCCGAGATCGTCGACCTGTATTCCAACAGTGGCTTGTGGGGCATCAGCGTTCCAAAGGAATTTGGTGGCGCGCAGGTGTCCTACGCGGTGCTGGCGCAGGTCATTGCGATCATCTCGGCGGCCGATCCGTCCCTGGGGCAGATCCCGCAAAACCACTATTGCCTGCTGGAAGACATCCGCCTGCAAGGCACGCCCGAGCAGCAGGCACATTTCTTCGGCCTGGCGCTGCAAGGTCATCGCTTTGCCAATGCGCTGTCGGAAACCGGCGGCAAAAACGTGCAGGACATTCAGGCGACCGTTCGCCGTTATGGCGACGGGCATGTGATCAACGGTCGCAAGGGTTATTGCACCGGTTCGCTCTACGCCCATTGGCTGGCGGTGCTGGCGCTGGATGAAGAGCAGAGGGGCCAGTTGTCCTTCGTCGAACGCGGCACCCCAGGGCTGGTGATCGTCGACGACTGGGACAGCATCGGTCAGCGCACCACGTCCAGCGGCACGGTGCTGGCCGAGGACCTGCACGTCCCGGCATTCAACGTGTTCCCGACGTATCGTTCCTATGAAAGCCCGACTCTGGCCGGCCCGTTCGCGCAATTGACCACCGCCGCCATCGACGCCGGCATCGCCCGCGCAGCGCTGCGTGACACCATCGCCTTCGTGCAGCAATTCGCCCGGCCATGGATTGATGCGGGTGTTGAAAAGGCCAGTGAAGATCCGCTGACCATCATTCAGGTCGGTGGCCTGGAGATTCGCCTGGAAGCTGCCGAAGCCTTGCTGGAACGCGCCGGTTGGGCGCTGGATGCGGCGCGCCCGGCACCCAATGAAGACAACGTCGCCCGAGCGTCCCTCGCGGTGGCCAAAGCCAAAGTGCTGACCACCGAAATCGCCATCGAAGCCACCAACAAACTGTTCGAACTCGGTGGCACCCGTTCGACCTTGAAGAAGCACAACTTCGACCGGCACTGGCGCAACGCACGGGTGCACACCCTGCATGACCCGGTGCGCTGGAAATACCACGTGGTCGGCAACTGGCTGCTCAACGGCGTTAAACCGCCGCGTCACGACTGGTCCTGATCATGGCCGAATGGTTCAAAAACATTTACTGGGCGGACATTGGCCAGGCCTGTCTCGACACCTTGAGCATGCTCGGTGCCGCCCTCGGTTTTACCGTGCTGCTGGGGTTGCCGCTGGGGGTGGTGCTGTTCCTCACCGGCAAGCGCCAGTTGCACGAAGCCATCGGCGTTTACCGGGTGTTGTCGGTGATCGTGAACATGCTGCGTTCGCTGCCGTTCATCATTTTGCTGATTGTGTTGATTCCACTGACAACGCTGCTGGTCGGCACTTCGCTGGGCGTGCCGGGGACCATTCCGCCGCTGGTGGTTGGCTGCACGCCGTTCTTCGCGCGGCTGGTGGAAACCGCCTTGCGCGAAGTCGATCGCGGCGTCGTGGAGGCGACCCAGGCCATGGGCGGCACCACCTGGCAAATCATCCGCCACACCTTGTTGCCCGAGGCTCGTGGCGGGTTGCTGGCGGCGGTCACCGTCACCGCAATCGTGCTGGTGGATTACACGGCGATGGCCGGGGTGATTGGTGGCGGTGGCCTGGGCGACCTGGCGATCCGCTACGGCTACCAGCGATTCCAGACCGACGTGATGGTGGTCACCGTGGTGCTTTTGCTGATCCTGGTCCAGGCCCTGCAAATGACCGGCGACCGATTGGTGGCGCGCTACAGCCGACGATAAACATTCGACTCAACAAAAAAACTCAGGCCTTACGTCCGCCCCACGACGGCCACTCTATCTGCCTAGGAGCACAACATGAAAAAGACCTTGGCCATTCTGGCTGCCCTTGTGTCGTTGAGCGTTCACGCCAACGAAAAACTCACCGTCGGCGCCACGCCGGTGCCGCACGCGGAGATCCTCGAGTTCGTCAAACCCACCCTGGCCAAGGAAGGCGTGGACCTGGACATCAAGGTCTTCACTGACTTCATCCAGCCCAACCAGCAGCTTGCCCTGAAGAACCTCGACGCCAACTATTACCAGTACCGGCCGTTTCTCGATGACTACAACAAGACCCGTCACACCGATCTGGTGCCGGTGGTCGGTGTGCACATCGAACCGTTCGGGGCCTATTCGACCAAGATCAAAAACATCGCCGAACTGAAGGATGGTGCCACGGTTTCCATCCCCAACGACCCGGTGAACACTGGCCGCGCACTGGTGCTGCTGCACGAGGCCGGGCTGATCAAACTCAAGGACCCGAGCAACACCCTGGCGACTCAGCGCGACATCGCCGAAAACCCTAAGCATTTGAAAATTCGTGAACTGGAAGGTGCGTTGCTGGCGCGTTCGGTGAGTCAGGTGGACCTGGCGTTCGTGTTTGCCAACTACGCTCTGGAAGCGGGGATCGACACCAACAGCGCGTTGATCGTCGAGAAGGGCAAGAGCCTGTACATCGAATTCCTGGTGGCCCGCCCGGACAACATCAACGACCCGGGTTTGCAGAAACTGGCCAAAGCGTTGAATTCCGATGAAGTGCGGCAGTTCATCTTGACCCGTTATAAAGGGCAGATTGCGCCGGGGTTCTAATCTTCAGCCATTTTGAGGACGCCATCGCTGGCAAGCCAGCTCCTACAGGGGGCGCGTGTTATTCGAAAACTACGCAAATCCTGTAGGAGCCGGCTTGCCGGCGATGGCCGCGCCGCTTATTCCGGATCTGTCCCAGATTCCAACAGCTGCGCCCCCGGCCCCCGATCACCCAACACATCACCAAAATTACGCAACGGACACGCCTCCATCGACAAACACCCACAGCCGATGCAGCCGTTGAGCGTGTCCCGCAGCAAGGTCAACTGATTGATTCGCTCATCTAGCTCCCGGCGCCATTGCGCCGACAACACCTTCCAGTCCGCCGCCGTTGGCGCGCGGTTATCCGGCAGGGTTTTTAACGCCTCGCCAATCTCCGCCAGCGGAATCCCCAAGCGCTGCGCCACTTTGATCAACGCCACCCGCCGCAACACTTCACGCGGATAGCGCCGCTGGTTGCCCTGATTGCGCGTGCTTTTGATCAAACCCCTGGCTTCATAAAAATGCAGCGCCGTGACCGCCACGCCGCTGCGGGCGGCGACTTGGCCGACGGTGAGTTCTTTATGCAGTTGTTGCGAGGTGATCATGTGAAAAATGTCCCTTGACCTCTAGTTAACTCGAGGTTTTACCCTGCAGGCCTTCGGATCGCAAGATCCGGCTTACACGTCAGTGGGGACTCTTCATGCAAGCGCCAGAGAAAAATCGAAGCTTCACCCAATTGATCGAATTCGAGATCGAACCCCATCAACAGTCCGCCCTGGTGTCGGCGCTGTCGTTACAGACCGAACGCCTGGCCCAGCGTTACAGCGGTTTTCTCAGTGCGAGCATCCAGGCCAGCGACGATGGCCGGCGGGTGCTCAATTACCTGCAATGGCAAACGCGTGAGGCGGGGGAAGCCGCGTTTCAGGGTTTTGAAAGCGGCGAGCAGGATTTCTGGCAACTGATCCGCGCCCATCAGGCGAAAACCGTGACGTTCGGCTCGTTCCAGGTGCTGCACAGCCTGGAACGCAGCCACGACAACGCGCTGCATTGCAATTTAGTGGGCTAAATCGACAGCTGCATCAAGCGCTCGCCCTGCACGTTTTCCGTGGGCCGGCGCTTGTTCACCGCCAGTTCGCCGATCTTGATCAGGCGCGTGCGTGTGACGTTGCGGCTCAAACCCAGCAGTGCGGCGGTGTGCACCTGGTTGTAATGGCTGAAACGGTAAGCCGCGCGCAGCAAGGCGTCCTCGACTTTCTCGTGCAGCGCGCCGGCCTGTTCCTCGAACAGCTTTTGAAACGCGCGGTCGAGCAAGGCTTCCGGTGAATCGTCGAGCTGGCTGTGGTAATCGTCCTGACGCTCGATGCGCATGTTAGACAGACGCAGGTCATCGCGCTCGATCACGCCGTTACGGCAGATCAGCAAGGTGTGGTGAATGACGTTTTCCAGTTCGCGGATGTTGCCCGGCCAACTGTAACTGCGCAGTTTCAGTTCGGCTTCCTTGCTGATGGTGATGGTGCCGTAGCCGAGGCGCTGACTGTAGGCTTCGACGAAGTGACGGGTCAGCGGCAGGATGTCGCCGGGGCGATCACGCAGCGGGCTCAGTTCCAGGCTGACCACGTCGAGGCGGTAATACAGGTCCTCGCGGAAATGCCCGGCGTTGATGGCTTTTTCCAGTTGTACGTTGGTCGCCGCCAGCACGCGCACGTTGATTGGAATGCTTTTGCGCGAACCCAGGCGCACCACTTCGCGCTCCTGCAACACCCGCAGCAACTTCACCTGAATCGCCATCGGCAGATCACCGATTTCATCGAGGAACAAGGTGCCGCCGTCGGCCTCTTCGAACCAGCCGGCCTTGGCGCTCAAGGCACCGGTGAACGCACCTTTTTCGTGGCCGAACAACTCGGCCTCGACCAGGGATTCAGAGAACGCGCCGCAGTTGACGGCCACAAACGGGCGGTTGCGCCGGGCGCTGAGGTTGTGGATATGCCGCGCCACCAGCTCCTTGCCGGTGCCGGTTTCGCCGATGATCAGCACGCTGGCTTCACTCGGCGCGACCTGTTGCAAATGCGCGAGCAAGGCCTGGGATTTCGGGTCTTCGAACACTTGCGCGGTGGCGCGGATCGACGTGGCCAGGGCGGGCGAGGGCGGTAAGGTCAGCAGTTGCATGGGGGCAGGCTCCATGAGAAGGCTATGAATAGAAAGTCGGAATCGGCAGGGACTGGTTCAACGCCCAGTCGCCCAGTTCATGGAGTTTGTAATCCACCGGGTCGTGCAGGGTTTGCGTGCGCAGGTTGCGCCAGTGGCGGTCCAGGCGCAGTGAGGCGTGAGTCGAGCGCGCACCGGTCACTTCGAACAGCCGGCTACAGAGTTCGAGGCCGTTGCGCGTGGCGGCGACCTTGGCCGTGGCAATCGCGGTGGCGAGGTGTCCACGTTCTTCGGCGCTGAGGTTCGGGCCTTTCGCCCAAGCCTTGTCGAGCAAGTCGGCGGCGCGTTCCACCAGCAAGCGAACGCCTTCGAGCGCAACCCAGAATTCGCCGTAATGGCCGAGCACATACGGGTCCTGACGCACATCCTGAGCGCTGGATTTGTGCCACGGGCGGGTTTCGGTGAGGGTGTATTGCCGCGCTTCTTCGAAGGCACCTTCGGCGATGCCGAGGAACATGTGCGTGAATGTCAGCTGCGCGATCAATGGCCGCAGGCAGGCGAACGGTGTGCTCAGCGGACCCGGATCGAGCAGCAATTCCGATTCTTCCACGCGCACCCGCTCGAACGAAGCGCTGCCGCTGTCGGTCTGGCGCTGGCCCATGTTGTTCCAGTCGTTGTGCAGGGTGATGCCGCTGCGACCGCTGGGGATGGCCGCAATCAACAGCTTGCCGCCGGCGCTTTCATCCACCGCCGAGGCGATCAGCATTTCCGAATCGCTGGCGCCGGAGCAGAAACTTTTCTTGCCGGAAAACTCGCGCCAGCCACCGAGTTTTTTCACCACGGTGCGGGTGTCCAGCGGGTTGAGGGCATTGCCCCAGAACCAGTTCTTGCGTGCGGTCTGTTCGAACCACGGCTGCCACTGCTCGGGTCGGGCGAACAGGCGCACGGTGGCGAGCATCAGGTGATGAAAGCCGAAGACGTGGGCAATCGAACTGTCGACCTTGGCGAATTCGCGCACGATGGTCAGGGTTTCGCTCCAGCTGGCGCCGAGGCCGCCGTACTGGGTGGGAATGCTCAACGCGAGCAGACCGCTTTGGCGCAGGGCGTCACGCTCGGCTTTCGGCGTACCGCCACGTTCGTCGCGCTCGACCGCGGTCAAGGCAAACTCGGCGGCCAACTGGCGGGCGGTTTGCAGGGGGGATAACAGGGCGCTTAGCGGCTTGGCAGTCACGCGGGGTTCCTCAATAAATTCAACACCGATTCCCTGTAGGAGCGAGCGGTGCGGCGGTCCGACTTGCCCGCGAAAGCGTCGTATCAGCCAACATCCATTTTGAATGTCCGGACGCTTTCGCGGGCAAGCCTCGCTCCTACAGGTAGTAGGTGGGTCAGGCCGTGGCTTTGGCGGGCAGCACATCATTGGCGATCATTTCGCCAAACGGCCCGGTGAGGTTGGTCACGCCACGCCCCGCCAGGCTCGCGTACGGTTCAGGCAACAGCGGGAACACCAGCTCGGCAAAGCGATACGCCTCTTCAAGGTGCGGATAACCGGAGAAGATAAAGCTCTCGATCCCCAGGTCCGCGTATTCCTTGATCCGCGCCGCCACTTGCTGCGGGTCACCCACCAGCGCCGTGCCGGCACCGCCGCGCACCAGGCCGACACCGGCCCACAGGTTGGGGGCGATTTCCAGGTTGTCGCGACGTCCGTCATGCAGCGCCGCCATGCGCCGCTGGCCTTCGGAGTCAAAGCGCGAGAACGACTTTTGCGCGGCGGCGATGGTCTCGTCGCTGATGTGCTCGATCAGTTTGTCGGCGGCTTTCCACGCCTCTTCGGCCGTCTCGCGAACGATCACGTGCAAGCGAATCCCGAACTTCACCGTGCGCCCGTTGCGTGCTGCGCGCTCACGCACATCAGCGAGTTTTTCCGCGACGGCGGCCGGTGGTTCGCCCCAGGTCAGATAGACATCGACCTGCTCGGCGGCGAGTTCATGGGCGGCTTCAGAGGAACCACCGAAGTACAACGGTGGATAGGGTTTCTGCACCGGCGGATAAAGGGCCTTGGCGTTTTGCACTTGCAGGTGTTTGCCTTCGAAGTCCACCGCTTCGCCTTGCAGCACGCGACGCCAGATCTGCAGGAATTCGTCGGTGACTTCATAACGCTCGCTGTGGTCGAGGAAGATCCCGTCGCCACGGTTTTCGTCCGGGTCGCCACCGGTGACCACGTTGATCAGCAAGCGGCCGTTGGACAGACGATCCAGTGTCGCGGCCATACGCGCCGAGACCGTCGGCGAAATAATCCCCGGACGAATTGCCACCAGATAGCGCAGGCGTTCGGTCAGCGGCACCAGCGCCGAAGCGATGACCCAGGAATCCTCGCAGGAACGCCCGGTGGGAATCAGCACGCCGTGATAGCCGAGGCTGTCGGCGGCCTGCGCGACTTGTTTCAAATAGTTGAGCGTTACCGGGCGAGCGCCCTGGGTGGTGCCCAGGTAATGGCCATCGCCGTGGGTCGGCAGAAACCAGAAAACATCCATGAAAAGATCCTTAAGCGATTTTCAGCAGATTTTTGGGGTGCACGCCGAACAACGGCGCGGCGCGTTCTGCAGCAAGGCGAATGCGGGCCTTCAAGGGCTCACTGGTTATTTGGTAATTGGCGAAATCGGCCTCGGTGGCGTAGACACCGATCGGCAGGGTCAGCGCCTGGAAGAAACTGAACAGCGGGCGCAGTTGGTGATCGAGCACCAGCGCATGCCGTTCGCTGCCACCGGTGGCGGCGAGCAACACCGGCGTATTGATTAGCGCGTTCAAGTCGATCAGGTCGAAGAGGTGTTTAAGCAGGCCCGGATAGGAACCGCGATAAACCGGCGCGGCGACGATCAGCAGGTCAGCGTTTTCGATGGCTTGCAGCTCGGCTTCGATGTCGGCGCTCAGCTCCTGGCGCGACAGGGCTGCGCCCAGTGGCCGGGCGATGTCGCCCAGTTCGATCAGCTTGCTCTCGATCGGCAATTGCCCGGCCAGTTCGGCCAACAGCGCCTGGGTCAGCACCAACGTGCGGGACGGACGCCAGGTACCGCCGGAGAGGGCAACGACTTTCAATGGACGCGACATGATCAGTTCCTTTTTAAACAGTTGCTCAGCGAGCAGTGAGTAGTCACAGGGCTTGAGCAAGAGATGTACCAATCCTTCGAGCCCACGATTTACGTGGCTTGCAGCGCATTGATGACTGCGTGCTGTTCGATTTTAAGGACTGTTTGTTGAATGACTGTTGCCTGGCAAACAGTTGCGTGGGCAACAGTTGTGTAAGGCGATGGGGTTGTTATAAAGGCTGTTTGTTATTCCTCAAAAGATCATTGAAAGATATTTATAGATCATTAGGAAATATGCACGTCCCTTGTAGGAGCCGGCTTGCCGGCGATGAGGCCCGAGAGTCATACGGTGTTCTTACGGTCGTCATCGCCGGCAAGCCGGCTCCTACAAGGTGGGGCAATTCGGCTTCAATACCCACTATCGAGAGCGTTGATTTCTGCCCATTCAAAGGCGCGAGTAGCCTGTGTTCATTGCCCCGAACCCAGATGCCAGGACGCCAGACCATGAAACCTCTACTCGCCACTTTCCTGCTGCTCGCCGTCTCCGTTCTCGCCGGATGTGCCAGCCACGTATCCCCGGAACTGCGGCCCTACACCGCCGAGGAAACCCGTGAACTGGCACTGGAATCGCTGAATCGTCGCGGTTTGTCCTTCGATGAATACCACGCGAAAAAAGCTGAATTGCTCGGTCAGCCACAGAAATCCTTCAGCTTCGACAAACAAGGCGAAATGAACGCCGAGCGCACTGTTCAACTGCACGGTCGCCCAAGCTGAGCGACTGTACTGCTCGAAGTTTCACCCAACTGTCCATGGGTTTCCCGGCAGGCGTGCGATAGGGTCAATACCTGAATGACCCTGACGGACTGCCACCAATGACGCTCTCGCTCGATCTGCTGCTGGGCTTCGCCCTGTTCGCTCTCGTTACCTCGATCACCCCCGGCCCGAACAACACGATGTTGCTGGCATCGGGCGTGAACTTCGGCTTTAACCGCACCATCCCCCACATGCTTGGCATTACCTGCGGGTTCTTCGTCCTGGTGGTGGCGGTGGGTTTTGGTCTGGGTGCAGTGTTTCAAAGCTATCCGTTGCTCTACACCGTGCTGCGCTACGTTGGCGCGGCGTATTTGTTGTACCTGGCGTGGAAAATCGCGCATTCCGGGCCGGTATCCGACGGCGAGAACGGTGAAAGCAAACCGATCAGCTACCTCGGCGCGGCCGCATTCCAGTGGGTCAACCCCAAGGCCTGGATCATGGCCATCGGTGCCATCAGCACCTACACGCCGATGCAGGGCTATTTCACCAACGTCATCGTGATTGCGGCGGTTTTCGCCCTGATCAACCTGCCGAGCGTCGGCGTCTGGGCTGCGTGCGGCACGCTGCTGCGCAACGTGCTCAAGGACCGCCGCTGGTTGCGCGTGTTCAATTGGGGCATGGCCGCGTTGCTGGTGGTTTCGCTGTATCCGTTGATGCTGGAAAGCTTTAGCTGACGCATTGCTTCAACCGGTTGCCCGATGCCTGTTAAGCTCGACTTCAGGAGCGTTCCTACGCACTTTCAAGTGAAGTCGTACTTTCTTAACGCATCCGATCAGGTATTGCTGGCGCACGGGTTGCCAGCACCTGATCCCGGAACAAGCTCTGCGAGTCTTTTATGAATAAACGTCCGTTGTATTTCGACTACGCCGCCACCACGCCGGTGGACGAGCGGGTCATCAAGGTCATGGTCGAGTGTCTGGGGTTTGCCGGGAACTTCGGCAATCCTGCGTCCAGCTCCCATGCATTCGGCCAACAGGCCCGGCAATCGGTCGAGCAGGCGCGACAGCAAGTCGCCGGGCTGGTAGGGGCGCAAGCCGACCAGATCGTCTGGACCTCCGGCGCCACCGAATCGAATAACCTCGCCCTCAAGGGCGTGGCCCAGGCTCGCGGGGTGTCCGGCGGGCACATCATCACCAGCCAGATCGAACACAAGGCGATTCTCGACACCGCAAGGCAATTGCAGGATGCCGGTGTTGCCGTGACGTATCTGGTGCCCGACGCGCAAGGTCTGATTACCCCGCAAGCGGTCAGCGAAGCGATGCGCGAGGACACCTTTCTGGTGTCGCTGATGCTGGTCAACAACGAGTTGGGCACGGTCAATGACATCGCCGCCATCGGCGAGGTCGTGCGGGCCCGCGAGGCGTTGTTCCATGTCGATGCGGCCCAGGGCGCGGGGAAAGTGGCCATCGACCTGGCGCAATTGCCGGTGGACCTGATGTCGTTCTCGGCGCACAAGATCTACGGTCCCAAAGGCATCGGCGCGCTGTATGTCGGGCCTCGCGCGCAACAGCGTTTGCAGGCGCAGATTCACGGGGGCGGCCATGAAGGTGGCTTGCGTTCCGGGACCCTGGCGACTCACCAGATTGCCGCCATGGGCGTGGCGTTCGCCTTGGCCGCGCAACTGTTCGATGAAGAGAAAGCCACGATTGCGCGCCTGCGCGAGCGCTTGCTCGAACACCTGTCGGGCATTCCCGGCGTGCGCCTCAATGGCAGCGCGACCCAGCGCATCCCTCATACTTTGAGCCTGACCTTCAGTGAAGGCGAGTTCAACTCCGCGGCGTTGAGCGCATCGATTGCGTTTTCTGCGACCTCGGCCTGTAATTCCGCGAGCAATGCGCCGTCTCATGTGCTGCTGGCACTGGGGCATGACGCCCGCTCGGCGAGCCGCACCATTCGCTTGAGCCTGGGGCGTTTCACTACCGAGCAGGACATCGACCAGGCGGCACAACTGATTAAAGCGGCCTGCGCCAGTGCCCCGGCATTCTGGCAATAAGGCCTCAAGTGCCGACGTTGATCGGCACTCAACAATAATGATGAAGTGATTAGCAGGAGACATGATGAGTACGCAGCCTTCGATCAATGGATCGGTGCCCGAGCGCCTGGCGCACACCCGCAAGCTGATGAGCCGGGAGGGCATTCACGCCCTGCTGGTGCCGTCGGCCGATCCGCACCTGTCGGAATACCTGCCGGGCTACTGGCAAGGACGGCAATGGCTGTCGGGCTTTCATGGCTCGGTGGGCACGCTGATCGTCACGCCGGATTTTGCCGGCGTCTGGGCCGACAGCCGTTATTGGGAGCAAGCGACCAAGGAGCTTAAAGGCAGCGGCATCGAACTGGTCAAGCTGCAACCGGGTCAACCCAGCCCGCTGGACTGGCTGGCCGAGCAAACCCCTGAAGGCGGCGTCGTCGCGGTAGACGGTGCGGTGATGGCCGTGGCCTCGGCACGTACGTTGGGAAGCAAGCTCGAAGAGCGCGGCGCCCGTTTGCGCACTGACATCGATCTGTTGAGCGAAGTCTGGAGCGATCGTCCGACGTTGCCGAACGAGCCGATCTATCAGCACCTGCCGCCTCAGGCGACAGTCAGCCGTGGCGAAAAACTCGCCAACCTGCGCGAGGTGTTGAAAGAGCGTGGCGCCGACTGGCATTTCATTGCCACCCTCGACGACATCGCCTGGCTGTTCAACCTGCGCGGCGGCGATGTGTCGTTCAATCCGGTGTTCGTCTCTTTCGCCTTGATCAACCAACAACAGGCAACCCTGTTCGTGGCCTTGAGCAAAGTCAGCGCCGAGCTGCGCGCGGTCCTCGAAAAGGACGGCGTGACCCTGCGCGATTACAGCGAAGTGGCCGACGCCTTGCGCGCAGTGCCGAGCGGCTCGAGCCTGCAAGTCGATCCGGCACGCGTCACCGCCGGTTTGCTGGATAACCTGAACAGCGGCGTGAAACTGGTCGAAGGCCTGAACCCGACGACATTGGCCAAATCGCAGAAAAGCCTGGCCGATGCCGAGCATATCCGTAAGGCCATGGAGCAGGATGGCGCGGCGCTGTGCGAATTCTTCGCCTGGCTGGAGTCGGCGTGGGGCCGTGAACGCATCACCGAACTGACCATCGACGAACACCTGACCGCAGCGCGTACGCGTCGTCCGGATTACGTGTCGTTGAGTTTCAACACCATTGCCGCGTTCAACGCCAACGGGGCGATGCCGCATTACCACGCGACCGAAGAAGAGCACGCGGTGATCGAGGGCGACGGTCTGTTGCTGATCGACTCCGGCGGCCAATACCTGGGCGGCACCACCGACATCACGCGGATGGTGCCGGTCGGTACGCCAACCGCTGAGCAGAAGCGCGATTGCACGCGAGTGCTCAAGGGCGTCATTGCGCTGTCCCGTGCGCAATTCCCTCGGGGCATTTTGTCGCCGTTGCTGGACTCTATCGCCCGTGCGCCAATCTGGGCGGAAAACGTTGATTACGGTCACGGCACCGGGCACGGCGTCGGCTACTTCCTCAACGTTCACGAAGGCCCGCAAGTGATTGCCTATCAAGCTGCTGCTGCGCCGCAAACCGCGATGCAGCCGGGCATGATCACCTCCATCGAGCCGGGCACCTACCGTCCGGGTCGCTGGGGCGTGCGGATCGAGAACCTGGTGTTGAACCGTGAAGCGGGGAAGAGCGAATTCGGTGAGTTCCTGAAATTCGAAACCCTGACCCTGTGCCCGATCGACACGCGCTGCCTGGAACCGTCGTTGCTGACTCAGGACGAAAAACAGTGGTTCAACGCGTATCACGCCGAAGTGCGCGAACGCTTGAGCCCGCTGGTCGACGGTGCAGCCCTTGAGTGGCTGAACACTCGAACTGCTGCTATCTGATCGGCTTGAGTTCAGGCGCTGCTTCCAGCGCCTGGCTCATGTAGTCGACAAAGGCTTTGACCCTGGCGGATTGGCGACGATTCGCCGGGGACACAGCATGCATCGGCAGTGACTGCGCGGTGTAGTCCTGCAAAATCGCAGTCACCCGCCCGGCTTTCAAGTCTTCGCTGAACAGCCACACCGGCGACAACGCAATCCCCAGTCCCCCCAGCACCATCTCGCGGATTGCCTCCGAGTTGTTGCTTTGCGCATTGCCCTTGATCCGCACCTCGTGGCGTTGATTGTTTTTCTCGAAAACCCATAGATTCTGACTGTTCAACAGATTGAACTGCAGGCAGTTGTGCCCGCTCAGTTCTGCCGGTGTGTGCGGTTGGTCGTGTTTTTTGAGGTAGGCGGGCGCTGCGACAGTTACGCGGTGGGTGGTGCCGATGTGACGGGCGATCAGGCCGCTGTCATTCAGTTCGCCGATTCTGAAGGTGACGTCCAGTCCTTCGCTGACCAGGTCCTGGTTTTGATCACTCAGTTGCAGGTCGATTTCTATGTCGGGATGGCGCTCAAGGAATTGCGCCAGGCGCGGGGCAATCTGCAAACGCCCGAAGCTGACCGATGAGCCGATGCGCAGGTGACCGGCAATGCGCTCCCTGTCGGACTGGAAACTGTGCTCGGCCGCATCGACGGCTGCGAGGATTTGTCGACATTCGTCGTAGTACCGCTGACCTTCATCCGTCAGGGAAAGCTGGCGGGTGCTGCGTGCAATCAGTTTTCCGCCCAGTCCGGTCTCCAGCGCCTTGAGCACTTTGCTGATGGTGGGCTGGCTGGTCTGCATCTCTCGGGCAACGGCAGAAAAGCTGCCGCGTTCGACGACCCTTACGAAGATCGCCATTGCATTGAGTTTGTCCACGGGAGTTCTCATTGATGCCGGATAGGCATGGTCACTATAGCTATTTGGCGTCTTATCAGCATGAGTCGGTTGGCCGAAGATTTATCCCACAGCCACCTCTGACGGAAATATGCGAAATGACTGACTCACTTGAAATGCACGCTCTGATTGTCGACTCGGCCAACGCGCCGCTACGCTTGGTTTCCATTCAACGGCCGGTGCCGGAAGCAGGGCAGGTATTGGTCCGGATCAAAGCCAGCGGGGTAAATCCACTGGACGGAAAAATCCGTTCGGGCCAGGCCGCCCACGCGCGTCAGTCATTGCCGGCGGTGTTGGGCGTTGATCTGGCGGGAACTATCGAGGCGTTGGGGGAGGGGGTCAGTGGATGGCTGCCGGGCGATGAGGTTTATGCCATGGCCACCGGCATTGGCGGGGTGCAGGGTTCGTTGGCGGAGTACGCAGCAATCGATGCCAGACTGCTGGCGCGCAAGCCAGGCAATTTGAGTATGCGTGAGGCGGCGGGGTTGCCGTTGGTGTTGATTACGGCGTGGGAAGGGTTAGTGGACCGGGCGCGGGTGCGTGCGGGGCAGAAGGTGCTGATTCATGGCGGTGCGGGTGGTGTGGGGCATGTGGCGGTGCAAATAGCCCGCGCCTTCGGTGCCCAGGTGTTTGCCACCGGTTCTGCCAGGCATCAGGCAATCATCGAAGGCTTCGGTGCGACGTTTATCGACTATCGCCAGTCTTCGGTCGAGGAATATGTAGCGCAACACACGGATGGGGAGGGCTTCGATATCGTCTACGACACGGTGGGCGGTGAGACCCTGGATGCGTCATTCAAGGCTGTACGGGTTTATCACGGTCATGTGTTGAGTTGCCTCGGTTGGGGGCAGCACAGTTTGGCGCCGCTCTCGTTTCGTGGCGCAACCTATTCCGGCGTGTTTACGTTATTGCCGTTACTCACCGGCATGGGGCGCGAGCGTCACGGGGAGATTCTTCGTGAGGCGGCTCTCTTGATCGAGGCGGGCAAGCTGAAGCCGTTAATGGATCCTCGGGCGTTCACTCTGCAAACCGCCGAGGCCGCCCATGAGCTGCTGGTTTGCGGAGCGGCTCAGGGGCGGTTGGTCATCGAGATTTAACGCAGGGCTTCAATGACGAAGTCCAGTCGATCCTGGCCGAAAAACAGCTGGTTATCGACGAACATGCTGGGGGCGCCGAACACGCCGCGTTGCACCGCTTTCTCGGTGTTGTCCTTGAGCGCTGCCTTGACGTCTTCATCGGCGGTCAGGGCCAGCACTTCGTTGGGGTCAAAGCCGTTCTGCGTCAACACTGAAGCGACGGTCGCCGGGTCATCGAGGCTGCGTCCCTCGACCCAAAGCGCTTTAAACAGGCAGTCGATGAATGCCTGAAAGCGTTCGGGATGGCGTAACTGCATGCCAGTGACGGCGCGCATCAGCATCAATGTATTAATGGGAAAGTGCGGATTGAACTTCAGTGGCACGCCATAACGTTTGGCGTAGCGGTCCAGGTCCTGAAACATATAGAGGCCCTTGGCCGGAATGGTCGCGGGGGAGGCGTTGCCGGTGGCTTTGAAAACGCCGCCCAGCAGCATCGGGATGTACACCAGTTGGCTGTCTGTCTGCTCGCAGATTTTCGGCAGTTGGGTATAGGCCAGGTAGGTGGCAGGGCTGCCGAGGTCGAAGTAGAACTCAACGGTTTTGCTCATGTTCAATGCGCTCTGATTATTGTTATTGGGGAGGGCTTACCAGCGTTCGCTCCAGGGGCGCAGGTCCAGCTCGAAGGTCCAGGCGTCACGGGGCTGACTGTGCAGGTACCAGTAGTTCTCGGCGATGTGTTCGGGATTGAGGATGCCATCCTGATCCTTGGTGGCGTACTTCTCGGGAAAGGTGTCGCGGATAAAGTCGGTGTCGATAGCGCCGTCAACGACGACGTGGGCAACGTGGATATTCATCGGCCCCAGTTCGCGGGCCATGCTTTGAGCCAGTGCGCGAATGCCGTGCTTGGCACCGGCGAATGCTGCAAATCCGGCGGCACCCCGCAGGCCGGCGGTCGCGCCGGTAAACAGAATCGTGCCCCGCTGACGCTTGGCCATGCGCTTGGCCACTTCACGGGCATTGAGAAAGCCTGAGAAACAGGCCATTTCCCAAATCTTGAAATACTTGCGAGCGGTTTCTTCGAGAATGCTGCACGGCACATTGGCGCCGATGTTGAACACAAACGCTTCAATGGGGCCGATCTGGCTTTCAATCTGCTCGACCAGCGCAATCACGTCCTCTTCCTTGCGCGCATCACAGGCAAAACCATGGGCTTCACCGCCTTCTGCGTTGATGGCGTCCACCAATGGCTGGAGTTTGTCCGCACTGCGCCGGGTGACACAGGCGACAAATCCTTCTTCAGCAAAACGTTTGGCAATAGCTCCACCAGTAGCATCACCGGCGCCGACAACCAGTACGACCTTCTTATTATTCATGAGGTGCTCTCTTTGCTAAACGATCGTTAACTAAACGAACGTTATGCTACGATTCGGCAGGCGTCAAGATGATCAATACAGAGGGCAAGGCAATGCGTTACTCGGCCAATCACAAACTGGAAACCAAACAGAAGCTGCTGGAAAGCAGTGCGTTGTCGGCGAAGAAGTCGGGTTTCGCAACGGTCGGTGTCGATGCCTTGATGAAAGCGATCGGCTTGAGTGGCGGGGCTTTCTACAGCCACTTTTCGTCGAAGGATGAGCTGTTCGCTTCAATTGTCGAGCGTGAGCTGGTTCAAAGCCTGGAACGATTGGGGGCGGATCAGGACCGTGACAGGCTCGAGCGCTGCCTGAAGCATTATTTGAGCATGTCCCATGTCGAACACCCGGAGTCGGGGTGTGCCTTGCCGGCATTGGGCGCCGAAATAGCCCGTTCAGACGTGCTGGTCCGGCAGCAGGCGGAGAACTGGATTTGTCGGCTACAAGAGAGTTGGGCGCGGATTCTGGAGAGCGACAGCCTGGCATGGGCGGTTCTGTCGCAATGCATCGGTGCGTTGGTTGTGGCGCGAATGCTCGCCACCCCTGACATCCAGCGCACGGTACTGAAGTCCAGTTACGATGAGATCAGCCGTCAGATCGCCGGTCCACGGACCTGAAGAGGCGGCCTATTTGCAGATGACGATCATGCTGCGGCTGGTATAGCCGGCCGGGTTGAGACCAAACGGATAATCGCCAGGTTCTTCCACGCCATCCCCTGATTTCGCGATGACCTTGTATCCCTTGGGTGCACAGGAGTTAGCTGCGCTGGTGTAGCACTTGTCCCAGGATGACGACAGCCCGGAACAGTTGATATGCAATCCTTTCTTGCCACGTTTGGTATGAGTTTCCGAAGTCGCCGCGCAGCCCGCAATTGCAAGTATGGCGATCAGTATCAAAATTCGTTTCATTGCTGTCCTTATAGCGTCCCCGGATCTTTGCGCCCGGGTCTGGCCGTGTTCGCTTTAGCTTGAAGCGTTCTTATATCCCTATCGTGAAAAGTCCATGTCTGACACTGGGTTACGGGCCTAAACATGGCCTAATTGCGCGGCAAATACCAGACCTTCGTCAAATCCTGTATTAATCCGCCGCAACCGCAGGTTTTGTTGCACTGCCCATGGTCATGGTTGCACCGACGGAAGCCAGAATGATGCACATGATAGCCATCCACTGTGACAGTGAGAGGTATTCATGGAGGAACAACAGACCTGACAGGGCACCGAACGCAGGTTCAATACTCATCAGCGTGCCGAAGGTGCGGGCTGGCATTCGGGTCAGGGCGACCATTTCCAGCGTATAGGGCAGGGCAGTGGACAACAGGGCGACGCCGATCGCTATGGGAATCAGCGATGGCGTCAGCAGCGCGGCGCCGGCATGCACAATACCGATAGGCGCTACGAACAGTGCGGCAATCATGACGCCCAGTGCAGCAGTCTGTACGCCATTGTCTGCACCGGCCTTCTGGCCGAATAGAATGTACAACGCCCAGCAGACTCCGGCCCCCAAGGCATAACCCGCACCGACCAGATCGATACCGGCAGTCGTGGCTCCCGTGGGTATCAACAACAGCAACCCGGTGGCGGCCAGTGCGATCCATAAAAAGTCGATCGCGCGACGTGAGGCATAAATAGCGACCGCCAACGGCCCGGTGAACTCCAGCGCTACCGCGATTCCCAATGGGACAGTGCGTAGGGACATATAGAAGAGGAAGTTCATGCCGCCGAGTGCCATCCCGTAGACAATGACCGTGCGCAAGGATTTCGCTGTGAGCTTCGCCCGCCATGGGCGCAGCAGTATCAGCATGATTACGCTGGCGAAAATCAACCGCAGGGTCGTTGTCCCCTGCGCACCGATAACCGGGAACATGCTTTTGGCCAGGGAGGCTCCGGACTGGATCGACGCCATGGCTATCAATAGCAGGCCAACCGAGAACAGGGTCGAGGCAAGGCTGCGGGGGTGGTCATTCATTGCGTGGCATCGTCCAAGGCAGGAAACGAACGTATTGTTCTAGTGTTGGGCAATATACTGCGCATTCAAGGTGTTCGCGTCTATATATAAGCAGTGATTTTGAGCATCCTGATAGAAAGGCTAAATTAGGGGTTGACGGCAGATTCTGGAAGTCTATAATTCGCCCCACTTCCGGCGCAGTCGAAACGGAAAACTCCTTGGTAAACAAAGAGTTACGCAGTTTTCGACAGCGAGTTGCTTCAGGTCATCGAAGCGCAGAAGGAGTTGAAAGAGCGGTGTTGTTTGGCTCTTTTGACGGTTCGATCTTCTCGGTCGAAAGCGGAGAAAAAGAGGTGTTGACAGCAGCGAGTAACGCTGTAGAATTCGCCTCCCGCTAACGAGAGATCGGAAGCGCAAGTGGTTGAAGTTGCAAAGGAAACTTTGAAAACTTCTGAAAATAACCGCTTGACAGATATAGAGGACGCTGTAGAATGCGCGCCTCGGTTGAGACGAAAGATCTTAACCAACCGCTCTTTAACAACTGAATCAAGCAATTCGTGTGGGTGCTTGTGGAGTCAGACTGATAGTCAACAAGATTATCAGCATCAC